>JBFKOL010000079.1:0-14482 GCA_041628815.1 Saprospiraceae bacterium | reverse complement strand
TGGGCTGTGCCTCTAACACAGAAATCATGGCTATGGCTGGCAGCCCGTTAACCGTAAGCTGTGTGGACTCTATGACCTGAAGCTGATCTTGTTCCACGGTTTCTTGTGCGGCAGCCTGGAGGGTCTGTTGCTGAGAGAGTGTCATCAACATAAGTGCTTTACCATCTTGGGAGGCCATCTGGATCATTTGAGGAGTATTGACCACCTGCCAATTGGGAGGCACGGGAAAGTGGAATCGCAACTCCGGGTGGAAAAATGTGTTGTACTCCACATAACCCTGGCGAGGATCTTCACCATAGACGAGTCCATCGATCATTCTCATATAAGAATCGCGGTTTACGGCGAGGTTGGTCTTGCCCAGTTGAGCCTGGTAAGCATCGGCAAGTTGGTGGACTCGGTTAAATCGGTCTTCCGGGTTTGGGTGAGTTGAAAGGAAATCAGGAATCTGTTGACCGCTTTTTTGTTGAATGCGATTGAGCACATCAAAGAAGTTGGCCATTTGGTGTGCGTCATAACCCACTTGGGTGGAATAACTGACTCCCAGCTCATCGCTTTGGCTTTCATCGTCCCTGCCAAATTTTAAGAAAAGAAGGGCCATGCTTTGTTGTGCCACATCCGAAAACTGTCTGAATTCTTCGGAAACAATCATTCCTGCAACGAATGCCACGCCAAAAAGCTGTTGTTTGGAAAGTTGACTTGCTGAATGCCTCGCCGTGATATGACCGATTTCGTGGCCCAGGACACCGGCAAATTCAGCTTCATTGTTGAAATGAGCCATAATGCCTCTGGTGAAATAGACGTATCCTCCTGGTACTGCAAATGCATTGACTACGGGGCTATCAAGAATCCTGAATTTATAATCCAGGTGAGGTCTGTGCGAAATGGCCGCCATCTGCTGTCCTTTCTCGTTGATGAAGTCTTGCATAGCTTTGTCATCATAAAGTCCGAAATTTGCAATAATGCCCGGATCGGATTGTGCCCCAAGAGCAATTTCTTGTGATTCGGTGATCAGCATAACTTCCTTTTTACCTGTAACGGGATTAACGGCACAGGAATGAAACAGGACGGAGAGGAAAAAAACTGAACTTAGAATGATGCTGAAACGTTGAATCCGGAACATGACGATGATTGTTTTGGGTTAAGACGCAAAAATTACAATTAGTTGCGTTAATAAAAACTAAAATTCCTGATTCAAGATCAAAGCGTCTGAACATAGGTATAACAATGAGTAAAAAAGGTAAGGTTCTGGTTGCAATGAGCGGAGGGATCGACTCCACGGTTACCGCTATGCTCCTTCATGAGAAAGGCTACGAGGTCGTGGGTATTACCATGAAGACCTGGGATTACGCTACCTCAGGAGGTAGCAAAAAAGAAACGGGTTGCTGCAGTCTTGACAGTATCAATGATGCTCGCCAGGTGAGTGTGGATCTCGGATTTCATCATTTCATTATTGACATTCGCGAGGAGTTTGGAGACTACGTTATTGATGACTTTGTAGATGAATACATTGCCGGTCGGACGCCCAATCCCTGTATCCTTTGCAACACCCATATCAAGTGGTCTGCCCTGTTGAAAAGAGCCGATGCGCTGGATTGCGAATTCATTGCTACCGGGCATTATGCGCGCATTCTTCGTCAAAATGACCGTTATTTCGTTTCCAGGGCCAAAGATCTCAACAAAGATCAATCTTACGTCCTATGGGGGCTCAGCCAGGAATGCCTGTCGCGTAGTAAATTTCCCCTTGCCGCATTCACCAAACCTGAAATTCGTCAGATGGCGCGTGAATGGGGATATGAAGAGTTGGCCAAAAAAGCAGAGAGCTACGAGATTTGTTTTGTTCCGGACAACGATTACCGCGGTTTTCTCAAGAGAAGATTGCCAGGACTGGAAGATCAGGTGAAAGGTGGTCTATTTCTGGATACCGAAGGCAAAGTCATAGGAACACACGACGGATATCCATTTTACACCATCGGACAACGCAAGGGGCTTGGTCAGGCTTTTGGCACTCCTAAATATGTGACAGAGATCCGAGCTGATGACAATGTTGTCGTCCTTGGCGATGTCGACGATCTTATGAAAAACGGTATGATCGTTTCAGATCTGAACTACATGAAATACGACCGCATAAATGATGGTACCGAGGCTCGTGTAATGGTACGGTATAATGATCCAGGGTGTATGGCACAATTATATCCAATGGACGATAAGATGCGTGTAGAATTCATGTCTAATGTACGCGGGATTGCACCAGGTCAGTCTGCAGTCTTTTACGAGGGTGATGATGTCATAGGAGGAGGAAGGATCTTTTCAGGGTTGAAGACTTGATCCGATACAATCCAGGTTTATTCTATTAATGATTATTTACATGTATATTTGCTTGTAACAGTGAATCTTGTGAGAAAATTTCTCCTATTATCCATCATTTTGATATGCATATCCTGTGGCGACGATGTCTTTACAGGGTCCGCTCATAACATCACCGAATCCGTGCATTATCCTCTGATCACTGGGCACACTGTAGAATACGAAGTATTCAATGTGACCTATTATAATGAAGGACGACATATCGATACATCTGAATTTCAGATCCGAGAAGTCAATCGTGAAACTCTTCTGGATGGGTCCGGAAAGACGGTTCATTTAATCGACCGTTTTGTCCGGGAGAATGAAAATTCGGATTGGCTTTACCAAGAAACCTTTTCCCGTTCCCTTTCCGACAATGAAGCCGTCTTGACTGAGGGAAACCGGCGGCAGGTAAAGTTGATTTTTCCTGCCGTAAAGGGGGAAGAGTGGGACGCCAATAAGTACTTTGACACTCAAGTAAAAACCGTTGTAGGATCAGAAGAAATCGACTATTTCAAGCAGTGGATATCCCGGTATGACGAGGTGAATACTTCTGTCGAGATCAATGGCAGGCGTTTTGACCAGGTTCACACCGTATCACTTGCCGATTACGAAAACAAGCTGGAGTTGCGTTATGGCAAAGAATTCTATGCTGCCGGTATTGGTCTAATCTATCGTGAATTGTGGATCCTGGATACGCAGTGTTTCACGGGCTGTGAAGACATTCCTTGGGAGAGCAAGGCCGAGAGGGGGCATATATGGATACAGAAAATTCTCCATTCACAATGAAAATGCTCCACGAAAAGACTTTCATTGAAATCGGCTTTGTGCGGAAGGCATATGGTTTCGAAGGTGCAATAAAAGTGGTTATTCAGGAGCCTTTTATTGAAGGCATTGTTGAAGGATGCTTCATTTTTTTGGACATAGACGGTTGTAAAATTCCATTCGAAGTCACATCGATCCAAGAAAACAAGGATACTATAGCCAAGTTTCATTTCTTAAATGAACGCGAAAAGATTTTACCTTTTCACCAGGCACCGATTTATAGGCTGAAAGAAGATCTGCCGGCTGATATCGAAGAGCATTATAGGAAAAACAATACAGCCATGTTTGTGGGTCTGCAAGTTTGCCGTGCCAACGGTGATCCGATGGGACAAATCGAAAGAATTGACGAATATCCCCAACAGCAGATGGCAGTGGTCCTTACCGAAACGGGTGAACAAAAGTTAATTCCTCTGGTTGACGCATTCATCATACGCGTCGAGCCTGACAGGATAATCATGGATTTGCCGGAGGGGCTTGTGTGAATCGGTAATCAGACCTCTATCAGTGCTCCGGCCAGACTGGCTGTCAGCATGGTGGCGAGGGTTCCACCGATCAATGCTTTAAAACCCAATTGAGTGAGTGTCTTTCTCTGCCCCGGAGCAAGTGCACTGATACCACCGATCTGAATGCCGATTGAAGCGAAGTTCGCAAATCCACATAAGGCGTAGGCTGCCAGTACAGAAGATCTTTTGGATATGGTACCCAATGATTTCATTTCTCCAAGAGAAGAAAAAGCCACAAACTCGTTCAATATGGTCTTTTCACCCAGCAGCTGGCCTACGATCAGGATTTCTTCCCCGGCAATGCCAATTACCCATGCAAGCGGTGAAAAAACATAGCCCATAAAAAGTTGCATTGACAAGCCGTCATAGCGTTCTCCGGTGGCCGACTTCACCCAGTCATTGATTCCGGTCACATCGCCAATCAAGCCGAGCAGGTTGTTCGAAAGATAAATCAGTGCCATGAATGCCAGCAACATGGCTCCAACATTCACTGCAAGCCTTACGCCGTCGGACGTTCCTCTCGCTAGTGAATCGAGCAAGTTGGTGCCGATTTCGGCTTTGGGAATACTTAAATCCTTATCGAGCTCTTTATCCGGTTGTTCGGGCAAAATGATCTTCGAAAGAATAATAGCGGCAGGGGCAGCCATGATAGAGGCGATGAGCAGATGCATGCCAAATTCCTGCTGCGATTCTGTGGACGCTCCACCAAGTAGTCCTACATAGGCACCGAAAACGCTGCCAGCAATGGTAGCCATACCGACGGTCATGAGGGTAAGCATTTCAGACCTTGACATTCTTTCCAGATAAGGTTTGATCACCAAAGGCGCCTCGGTTTGACCTATAAAAATATTGGCAGCAGCGGCCAACGATTCAGCGCCCGTTAATTTCATTGTCCTGTTCATTACCCATGCAAAACCATATACGATCTTTTGGAGTATCCCCAGATAGTACAAGAGCGAAGTGATCGCCGAGAAAAAGACAATGATGGGAAGTACTGAAAACGCAAATCCAAATGCTCCCTGGGGAACAGCCAGGTCACCAAACAAAAAGACGGCTGATTCCTGAGCCGCCGAAATGATGAGAAGGAAAACGTCTACAATGGCCTTGAATATCCTTGAGACGACAGATATACGGATGACCATGAAAGCAAGAACTACCTGTATGGCCAGGCCACTGAATACGAGTTTCCAGTTGATCGCTTTTCGGTTTGCGCTGATCAGGTAGCACGTGCCCAGAATAATGGCAATTCCCAAGATTGCCCTTAATATGTTTATTATCATTCCGAAAAAATAGAGAATTTTAGGCATATCAAAATAAAAGATGGAGAGAGTAGTAATTGGCATTAGTGGAAGAAGTGGTAGCGGAAAAACTACCCTGGTCAAGAAACTCCTCAACCATTTTGGAGAACCCATGATCAGTCTCCATACCATGGACAACTACTATCTGCCGAGGCACGAACAGATTCGGGATTCCAAAGAGTATCTGAACTTCGATCTCCCCACCTCATTTCACAGGTCGAGGTTTGCTGCCGACCTCCAAGAATTGAAAAAAGGCTTTCGCGTAGAACTGGAAGAATATGTATTCAACAATGAACGCACTCCGAAAAAAATCCGCATTCAACCCAGACCAATCATTCTGGTAGAAGGCCTTTTTATCTACCATTACCGGGAAGTGAGTGATTTGATTGACCTGAAAGTGATCCTGGATGTGCCATTTGACATAGCGTTCAAAAGGCGCTTACAGAGAGATTTGAAAGAACGGAACTATGATTCGGCGGAAATTGCGCATCGATACCATCATCATGCCGAACCTGCATATTTACGTTATATACATCCCTATCATAGGGAAGCTCATCTGGTATTGTCCAATACAGAATCTTCGGATCGAGTGGTAAAACACCTGAGAGGCAAAATCAACGATTTATTGACCCCAAGTTCACGACGAACTTAGCACGTCAATGTGACTTCAGAACGCAGTGTTCTGATGGATGTTCTATTTCAATTGTACAGTGGTCTATACCTATTTTCATCATACTTTGCTGGATTTGGTCTTTTATCGTTCTTCTCTTCTGTATGGGTGTATCGGCGTCGATCACGATATGAACAGTCAGGATCCCGTTTTCCCCATCCATACTCCACAGGTGGAGATCGTGAAAGGAGATAACATCATCATGGGAGCTAAGTATTCTTGAAACTTCCCTGCTGGGAAAGTGGGAGGGTATGCCTTGTAAAAGAATGCGCCACGAAGAACGGATGTGCCTGAAAACATTGAAAATGATGAATCCTGCTATCAGGATGGAGAGTATCGGGTCGATAATGAACCATCCTGTGAAATGAATGATTGCACCTCCCATCAGCACTGCGACCCATCCAAGCACATCTTCAAGGAGGTGGAGAGAGACGACCTTTTCATTATGGCTGTGCCCGTGAGAGAGCCTAAAATAGGCCAGACCGTTGAAACTGATCCCCAAAATAGCCAACACAATCATACCTACGGAATGAGTTGGTTGGGGATTGGCCATGCGAGGTATGGCAGTTGTTATGATCAATAGGCTCCCGGAGAGTAGTATAACCGCATTGATCACTGCGCCAAGCAGGGTGAAACGCCGGTATCCATAGGTATACTTATCATCTCTTTTCTTTTTGGAAACTTTTTGAAAATACCACGCCATACCCAATGACAGACTGTCACCCAGGTCGTGCAAAGCATCTGATAAGATCGAGATGCTGTTGGTCATGAAGCCTCCCGCTATTTCTATTACGCTGAAGATTAGGTTGATCCAGAAAGCAGAAGCGATCCGCTCTTCACCGTGATGTCTGTGATCGTGTCCCATGGGCCCCGAAATTAGGTTAAAGCTTGTGAAATCGTGTTGCATTTAGCTGGTACCGAGGTAATTCAGATCACAAATGAACAAGTTCAAAGCGAATATTCGATAGATGCCTGTTTTCCATAGACCAACAATGTCACCATTTCAGAAGATGAAACGTCTGTTAAGCAATTAAATCGTCATCATGAAAAATCTATCCTTACTGTGTTTAATCCTTTTGGGTTTGAATGGTTGGAGCCAGTCCGCTGTCATAGATGGCACGGTCTTGGAATACAATGGTACTCCCTTGGATTTTGCCTCTGCCGTCCTTTATGCCGCCTCCGATAGCTCGATCGTCAAGGCAGAATTCACCGATGCGAAGGGTAAATTCGCCATGTACGGGGTGGCCAGCGGAACCTATTATCTGGGAGTCAACTTCGTAGGAATACCCGACTATTATGGAGCGTCATTTGATTATGAGATTGGAATGGACAAGTCTTTGGGAGACATCGTGATGTCCTCTCCAGACAATACACTCAACGAGGTCATTGTCACCACCACTCGGCCGTTATTGGAAATGAAGCCGGATAAAATGGTTTTTAATGTGGATGGCAGCATCAATGCAACCGGAAGTGATGCTCTCGAGCTGTTGCGAAAATCCCCGGGTGTCGTGGTCGATAATAATGACAACATAACGCTGATGGGAAAAAATGGCGTCAAGATTTTTATCGACGGACGCCCTTCACCGTTAAGCCCCGAAGACCTGGCGGCTTACCTGCGCATTCTACAGGCCGACCAGATTGACGCCATTGAGGTCATAACCAACCCTTCGGCGAAATATGAAGCAGAAGGCAATGCGGGTATCATCAATATCCGGTTGAAGAGGAACGAAAATATAGGCTCTAATGGCAGTTTATCAGGTGGTTTTCAACAAGGCCAGAAAAGCAGGTATAATGGAAGCTTTCAAGCGAATCACAGAACTAAAGGAACGAACTTTTTTGGATCCTACAATTATTACGATGGAGCCACTGTAAACGATTTTTTCCTTTATAGAGAACAGTTCGGTTTGCGTTTTGACCAGTCCAACCTGGGAGGAGGTAGCTGGAGGGGGCACAACTACAGAGCCGGTATCGATGTCTTTATCGATAACAAACACACATTTGGAGTTTTGGCCAACGGGAATACAGGTAGTGGTGACTGGGGAATGAATTCACGAACGGTCATAGGTCCTGCATACAATGCAGGGTTGACAGATAGTCTTTTATTAGCGACCAGCAACTCTGCATACGATAGGTACAACCACAATTTGAACCTCAACTACAAATTCGACAATGGGGAAGGGACGACCCTCAACGTGGATCTCGATGCGGGAATCTACGACAATATGAATCGGGAATCTCTCCCCAATCGATATACTTCAGAGGACGAAACCACAATCCTGAGGACAATCGAAAACTTTACCGAAGCACCCACAAACATCCATATTTATACGGGAAGAATAGATCTACAGACTGGTTTGTTTGATGGACAACTTGGTCTCGGAGGGAAATATTCCTTTGTGGAAACAGACAATACCTTTGATTTTTACGACGTAGTTGAAGAAGAGCACCTCATCAACCCCGACCAAAGCAACAATTTTGTCTACCAGGAAAACGTCAATGCCCTTTATTTCACTTATTCAAGGCAATGGTCTGAATGGAGTATTAACTTCGGTGTTCGAATGGAACATACGCATTCCTTGGGCACCTTGACGGCCATGGTGCAGACCGGGGATGAAGAAGTCGAGAGAGACTACCTTGATTTCTTTCCGTCAGGAGGAATTTCCTATAAACCCAATGAAAAGCACAGTTTTCAATTGAATTACAGCCGGAGACTGCGCAGACCCAATTACCAGGACCTGAATCCCTTCAGATCCAAATTGGATGAATTAACATTTGAGTTGGGCAATCCGTTTCTGCGACCTGAATACGCTGCTAATTTCCAGCTTTCGCATTCATTCAATTACCGATTCACGACGAGTATTGGTTATAGTCATACGAGGGACGGCATTACCCGATTTACCGATGTGGAAGGACAGAAATCCAGTTTCATCACGTGGTTGAATCTTTCCGACCAATACAATTACAACGTCAATTTCAGCATGCCCATTTCCATTACCTCCAGTTGGAGCTCTTACACCAGTATTACCGGATTTATTCAGGAGAACAAGGCAGATTATGGCAATGGGCGCATAGTGGACCTGTCCACCACAGCTCTCAATATTTATTCACAGCAGACCTTTTCCCTGCCTGATGATTGGAGCCTGGAGGTCTCAGGCTGGTACCAGTCACCGAGTCTTTGGGGCGGCACCTTTGAAATGGATGCCATGTACAATATCGATGTAGGTGTCCAAAAGAAAATTGCCGGTGGTATGGGGAATGTAAAGCTCTCCGTGAGCGACATTTTCTGGTCAACCAAGTTTGATGGTGTGAGTACGTATGGCGACCTGTTCTTGCGGGCCAGAGGTAACAACGACAGCAGAAGAGTGCGCCTTAACTTCACGTATAATTTTGGTAATCAAAAAATCAAGACAAGAAAAAGAAGCACCGGGCTGGAAGAGGAAAAAAACAGGATCAACAACGACAGTTGAATCACACCTGTAATAGGTCTTCTGTGATAAAATTTTGTTTATTCATATTAAACATTTTCAATATATGTTGATTCCACTTTTGAAGTGACCGTGATCTTACACTTTATTAAGGTAATCTTAAGAGCTGGTTAAAAACTTCAGAAATAATGGTAAATAGCTAGTTTTCACGACACTTATTCGTTATTTATTTGGACGATGTTGACGTGAGGATGTAGTAACCATCTCACAATCATTATGACACTGCCCAACACAGATCCCTCCAGGGGAAAGATTAAGGTGGCATTTTTTGCCGAAGTGTTAATCAAGCATTTCGACGGTGCCACGAGGACCATGTTTCAGATCATCGAACGTGTTGACCGAGAAAGGTATGAGTATTTGTTTTTCTGTGGAATGCCTCCTGTCCAGGACATCGGATTCGAAGTTTTTCACGTACCCGCCTGGACTGTTCCATTCAATAAGACCTATAAGATGGCCTCTGTCTTTGGCATGGGGCCGAGGATAAAGAAAAGGCTTGAACGGTACAAACCCGATGTGATCCATATTTCAACCCCATCACCATTGGGTTATTACGCGCTGAAATATGCAAAGGCCCATAACGTGCCGGTTGTAAGCATCTATCACACGCATTTTCTGTCTTATGTGAAATATTATACCAAGGGCACTCCGATCCTTACACAGGCTTTGGAAGGAGCGTTGGCATACCACAACAGATCTTTCTATGACCGTTGTGATTTGGTTTATGTTCCCACGGATGAGATCATCGAAGAACTTTCGGAAAAGGATTTTGACACCTCTAATATGATTTTGTGGCAGCGGGGAATCAACACGGAGTTGTTTAATCCTGCGAAGCGAGATAAAGCCTATTTGCGGGGATTGACAGGCAAAGAAGGTTTGGACGTTTTGTTTGCTTCGCGGCTGGTTTGGGAAAAGAACCTGGAAACTTTGATTGGCATCTACGACCTGCTAATGCAGTCAGACATGAACTACAACCTGATAATTGCCGGAGAAGGAGTGGCGTTAGAAGAACTCGAAAAAAGATTGCCAAAGGCCATATTCCTGGGTTATATCGAGCACGAAATGCTCAGTAAGGTATATGCATCATCGGACTATTTTGTCTTTACGTCCGATACTGAAACCTACGGCAATGTTGTAGCCGAAGCCATGGCCTCGGGCCTTCCCTGCATTTGTGCCGATGGGGGAGGAGTAAGGAGCATCATTCAGCATGGCGTCAATGGATTTCTATGCAATGTCCACGATGCAGCGGATTACATTCGAATGATCGATATTCTTCAAAATCATCCTTCGCTTAGAGATGCCATTACATCTCGGGCGAGAGCCGATGCCGTTAGGCTGGATTGGGACAGTTTGGTGGCCACTTATTTTACGGATGTAGCACGGTTGGCCGGGAAAGGCAGGTTTCAAAATGACACCGAGGATATTTTTTTAGCGAAAGGGTAGAATTCGATGGGACACCGTCAAAAGCAAATCGTGCGATGGTCCGTATTGGCCGTTATTATACTGCTCCTTGGATTGTACCTGGTACGGATAGACTATACATTGGTCGGCGCCTATCTATACAAGATGCGCTGGGTGGTGCCCGCTGTGATTCTCATAACCGGCCTTGCTTACCTCCTGGCCACGATGGCGTGGCGACAATCGTTTTTCGCCGTTGAAGACCTGCCGCCTGACTTTGGCAGGTTGTACATGATACGCCACCTTGGAGAAGTGCTCACCCTAATCAACCCCACTAACATCATTGCCGGAGAATATGCGAAGGTCTTCCTCCTCGAAAAAGCTGGCGTGAGCAGTAAGGCGGGACTGACTTCAATTCTGATCTCGAGGGGATTGATCATTCTATCCTATCTGTTTTTATTCGTAGCCGTCCTGGTGTTGTTCCTGTGTCAAAAAAATGTATTTGAAGTCAATACTGTCTTGATGGTCCTACTTGTAGCGCTCGTCGCCCTTGTGCTCTTCGCATATCTGCTTCTGTCCCAAAAGTTGCTTCTGTATCACATCGTGAGAACCATAATGAAGCGGTGGGAAAGGGCCCATAACTGGATCGCGGGGTTGATGGAGATAAACGTCTGGATTGTCCGGTTCTACCAACGTCGCAAACTACATTTCACTGCTGCCTTTGGGCTTTCAATCTTGCACTGGTTGGTAGGTACGCTGGAATTTTACTTCATATTGAATGGACTGGGTCTTGAAGTTTCCTACCTGGATGCCATAGTGATGGAAATGGGAGTCATGGCTTTCAAGAGTGCAGGCAGCTTTGTGCCCGGACAGGTGGGAATAGAAGAATACGGAAACCTGGTATTGCTCGACCTGATAGGAGTGCCAGGCAGTGAAATTTGGCTTACCGTGTCGATTATGCGGAGGGCAAGGCAATTGATATGGCTGGGTATTGGTCTTATTTTCCTTGGCATTACCTTTAGACCGATACGCTGGAAATACTCTTCCTGACACATAAGTACCCATCCTCGACAGGTGGAATGGAGAAAAAAACGATGAACCGGTCACCGCTATGGATAACTATGGGAGTTTCTTCACAAAGTGGACAGACAACGGCCGAAAGATCACCCTGCAAGACTTCAGAGGGAAAAGATGGAAAGTGAATACATGGACTTGTTCGAAAGGATGTTATACTGAAGTGTGGTGGTCCATTCCATGTGCGAACTGCAAGGGAAGCCTGAGTTATCAATATTTCCAAATCAGAAAGGGAAATTTAGCGCTGCTCAGTTCAAACTCCACTACGACAGCCAGCATTCCTGATGGCAGGTCTGAAATATTGAATTCGTTCAGGAATTCACTTTCACTTTTAAAACCATTGATTTCCTTCAATAACCTGCCGTTCAAATCTGAAAATCTGACTTTGAACTTCCCTCTTGTGGAATTGCTCCTGATAAAGAATCGCACTGCATCACTCGCCGGATTGGGAAATAAAACGACGTCGTCGAATGTACCATTGTCAACGGTTATGCCGATGGTTACAGCATTGTTCGACTTGGTCTGTTCGATGATTTTGAAGTCTGCATCAAGGATAGCCGTAAGTTGGTATGCCCCGCTTCCGGTCGTCAAAGGAACCTGAAGGCTTATCAAATGGCTGAAGGATGTCGAGGATGGATCAAATGAAATGATTTCCCTGTCGATGATGGTCCCCAACGTGCCAGCTTCTGACGAAAGGTAGAAATACAAAGTAATCTCGCGCGGTTGATGCAGCATGTCCTGGGTGAAATGAATAGGTATTTCAATGATTTGTCCTGAAACAACGGTTAAACTCCGAGTATCAGATGATATGGACAATTCAGGATATTCCGGGCAGTCATCATTCATTTCGATTGTCAATTCGCGGGCATAACTTTGCATCAAGTTTTGTTGCTGTCCGGAGAATCTTCTCAAACAATTGGGCGGCGCATATGACATAATGTAGGATGGGTTGGGGTTGTAGAGGTCGCCGTTGGGATCGACAAACTGTCCTGTATAGGAGCACCCTGTAAGTCCTCCGAATGACAGATTATAATCTGCCGGTGTATCACATAGAAGGTCTCCTGCTGTACGGCAATTGCTACCATTGACAAATTCGACCCCATTGAAAGTTGAATGGGTATGAAGCAACCCGAGATAATGACCCAGTTCATGGGCCAACACCTTTCCCCCTCCAGCACAGGATTTTTCCACCACGGCATACCGGCTGAGAAGGCTGCCGCTCCAGGGAAAAATGGCGTATCCACACAATGCATCCAGGTTGCTTGTAGTTAGTTCGTTCACATAGAAAACATTGATCGTATTAAACACGTGGTGAGCCTGATTCAGGGCTGCCCCAGACTGAAAATCATAGCTGTTCAACCCTCTGATGTAACGTTGAGACCCACAAAGGTAGAATTGGATTCCTGTCCCAAAAAAAACTGCATTCAAACCGTCAACTTCGTCGAGGACTTGTTCTGTGGTAAGGCCCCCTTCGCCTGCAACCGATTCAACAATGTGTAAAGTGAGTCCAAAAAGATGGTTATCCGATGATTTGGCGGTAGGTATGTGCAATCGATCTGCATAATCCTTTATGGACGAAGGGTCAATGGTTGCACACCACTGTGCCCACGTTGCAAAGGGAAGAAACAGGAAGCTGATTAAGCTTACCCAAAAGTTGCATTGCATTCGGTTCATTACATCATTGTTCACTGCAATAGCTTGTGATACTTTCATTGAGTAAAAGAAGACGTATCTGTTTTTTCAAACAATGAGTCAATAACCTCAAGGACACTTTCCTTTTTATTAGTTTTTTCCGGATCCATCAATGTTTGCAGTATTTCTAGTTTCACCTGTGTATATCGATTTTTCTTTATTTTTTCACGCAAAGCAAACACCACCATGAGCGACACCATAAAAGTGATCGTCAAAAATGGGACAAGCCTGAATCTGAAAACAGAATGTAAGACTCTCCGGATATTCAAATTAGATCTGGTTCTTTGGAATTACAACATTAATTTGACCAATTTTCGTTCTATGTTCATTCCACCATTTAAATCGAACGGTATGAATATGCTCTCCCATATGACTCTATGGGTCGTCGTTCTTCTTTTATTCAATATATATGATCTGCAGGCCCAGGACCCACTGAGGTTCACGGCGGAGATAGAATTGATGGAAAAGGAAGACCCAGTTGTATTGCAGGATAATCTAATCCTGTTTACAGGAAGCTCAAGTATTCGCCTGTGGAAATCGCTTAAAGAAGATTTCAAGCCTGCAAAGGTGATTAATCGGGGCTTTGGTGGATCTACAATGAGTGATTTGTTGTACCATTTAGACAGGCTTGTCTTAAAATACCGCCCACATGCCGTATTTATTTATGAGGGGGACAATGATCTTGCAGAGGGTAAAAATGTTGGCACCATTGTTTCAGAAGCACGTCAGATAGTCAAGGCGATAAAAAGTCAGTTACCGGGCACAATGGTGCATTTCATCGCAGTGAAACCCAGTCTTTCGCGGTGGCATCTGAGAGATCGATTTGAACAATTGAATTACCAAATTGGTTTGTGGTCAATGATCGATCCAGATGTCCGTTTTATTGATATCTGGTCAGCCATGTGCGACAAACAAGGTGTGGTCAATAAAGAGTTGTTTGTGGAAGATGGCCTACACATGAATGCGAAGGGCTACGCCATATGGAAGGATGTCATTGGGCCGTACCTTGATGGCGATATGGAAGAGTGAAAGGTCAATGAGAGAATTGTTTTTATTGACTGGTTACAGACGTACGAAAAATCCCTCGATGTCCGCCATATTCTTGATTTGCAGTTTTCCTCGGTACTCAAGTTTGTAGTTGCCGTTGAGGAGTTGTTCGGTGGCCTTAGAGATGTTGATTTCTCCGGGCTCACCTGA
>JBFKOL010000078.1:0-14490 GCA_041628815.1 Saprospiraceae bacterium | reverse complement strand
CTTTCACTGTCAAATTCTCTGGAAAACGAGCAATTTGCGGTAGGTAACCAATTTCGTTCCTGAATGCATAGGTATTAATGATAGGTTCACCATTGAGTTTTATGCTGCCTTTATCAGGTATCACCAAGCCCAATATGCATTTGATCAAAGTCGTCTTCCCAGAACCATTGGGTCCCAGTACCGCAACGATTCCTGTTTCCCCGAGTCTAAGATCCAACGATCTCAAGACTTTATTATGACCGTATGTTTTGGAAAGACCCGTAATATCAATCTGTGGCATTTCAGTGTATCTTTCGCATTTTTGGATAATGATCAACAACGTTGTCAGGCGTAAATATCGGGCTCACTTTCTCCGCAAAATTTACAATATCGACGAAAAGACTACGCAGCAAAACCAATGCTTCCGGAGTGCGGTCAACGATGAAATTGAAAAGTTTCACAGGTCTGTAAGGAACATCCCCGGTGCCGTCCTTATCGAGGTCATACCCACTGTAGGTACTCCAGTAATTCCCGTCAAACCGGTTTTCATTAATGTTTTGACTTATAGAAAGATCAAATGAGTTGTCCAAAAAATCATTGTTTGATACCGTATTGTCGAGACAGCCTCCCGACACCTTCAAGGCCCATCCATTTCGCTCGAAGATGTTGTCTGTATAGTTAATTCTCGTAGATCCCTCCACATAGATACCAATGGTATTGTGAGCAAATCTATTACCGGCGATTCTAGCGTCGTATATCTCTTTCAACAAGAGTCCATAGCTCGCCTTTCCCCAGTTTCGCACAAAGATGTTTTCGATCATTCGGATGTTCTTGGAAAACATAACTGCCACACCGGCCCCATTTTCTTCAAACGTATTGGATGCATACACGTCATCATTCGAAAACATGAAGTGAAGACCATACCTGAGATTTTTCCTGCTTACATTGTTCTCGATTATCGCCTGATCGACAAATTCGAGGTATATACCGTCCCTGTGGCCAGATACTTCGTTGTATTTTATTTCAACCCGTTTACAATACCAAAGATGTATGGCATTCCCCGACGACATTTCTTCAACGGCTTTCCCCTGCACGACGTTATTTACAATGATTCCGTCAGAAGCATTCTCCAGGTAAATGCCAAAAAAGCCGTCTATGATGGTATTGTCAGAAATGTGAAAATGTTTTGCCTTTTTTACCCTTATAGCCGCGTGGTCTTCAATATAAGAAGTAGCGACATGTGCAAAGGTGAGCCCCTTTACTACAACGTGATCGGCGATGATCACCATTATCCCGGGTCCTTTCTGCGCGTCCAGTACGGGATTGCCTCGACCCACGATTGTCAGTGACTTATCGATCAAGATGCCTGTTTCGTAATAGGTGCCGTCATTAATGACAATCGTATCAAAGGTATTAGCCGTTTTGATGGCTTCTTTTATTGTCCGATGAACGCAATTCGGGCAAACCTCAATGGTCCTGGCTGCAGCTTGAAATACAAAGAAGGAAAGTACCACGACCATTGAGGTCGTAGTACCAATCCTGCTTCTAATTTCACAACTGCCAAAGACACCCATTGATTAAGCTTTTGTAATAGATTATGACGGAGGTAACATCACCTTGTCAACCACATGCACCACTCCATTGGATGCCTCCACCGTGCCTAAAACCTTGGCTCCTCCAACCATGATTTCACCATCATCGCTTTTTTCCACCTTCACATAATGACCGCTGGCTTGGTACAGGTTCATATTATTCTTCAGAAGATCACCCATGTACTTACCCGGGGAAGCGTGGTATTTTATGATACGCGCCAGTTTCGATTTATTCTCAGGTTTGAGAAGATCTGCGACTGTACCTTCCGGTAGGGCGTCAAAGGCCGCATTGGTTGGTGCAAATACAGTCAGTGGCCCGGCATTTACAAGGACATCTTCAAGTTCTGCAGCCTGGACAGCAGCGACCAGCGTCGTATGATCAGCAGAACCAATGGCAATTTGCAGGATGTTGTTGTCTGACAATTCGTCCTGAACGGTGGATTGGCCTTTCTCGTATGTAGTCGAACCCGAGGAATCGGATTTAGGTCCGGCCTGATTGCATGCCAGGCAGAAAACCATGCATATCAAGCTCATGTTTAAAATTGACTTTTGCATTGTATTCGTTTTATTGATTTAAAGACATTGATAGATTTTTCCTGTTTTTCACTTGTGTCCAGTCATACAGATCGCCACCCTTTTCCCTCCACATGGATTGCGCCATATCTCTACTGCCAAAGGCCGAAAGATAAGCACCCATAGGACTTGGAATTGCCCTGGATATCAGGTAATGAGCGGACTTGGCCTCTATCATATTTGCAGGACTTGCATAATCACAGACGAGCAGGTATGACCATTCTTCATTGGATTTTTGATCTGTAAAATCAATGAGACATTCGATGGCGTCAAAATAGAAGTTCTTGCCCTTCTTGGTGACTGCTTGTGCAGCGTGTTGCCGGTCCACGACGGTCATTTTGCAATAGGCACAATGAACCTCGCCGTAGGCTATCGGCAAGGGTTTCGGAGTACATGCCAGAAACACTATAGAGCTACAAAACAGCCAGATAATAATTTGAATATTTTTCATTGGCACCATAATCAGGGTGTGAAAATTTGGGTTTCTCTTGAGTTGGTTTTAACCACGGGCAAATCGGTTTGCAAACCAGATTTATGCTTGATCCACCATGCCGATGCGGCTAGGAACATTGAGATTCCGGCTAGGTAACCTCCTGTATGTGGAAATGACATTGCGACGAAATTCAATATTTTCTTAGTACCGATGAGAGGCGGCTGGAACGATGCCCCCGGAATTTTAATCGGGGCATCGGGACTCAAGTTGTGACCATATTCATATTCCCACAGGTAGAAGTCGTAGATTCCGGCAATGGCGAGAAGCACCATTACCACTGTCCAGGCCAAGTAAAGACTTTTTCTATTGACCAGGGCAATAAGCACAGCCATAGCACCCATACTTCCTACGATATAAGGAAAGTATTTCAACTCGGGAAAAGAATCTTCTTCAATAAACTTCATCCCGACATAATGATTTAGGATGTTGATGTTTTGAATGGTCGATGGTGTCTCGCCACCCAATTTATTGATCCAAATGTACATGGTTACCCCCTCGGGATATTGCGCCGCTATCAATGTTATTCGCCACATTGGAAAGATAAAGAGCGATAGCAAAGAGGCGGCAGCAAGTACCATCAATATGCGGGGAAGAATATTTCTCATAATGTAGATTACTTCAATCTCGACGCGGTGGGAAACCCTTTAAAATGAGGGCTCCCACCATGTCCATAATCGTTCTTTCTTAGTCTGATTCCACATTCTCATCTTCGCCAAGTCTCCAACTCAAGGCAATCTGAGATCCCCGGGGAGACACACGGACGTACCCTTGCATTTCCTGGTGCAAAGCGGAACAGAAATCCGTACAATAAAATGGATAAACGCCTTCAAACTTGGGCTCCCAGAGAAGCGTTTCGGTCTGACCTGGCATTATCAGTAATTCAGCATTGTTCGCTCCCATGACTGCAAAGCCGTGAGGGACATCCCAGTCTTGCTCAAGGTTCGTAATGTGGAAATAAACCTTGTCACCGATCTTGACGCCTTCAATATTGTCGGGTGCAAAATGGCTTCGAATCGTGGTCATGTAAACGTGTACGTTGTTTCCCTCGCGTTCGACACGGGCATCTTTCTCACCCATTGCTCTGAACGGATGCTCGTTTTCTTCGATGGGGTAAAACTTCTTCACTTTGGGTTTCACCCTGTCAGCAGATATACCTTGTGCATAGTGGGGTTCTCCCTGGGTCGGAAAATCGAGCAACAATTTCATTTTATCCCCGGAAATGTCATATAACTGAGCAGAGTGACAAAGCTCAGGCCCCGTCGGAAGATAACGGTCTTTAGTGATCTTATTCAGTGCTACAAGGTATTTGCCTTGTGGGTTTTTAGTGTCGCCACCCGGTATCATCAGGTGACCAATGGAGTAGTATGAGGGTGCCCTGTCAAGAACTTCCCATGTACCTACTTTCCATTTTACCACCTCAGAAGTGATAAAAAAAGATGTATATGCATTGCCGCGATTATCAAACTCTGTATGCAATGGCCCTAAGCCAGCTTCGGCGACCGTGCCTGCCACGACGTCCTCAAACTTCAAAATCGGCACCCCAGCCACTTCACCTTCGAAACTTTCATTTTCGATGGCGGCAAGCATCTTCGTAAATGAATGTACCGTGAGGTCAGCCGACAGTTTTCCATTGCCGACGATGTATTCACCGGTTGGATCCACATCAACGCCATGTGGTGATTTAGGCGTGGGCAGAAAATATACCAGACCCGGACATTCTGCCGGTGTAAGGACCCTCACAGATTTCTTCATCGTCGTCGTGGCCATATGGGTCCTTTCATCGTATTCATTGTTGGCGTAATTGGCCGGTACTTCTCTGAATTTTCCTTGAGCAATGTATTCTTCGGCTTTTTTCCAGTTGACAGCCGCAATGAAGTCTTTGTCATTCTGAGAAGCTGTTACCTCCAAAAGTGTCGATTTCTGCTCTGTATTGTAGGTCGTGAAAAATGTCCAGCCATGGGACTTGCCTTTTCCTGAATGAGCAAGGTCATAGTCGAAAGCAGGCAGAAGGACCTGGAAAGCAATTTCCATGTTGCCCTCTTCACTTACCGAAACGAACGTCAGCATTCCCTTGAAGTTTTCCTCATAAGTATTAATGGCTACATCCTTTTGAGGGTAGGGAACGCCAAAACGGGTTCCGGCCACCACATACTCTGTATTCTCTGTCGTGAAGGGCGAGCTATGGTTGCCACCGCTATTGGGAATCTCGATGATCTCGGCAGTTTCAAATGTGGTAAGGTCCACACG
Organism: Saprospiraceae bacterium; assembly: GCA_041628815.1. Lineage (GTDB taxonomy): Bacteria > Bacteroidota > Bacteroidia > Chitinophagales > Saprospiraceae > JBFKOL01. Next base: position 9,606 of record JBFKOL010000078.1, on the reverse strand, counting down.
AGCGATACGGGGTGTATTGTTCCCGTTGATGAAGATCCAGCGTCCATCGGTCTCTCCGGCAGTCTGTGACAGCTCGGGATGGTGAGAATCATCCCACGGTACGAACCCGAAGGATGTATTAAGCATGGCCTTGGTCTCTTCATTAAAACCATAACCCTTTTCAGCATCCACCGAGAATACGGGTATTATCCGCAAGAGCCTGCCTGACGGCAATCCATGTACAGCAATCTGCCCGCTGAAGCCGCCTGACATGAAGGCATAAAATTCATCGTGCTGTCCAGGTGGGACGTAAACCTGGGAAGCGACATCGCCTCCTAGGGCACCAGCACCCATACCAGAACCAGGACCGGTGGTGTTGCAACTGTATTGAACCAGTACTACCAGTCCCACAGCCGCCAAAAAGAAAATCCAAATACTATTAAATTTTTTCATTTCGTGGAGTTTTGAAAATTGATGTTACCAAGTAAGGTTATTCTTATTAAAAGAGTATAATGTCTTATTTTGGCAAATCTCTGCTTTGCCACAAATGTGGGCATTGATCACTATCAAACACCTCGATGATCATCATCATTACTGTAATTTTAAAGCTTATTGATCTTGCGCACTATTACTGTCAAGTGAGTGATTTGATGAATTTGATTTCAAAAAGTTGACTATAGAAGATAAATTTATCCTTTTAATGAACTAAGTTTCATATATGTTTACCAAAGCAGGACAATACGGATTGAGGGCAGTCATTTTGTTGGCTTCAACTGAGAACGGCAGGGGAATCATGGGTGTTAGCGAGATCTCAAAGACCCTCGACATTCCTAAATATTTTCTGGCTAAGGTTTTGCAGCAGCTGGCGCGACAGGATATCATATCGTCTGTCCGAGGTCCTGGCGGGGGATTTTATCTAAATGATATCAACCGTTCTAAGACTCTTTATGACGTGATAGTCGCCATCGAAGGTGATAAAGGATTCGAACAGTGTATTCTTGGAAAGTCCGATTGTTCAAATGAAGTGCCTTGCCCTCTCCATTTCCAGGCAGTAGCATCGAGGGAAGGTCTTTTTTATCAAATGAAAAATGCCTCGATTGAACAGTTCGTGCACGGAAAACAAATCAGTCCATTGAATGTCTAAAGAACTATTTTATTTTGACTAAAATTCAAACTTATTAACAATGAAAATTCTACTTGTTTTGATGATGGCAGCCACCATCATTTCTTGTGGTGGAGGCACGGCAAATTCCGATGCGGCATCTTCCAGATCCAATAAAGAAAATAAGACGATCGATGAGGGTAAAGGGATCGGTGAAATCAAAGAAGTTAAACTGAACACCCCATTAATTGCAGATATGGTCAATCGCGGCAAATCTATTTACGATATGAAATGCGCTGCCTGTCACAAGACAACTGCCCAGCGGGTAGTGGGGCCGGGGTTCGCAGGCATTTCTGAGCGCAGGAAACCGGAATGGATCATGAATATGGTCACCAATGTAGAAGTCATGCTGGCCGAAGACCCGGCGGCACAAGCCCTCCTTAAAGAATGCCTTGTCAGAATGCCCAACCAAAATTTGTCCATTGGTGATGCACGCGATGTTTTGGAATGGTTGTATGCCAATGATGGATACGAGGTGAACGAACCATAACGGTATTGTTGAAAGAATGACGGCACTGGTCAAATTACCACAGGGGTGGTTCAGGGTCGCATTGACCAATTTTGCCATAGCGGGCTTCTTTGGTCTGATTATGCGAACCGCCTTTGTAGTTGAACTTCCCTTCATTAACTACCGAAATGTTATGCACGGTCATTCCCATGTCGCCATGCTGGGATGGATATACCTTGCATTGTATGCATTGATCGTTCATTATTACAGTGTTCCCAAAAGGAGGATGTCTTTTTACAACCGGCTTTTTTGGATCACTCAAATTGCAGTGATGGGTATGGCTATCTCCTTTCCATTGCAAGGATACGGTCCAATCTCGATCGCTTTTTCTGCCCTCCACGTTTTCCTGACACTCTTATTCGGAATTGCCTTATACCGGGATCTTAGCACGGCTGGCATTTCAAGGGATTCTGACGTAAAGTTTTTAGCTACGTCTTTCATTTTTTTGCTCTTGTCCTCGCTGGCTATAATAAGCCTTCCGGTCATTATTTTGACAGGTTTGCGACAATCTGCCCTCTATTATGCCGCCGTTCAATTCTTCCTGCACTTCCAATTCAATGGTTTTTACATTTTTGCCGCGATCGCCTTGTTTCTTCGCATTCTTCGGCACTATAAAATCAATGTACCCTGGAGCGATGTGCGCCATGCATACTGGCTATTGAGTGTCTCGTGCCTGATGACATATGCTCTGGCAGTGACGTGGTCCACGCCTGTCCCGTTTTTGTTCTGGATCAACAGCACTGGGGTTGTCATTCAATTAATAGCCCTTGTGGCTCTAATCAGGGTATTCCTCAAATATGGCCGGTTGTTGCGAGATTTTTTGGCTACATGGACGAAGGTATTCATGGGTATTGCCTTTTTCTCTCTTGCCGTAAAGATTGCGATACAAGGAATCGTTGTTGTTCCTACAGTGGCTGTCATTGCCTATACCATTCGCAATTTTGTAATTGGATTCATTCATCTCATTCTATTGGGCAGTATTTCATCGGCATTGTTTGCATTTGCTATCTACAACCAATGGCTATTGCCTTCTAAAAGAATTGTTCAGTACGGATTGATCGCATTTTTAGCTGGTGTTGTCACGAGTGAAAGCATACTTTTCTTACAGGGAACGATGCTCTGGGCCGGAATGGGCTTTTTTAAATGGTATTATGAGATCATCCTGGCCGTGTCTGTACTCATTCCTGTATCGTGTACCATGCTGATCTTCGGAATTATCCATAATCAGGCTTCACATGTGAAATGAGAACGCCCATGATTTCTGTATCCCGAACAAAGAGAAATACTCTAGCCGTTCATCATGTATCTCTATTACCTCAGAAAATGAGACTGTCGGATTATCTCACGGGTAAATTCGTAGTGATTGCGAGCCGCAAAGCGACTAAAAAAGCAATTAAGAAGGGGCGCATCGTGGTCGACGGCGAGCTTGGCCTGACTTCTACCTGGGTCCGGGGAGGCGAGAATATCCAACTTTTAGCTGAAGATTTCAAGCAGCCGAAGGTTCCTTTTAACAGGGATCTGTCAATAGCTTATGAGGATGAACACATTGCTGTGATAGACAAGCCTTCAGGCATACCGGTCAATGGAAATCATGGACTGACCCTGGAGCATTTGGTGGGAGTCGGCCGCACCACAATAAGTCTCAGTGGCCAACTACCCAAACCACTTTCGGCACATCGGCTCGACAGGGCAACAAGCGGATTGGTGATATTCGCCAAAACTTATCCGGCACTTGTGAAACTGAATGATATGTTTAAAAGACGTGAAATAGAAAAATTTTACCTGGCGCTTATGATGGGTAAGATCACATCAAAAGGGCTTATTGACTCAAAAGTAAATGGCAAATCTGCCATCACCAGGTACATACCATTGCGATATGCGCCATCGATAAAATATGGTGGTGTATCTTTGGTGCTTCTGCAGCCGATTACGGGCAGGACCCATCAATTGAGAAAGCATTTAGCCACTATTGGTCATTCCATCCTCGGTGACCAATTGTATGGCACACCCACTACACAAAAAGCCAGAGGAGGGCTCTTTCTCAGGGCCATAAAGCTAAAATTTCATCATCCAGTATCTGGAAAATTACTCGACATTCGCGTCGACCACGGGAAAAGAATTCAGTCGTTCTTCAAAGCTGAAGACATTATGAATCTCATTTGACCCGTATGCGTTCCACCTGCCCATGTTTGCGAAGTTCGAATACCGCTTCGTCGAACCTCGGTGCCCGAAACGTCTTTCTGGCGTCATTTGAAAAGCCATAGGGTTCTTTGGGAATTCCAAAAATTTTCGTATCCAATTGATGGTTGGAGTTTACGTCGTGATAAACACTTATGGCGTACTTTCCGGGAGTCAAACCTCTTAAATGTATGGTTACTTCATCCATACCCTGTACCTGTGCAGATCCTTCCGTTAAAATATCGTCGCCAAGGAATTCGAGTTGCTCATTGTATAAGGCTAATAGGATCTGACCTTCGCTATCTTTGATATTGTATACTTCAACTACGAGATCCAACAAATTTCCTTGCCCGTCTTCATGAAACGTGAAGTGTGGCTGATTAATCACCATAAAGCAATATAATAACATAGAGTACATATGAATCGGTTTGAGTTTAATGGCCACAAAACTATAAAAACACCATTTGATGAATCCTCGTATGAAGATATAGTAGAATAAAAACGAGAATGAATCAACTTCAGCTTGCCGGCGCGATCTTTTTTGAGATCTTTAACGTATGCCTCCTGGAAAAATATCTTACTCGAAAAAATATAAGGCCTACGTATTGCTGGTGCTTACCGGCGTTTATACATTCAATTTCATTGACCGTCAAATTTTGGTCATTCTCCAGGAGTCTATCAAAGCTGAACTTGGCCTTAGCGATACACAGCTCGGCTTGCTTACCGGATTGACTTTTGCGTTTTTCTATGTGACTTTAGGGATTCCGATTGCGCGGTGGGCCGATAAAAGCAACAGGAGAAACATCGTGGCACTGTCATTGGCCATATGGAGTGCGATGACTGCATTGTCAGGGTTTGTCACGAGCTATGTACAACTGCTTCTCGCACGGATTGGTGTGGGCATAGGTGAAGCTGGTGGCAGCCCGCCGGCTCATTCGATGATTTCAGACTATTTTCCACCAGATAAGCGTGCAACAGCCCTTTCGATTTATTCTACAGGAATTTACATCGGTATATTATTCGGCTACATAGGTGGTGGCTGGATAGATCAATATTTTGGATGGAGGATGGCTTTTTTGATCCTTGGCCTGCCAGGAATAGCCTATGCCATTCTTCTACTACTTACCGTAAAAGAACCGCCAAAGGGACATTCAGACCCGGCTGTAGAGGAATCTGAAATCGTCCCTTTCAGAAGGGTAGTGAAGGAACTTTTTTCCAAAAAGACATTCTTATTTCTTTCATTGGCTTCAGGGCTTCACACCTTTGCAACCTATGGCGTCGGTAATTTCTTTGCCCCTTTCCTGGCGCGTGTACATCAAATGGAAGTGGGCATGATCGGTACGTGGTTAGGGATTACTTCCGGGTTGGGAGGTATTCTTGGCACTTTCCTGGGTGGATACTTAGCAGATCGAATGGGCCAAAAAAATGTAAAGTGGTACCTCTTGATTCCTGCATTTGCAGAAATAATCAACTTTCCGGTAGCTGTTGTGGCCTTCTTTTCATCGCAAGTGAGCATCGTCTTAATCGCATATTTTCTGACATCACTTCTCACTGCCGTATACCTGGGTCCTTGCCTTGCAGTTACGCACAATCTCTTAGATGCCAAGAAGAGAGCTCTTGCCTCGGCCATCTTTTTCCTTATCCTAAACTTTATCGGATTGGGATTTGGTCCATTGACAATCGGTTACCTGAGCGATTTGTTTAGTGCTGAGTTTGCCGAACGCTCCCTAAGGGTTGCCTTTTGCAGCACCTTTATCACAGGAACAGCCGCTCTGGTCTTTTTTGTCGTTGCTTCCCGTTATTTTACCCAAGAACTCAAGGTAGATATAGGCTCAGCCGAGAATGGCGCATAAAAAGCCAATTATTGATTCATTCAATAAACGGTTCGTTGCACTGAAGTGATGATTAATCAATATTTTAGAACAAATACCTTTGAATAAAGCCTCCAATGAATTTTGACTACACAGAAAAAGTAAAAAATCTCCAATCCCAATTGAACGACTTTATGGAACGGCACGTAGTTCCGCAGGAGAAAGATTTTCTCGATTGGACCAACGACCCAGCCAATCTCTGGATGGTGTGGCCAAAAATGGAAGAATTGAAGAGAAAAGCCAGGAATGAAGGTCTTTGGAATCTTTTCCTGCCAATTGAATATGGGGACTTTAGTCCTGGGCTCACCAACCTGGAATATGCACCGCTGTGTGAGATCATGGGACGGTATCCCTGGTCTGCGGAAATTTTCAACTGCTCTGCTCCTGATACCGGCAATATGGAAGTCTTGGCAAAATACGGCACCAAAGAACAGCAGGCTAAGTGGCTCAAACCTTTGATGAATGGAGAAATAAGGTCGGCATTTCTCATGACCGAACCCGATGTTGCATCATCGGATGCTACCAATATTGAGACCGAGATTCGAAGAGAAGGTGACGAATACGTCATCAATGGCCGAAAGTGGTGGTCTTCAGGTGCCATGGATCCGCGATGCAAGATTTACATAGTCATGGGGAAGACTGACAGGCACGCAGACCGACACGCACAACAGAGCATGATACTTGTTCCAAGTGACAGTCCCGGTGTAAAAGTGATACGGCCACTTCATGCAATGGGTTCCGTGGACTCCCCGGGAGGACATGCAGAAATCCTGTTGTCGAATGTACGAGTCCCTGTGTCCAATATTCTTTTAGGTGAAGGCCGGGGTTTTGAAATTGCCCAGGGCAGACTCGGACCAGGACGAATTCACCATTGTATGCGGTTGATTGGCATGGCGCAACGTTCCCTTGAACTCATGTGCCGCCGTTCATCTGAGAGGGTGGCCTTTGGCCGGCCCATCAAGGATTTCAGCAGCGTCCGACAGGAAGTAGCCCAGTCGCTTTGCGAGATACAGCAGGCACGGTTGCTAACTTTGGAAGCCGCTGACAGAATGGACAAATACGGAAATAAAGGAGCGCGAGACTGGATTGCGATGATCAAAATTGTTGCCCCAAACATGACCCAAAAAGTCGCCGATCGTGCTATTCAGATTTTTGGCGGAATGGGCGTCAGCCACGACGTCCCCTTGTCGCACTTCTTTGCATGGTCCCGTATTATTCGCATAGCCGATGGTCCTGATGAAGTGCACATGTACCAATTGGGAAGGAATACCATAAAAAAATTCACCTAGTAGACTTCACCCGGAACGATTTGAATCCAACAGCTTCCGCCACTGATCGACATCTTCAGCCATAACTGGTCAACAGCTGGATTTTCAGCACATGGACATTATTTTAATGGCGCCATGGTTTGAAACCGCGGCACCTATTATCCCCAACAAAGCGCGAAATCTTGAAATTCAGAATAATGTCATCTGATCGCTCTTTCCTGAGCAAGCTTGCTCTCTCTCGAGATTACTGATCGTTAAACCCATTAGTCTGATTTTACCGGAAATAGGAGTGTTATCCCTTAACAGTGTCAGGGCACCTTTCAATAATGCCTCCCTGTCGCGAAGATAGTGGGCGAATGTCCGGCTCCTGGTAAGGATTTTAAAATCTGAGGATTTTACTTTCAAAGTCAATGTGCGACCGGAGTCAGATGCCTTTTCCATGCGATCCATTAACATGCCCGCAAGACGGTGTATTTCGCGTTCCATGGCATCCACAGAATCGAGGTCGTTTTCCAGGGTTCTTTCTACGCCTATGGACTTTCTGGTACGATCAGGTTGTACGGCTCTCTCATCGATTCCTCGGGCAACGTTGTAAAAGAATGCTCCTGGTTTTCCAAATCGCTGAATGAGGTATTTCTTGGACCACTTGCGTAGGTCGGCTCCGTTATGGATACCGATGCTTTTCATTTTTTGAGCCGTGACTTTTCCAACGCCAAAGAATTGATCTATTGGAAGATTGCCGATAAACTCAAAGGCATGAGCGGGTTTTACGACGGTCAGGCCATCCGGTTTGTTCATTCCGGACGCCACTTTAGCGAGAAATTTACAATACGAAACGCCGGCTGAACAAGTCAGCTGCGTTTGTTGATAGATCCTATCTTTTATTTCCCTCGCCATCCTTGTGGCTACCAAATCATTTGATTTGTTATCGGTTACATCCAAGAAAGCTTCATCGAGTGAAAGTGGTTCTACGACATCGGTGAACTCTCTGAATATAGCCCGAATCTGCCGAGAAACTTCCTTATAAACATCAAACCTTGGTGAGACAAAAATGAGTTCAGGACAAAGTCTTTTAGCCTTGAATCCTGGCATGGCAGAGCGCACACCAAAGGCCCTGGCTTCGTAGCTTGCGGTCGTGGTAACACCACGCTTGGATCCTCCGCCCACGGCTATAGGTTTACCACGTAATTCGGGATTATCCCTTTGCTCAACCGACGCATAAAATGCGTCCATATCGATATGGATAATTTTTCGCGTTGAATTCAAGTTAAGCTTCCTTAAGTGAATATTTAAAAAATCAATCGTCACATACCGGGATGGGCACTTTATTAAAGAATGGGTGATCACATAAAAAATTTACACCCCGGCTCTCCTTAATGACAAGGTCAATATAATGGTACATACTGTCCTGGTAGCTAGAATCAGAACCCGTCAAGCCTAAATAGATCATCGCTTTATTGACATATTCGTAGTTCGTACCTCTCACCACTTCTATCATCTGGAGTGCCTTTTCATTGTTGCCGGTCTGGGCATAACAGAATCCTAATTCGGCAGCCACTGAATTGGAATAGGCCATGCGTTCTTCATAATACGGTATGGCTTCGGCAAATTGTCCCTTGAAGGCCAAAACATTACCGTTCATATCCGCATAGCGTGTCATCATTTCTGGTGTTCTCCTTTTTAAACTGTCGAGGTAAGTTTCGGCCTCGTCCAGAAATCCATTAAATAACAGCGCATCCAGATAATTTCTGTTTATGATCACATTCAACGGGCTGATGTCAGCGGCGCGCTTTGCATATTTCAGTGCTTCCTTGTATTCCCTGTTTCGCTTTAAAAAGGTACTGTAATGCCTGTAAGCGGAGGGATCGTTGGGCACCACTTCGATTGCTTTCAAATACAAGGGTCGTGCTTCCTCATTTTTGTTGTATACACGCTCAGCCAGTGTGGCCAAGACCGAATTTGCTGTTCGGACACAAGGGAAAAGCGCAATGGCCCTCTTGGCCAGGATTTCAGCCTGTTGTGCTGCCGATTCTCTGTCGATGTAAGATCTCCATCCCATTGCAAACAAAGTATTGGCAAGCTCGGCATGCGCTTCTGCATATAGACTATCCAACCGTATTGCTTCTCTAAGCAAGACCACCGCTTGTTGCAAACTCTGTCGGTCTCTCAGTTCTGTAAGTTCAACAGCTGTTTTAACCAGCCCAAATGCTTTGGTACTCGAGGTAGGTACCCTGCTCATGTCACATTCAAAATCCTGGTCAAGCATTACACCCATTTCTTTGAGGATATTCTCAGCCATCGGGTTTACGACTGAAAAGAGATCTTCTCCGGGGGACTGGCTGAAACTCCTTACCCATATAGCCTGGTGGGAAGATGGTTCGACCAGTTCACCTTGTACATTGCGCATATCATTTTCCAATCGGAGTACACTACCGGCTACATATCGGTCAGGTTGGATTTTTCTGGCTATTTCTTGGTTGGTAGGCATCTGCGATTCGCTTCCCGTCAGGCCACTCAGACTTAACAAGTTGATTTCCTTAATATGTGACAGTTTTTCATGTAATGCCCTCTGCACAAGAATTGCATATTCCTTGTATGTGCCATCCGAACTGAGATCGTGAAAAGGAAAAACTGCCAGCG
>JBFKOL010000077.1:0-14662 GCA_041628815.1 Saprospiraceae bacterium | reverse complement strand
GTGGATTAATCCTGTACTATATGTGGCAGGCTCAGGGACAGGCGTTTCAGGAGCAATGCAGGATAAACGGTGATGTCGGGGATACGTGTAGTTTAAGCCGGAAACTGATATCAGATTATACGGAAGCAAAAACTTTCTGGCTGTTCGTCATTTCGTTTACCTATATGTTCAGCAATCTCCTTCGTGCAATACGCTGGCAGATGCTTTTAAGTCCTTTGGGATACAGCATATCGTGGTACAATTCACTATTTGCAGTGATGTCAGGGTTTTTTTTTAATACAGCAATACCAAGGGCGGGCGAATTTATTCGGGCCGGAGTAGTGACAAAGTACGAGCAAGTACCTTTTGAAAAAGCATTTGGCACCATTGTTATCGGCAGAATCGTCGACATGCTTTGTTTACTGAGCATGATAGGACTCGGTTTTGTTTTTCACTACGACAACTTATGGGGATATCTAAGCGAAAATTTGTCCATCTCTGTTTCTACCTTAGTGATCCTTGGTGTCATGGGAGTCGCCGGACTCATCACTGCCGCCTTGGTCTATCGACGCGTAAAAGTGGGCGTCTTGCGTTCGTCGAATATCTTGGTTCAAAGAATGATCATGCTGGTAGACGGATTTACAGAGGGAATAGGTTCAATTCGAAAGCTTCCAAATGTATCGATGTTTGTAGGAATATCTGCCGGGATATGGATCTGTTATTTCCTGATGCACTATCTCGCTTTTTTTGCCTATGAGCCCACCTCTCATCTCGGTCCTGCAGATGGTCTCTTGGTCTTTGATTTTGGCGCTTTAGGAGTGGTTTTTCCTTCTCCGGGAGGAATGGGCAGTTATCACGCCATGGTAGTAGAAGCTTTAAAGATTCTTGATGTGGATGCCCTGAGTGGATTTTCGTTTGCAATGATCACTTTTTTCACACTGACCATTTTTTGTAATGTTGTCTTTGGATTGATATCTCTTATCTTACTGCCCGTGGTCAATAAGAACAGTCATGATTCCACCCGCCTTAAAGTCCAAGATTTATCCGAACAGGAGACAGCTGCTGGTGCAGATTGATGCCTTTCGATCCCAAGGGAAGACTCTTGTTTTCACCAATGGTTGTTTTGACATAGTCCATCCCGGACATATACATTGTTTGATAGAAGCAAAGGAATTAGGCGATGTACTGGTGGTTGGGATCAATTCTGATGCATCCGTAAGAAGACTCAAGGGCCCGGGGCGTCCCGTCGTGGATGAGCGAAGCAGAACCATCGTAGTTGCCGCCTTCTCGGCAGTTGATGCCGTCGTACTTTTCGACGAAGACACTCCCGATGAGCTGATTGCAGCTCTAAGGCCCGACGTATTGGTCAAAGGATCAGAATATACCGTTGAACAAATGGATGGAGTGGCCTTTGTTAAGTCCTACGGTGGGAAGATAGTACGTATCCCCATGCTACCGGGATATTCTTCAACTTCCATAATCAATAGACGCTCATGAATTTATCGCTAAAAGATATCACCAATTACCTGGAAAGTGTAGCACCACTGCGATTTCAGGAAAACTACGACAATGCAGGGCTCATATTAGGCCATCCTGAACAGGAGATAACCGGTGCCATCATGTCGCTGGATTGTACGGAAGAAGTGGTCAAGGAGGCAATAGAAGCAGGATACAACCTGGTGATAGCTCATCACCCAATTGTGTTCAGGGGAATACGCAAGTTCGATCTCTCCAACTATGTGGAACGCACCTTGGTCCGGGCCATAAAACATGATGTCGCCATTTATGCGGTCCATACCAATCTCGACAATGTTCTGCATCATGGCGTCAATGAAAAAATTGCTATGAAGCTGGATCTTTGCGAGATTTCATCATTGAAAGCGCACGACTTGGACAAATTGGAGACGCAATACACCGTTGGTTCTGGTTTGAAGGGCAAACTCAGCAAGCCTTTAACAGAACAAGATTTCCTTGACCTACTGAAGGAAAAAATGAATCTGCCCATTCTACGCCATACGCAATTGCTCGACAAAAAGGTAGAAGATATAGCGCTGTGTGGAGGGGCTGGAAGCTTTCTAACCAACAATGCCATTGCGGCTGGTGCTGATGTATTTATATCAAGCGATTTTAAGTACCACGACTTTTTCGATGCCAATGGCAAAATAGTACTTGTTGATATGGGACATTACGAAAGTGAATATTTTACCATCGAGTTATTATTCGAACTTGTTACTAAGAAATTTCCTAACTTTGCGGCCCGTTGCACCAAAGTGACGACTAATCCAGTTAGATATTATTAATTTTTTCACATGGCTAAGACTGTTGCAGGCGTTTCAGATAAGTTGAGACAGTTGTTTCAACTTCAATTGATCGATTCTAAAATTGATCAGATTCAGATTTTGAAAGGCGAATTGCCCATCGAAGTGAGCGATCTCGAAGATGAGATAGCCGGACTCGAGATGCGCATTGCCCGTTTGGAGGAAAAAATCGCTGAAATAACGGGAGAAATTAATGCCCACGACGGAAATATCCAGCAATCCAATACGCTGATAGAGCGGTATGAAAAACAGCTGGACGAGGTAAAGAATAACCGTGAATACGAAGCTCTTACGAAGGAAATAGAGCTGCAAAAACTTGAAATACAGCTGTCCGAAAAAAAGAAAGGTGAAGCTCAAACTATCCGTGAAGCCAAGGAGGTCACCTTAGAAGAGGCAAAAGAACGTCTCAAGGCAAAGCAGGAAAACCTTGATATCAAAAAAGTGGAGCTTGAAAAGATTATCGAGAAAACCAATGCTGAGGAGCAGGATTTGAGGAAAAAGTCAGAAAAAGCTCAAAAAAGCATTGATGAGCCTCTGTTGAGATCTTATGTTCGGATCAGGGAAAGATATCGCAATGGACTTGCTGTTGTCACCATCAAGAGAGATTCCTGTGGTGGATGCTTTAACCGAATACCTCCCCAACTCCAGATCGAGATCGGGCTATACAAGAATATTGTAGCTTGTGAGCATTGTGGCAGAGTACTGATTGACGAAGAGATGGCAGAAGAGCTTGAAGAGAAGTACGCTACGCTCTGATCGCACATTGCTAGTGACACATTAATGTTTTATCGCATATGATTGGTATTTTTACCTGAACAACAGGTAATATGCCCTCGAGACTACTGGCCGGTGTCTTTTTCATATGCGTTGGATTTACCGCTTTATGCGCTGAAGGTCATTTCCACCTGAATGCTCAAATCGAAGAAGTCTATGAGCAAATCATTCATTTGCGCTTCGAAGAGGCAGAGGAAGCAATCCAAATAATCAAGGAAGGCAATCCTGAAAACCTGTTGATCTACCACGTAGAGAACTACATTGATTTTTTTAAAGTTTTTATCGGCGAAAGCGAAACAGACCTTCGGACATTCGAAATCAACAAGGATATTCGGTTGCAAAAATTAAAGGAAGGCAATAAAAGCTCGCCCTACTATAACTTTTGCCAGGCAGAAGTGCTCTTACAATGGGCGTTGGCCAGGGCCAAGTTTGATGAGACGATCAGGGCTGGCTGGGATATAAACAAGGCCTATAAGTTGCTCGTGGAGAACGAAAAACGCTTTCCGGATTTCGAATTGAATAAAAAAAGCCTTTCCATCATCCATACCATGATCGGGTCCATCAAAGGTTTGAAAAAAGGGCTCATAAAGGTTTTCACGAGTCTAAGCGGATCGGTAAGCCAGGGAGTTGGTGAGATGGATGAATTGTACAATTGGACGTTTTCTTCACATTCGATGTTCAATCGCGAAGTGTGGATGATCAGGGCTATGACGGCACTGCATATTGAAGATGATGAGGACAAAGCCTACGCATTGATTGATCTTCCAGGGATTCGCCATACCCAAAGTCCGTTGATTGATTTTATCAGGGCGACCATAGCACTGCGCAGTGGCCATACCGTCGAAGGCATTGCTATACTCGAAAAGGCAAAAGCTTCCTCCACCTTTCCGTTTCATTTTCTTGACTTTCTTTTAGGCAGGGAAAAATTGAACAGGCTTGAGCCTGGCGCAAAAAAGCACTTGATCGACTTCGTACAATCATACAGCGGTAAGAATTATCTCAAAGAAGCCTACCAGAAATTGGCCTGGTATGAATGGGCAGTAAAAGGAGATGAGAAAGGTTATTTCCATTGGCTGCAATATTGTCTTTCCGAAGGGCAAACGCTTATTGGTGAAGACGAAGCGGCTCTCCAGGAAGGAATGAAAGCCATTTTGCCACATCGCATGCTTTTGAGGGCCCGGCTTCTGTTTGATGGAGAAGACTATAAAGGGGCTAAAGAGACGTTGGAGTCAATCGACCTCTATGATCTTCCTCCAGCTGACCAGTTGGAATACCAATATCGTATGGCGCGGGTGCACCAGATGATGGGACAATGGGAGAATGCCATTCATCATTTTGGTTATGTATTGCATAATCGTTTCGGAGAGGCGACCTATTTCAGATGCAGTGCAGCTTTGCAGATGGCCCGTATTACTGCGGTGCACTTATCTTGTAGACAAGCACTCAGGTATACCGATCTTTGTCTCGATATTTCGCCGGAGTTCCACGGGAATAGTCTTCATCAAAAAGCACGTATACTCCGAGAGAGGATTCGCGAAGGCGTCATGGCGTGTAACGTAAACCCGGAGAGATCCTAATCGATCCGGAATAGATTTATGGACATCAAGAACCGATTATCTTCGTATCAATAGAATGGATTTCGCATCAACATCTGCACCAAATCTCCCTGTCGTTGATATTGCCGGTATTAATGGTACCGTAGAAGAATCTCAGCTCGTGGCAACTGATATAAGAAATGCTTGTCTGACAAATGGGTTTTTCTATGTGATCAACCATGGAGTGGATCAAGATCTGCAAGACAGACTGGAACTTATAAGCCAACGGTTTTTTTCACTACCCATAGAAGCCAAGATGCTATTGCGCATGGAATTGGGAGGAAAGGCCTGGCGTGGATATTTCCCACTGGGCGACGAATTGACAAGCGGCAAGCCGGATCAAAAGGAGGGATTGTATTTTGGTGAAGAGTTGGGTAAGGAGGATTTGCGCGTGCGGAAAGGCGTGCCTCTCCATGGCCCCAATCTATTCGACCCATCTATACCGGAAATGAGGGAAGTTGTTCTGGACTACATGGCAGCCATGAAACGACTTGGTCATCTCATCATGGGAGGCCTTGCCGTAAGTCTTGGACTGGAAAGGCAATTCTTTCGACATCACTTAATGACGGATCCGTTAACCTTGTTCAGGATTTTTCATTATCCGCCTGTGGAAGGATCCGGAAAAAGTGAGTTGTGGGGAGTAGGAGAACATACCGATTACGGCGTACTCACCATTCTCAAACAAGACGATACTGGAGGCCTCCAGGTCAAGGGTCCGGGTGGCTGGATCGATGCACCACCCGTTGAAGGTAGTTTTGTTTGCAACATCGGGGATATGCTGGATCGTATGACCCACGGATTGTACAAGTCGACTCCCCATCGTGTCAAAAACAGATCGAACACCAGCCGGTATTCTTATCCTTTCTTTTTTGATCCCGACTTTAATGCCGTCGTTAAACCCCTTCCTATCTGGGTTGCTGAAGGGCAACAAAGAGCGAAAGAAGAACGCTGGGATATGCTCGACATTCATGCCTTTGAAGGCACCTACGGACAATACATCGTTGAAAAGGTGGGTAAGGTTTTTCCGGATTTGATCGGAAAAATAAATGATTAAAATAGGACGGCATCACTAAGATACCGTCCAAAATTCTTTTCCGTCACTTGGTGCAGGGCGTAGAAGTATCATACAGACAGCTCAACGCAGTCCTATCTGCATTGGTGAATGGGCGATTTATGTTAGGACCAATACATGAAAGCATGAACGAATTGCCGTCGACATTGTCATCTTTGGATGGTGTTCCAGGTATGTGTGTCGCACCTACGCCTGAAGTCTCCTGTCCTTCATTTTGAGGACTACTGCCGCCACAACTCAGACTTCTATCATACCAGTCCGTATGCCTGAAACCAATGCAATGACCGATTTCGTGGGCCATAATGGATACAATTGTGTTGTATGCCCAATTGTTCGAAAGCAGATAGTCCTGGTTGACTTTTATGCTGTTATGAGGGTCGCCACCGGAAGTTGGAAATCCGGCAGAGGCCAGGTATTGGGCATTACGGGGAGCTTTGCTGATGATGATATCGGCTCCGGTGCCGCCACCACCGCCATTGCCACCGCCACCGCCACCTGGTGTCCCAGGAGGTTTGGCATCGGATGCTCCGCTATTGCTGGAGCCTCCTCCTGATGCGTTGCCAGCTCCGGCAACGGCAAAATCAAGGGCCAATTGTTCAGAATTGTATCTTGCCAATGCGTCAATGGTTGCATCTACGATAACCTGGTCAACTTTTCTGTCGAAGTCAACGGTAATCGTTCTGGGTACGGCATTGACCAGGTTGAAAGTATGGTACTGCTCTTCCATGGGTACCCTCATGCTCATAGGGCGACTTCTCAGCTGCTCTTCGGTCATAAGAATATCCCCTTCGACAAGGTATCCTTCTTCAAGCTTCAATACACCGTCCGTACTAAAACCCTGGTCTGCAATGAGCTCTAATATTTCCGGAGAAACCCTTGGTTGTTCGTCGAATATTCCGGCATCTTCATGACATGCAAAATAGACGACAGACATAAATGCCGCGGCGATCATTAATGCGTGTTTTTTCATAAGAACTTGTTTTATAATATTTAAAATTTGGGAATTCGACAGGAATGTAAAAAATATATTCGTTAATGAACTCCGTATAAGTCAGTAATTTTTTACCGATGTTGGCTGAAGTCAATCATATTTAATATGAGAATGTTTAAATGTGGTCCTGTGTGGTTGTTATTTTTCTTTTGTGCCTTGCAAAGCGGAAATCAATACGTATTCGGCCAGGGAATAAAGACCAAGTATCCCTGGCTTATCATGGGAAAAGGAAATGGTCAAATTAAGTATGGTGACAAACAAAGTCAGCCTAATGAAGTTCCTGTCAAAATGCATTACATCGTTCAAAAAAACAAGGTGGTCACTGATAGGTCAGCGTATCGCATCTTGCGCCATATGGATGAAGAAATCATTGTTATTGAGACTGATAACAAGACTCTTTTCACGCAGTTATCAGATATAGGAGAAGAGATTTATCGAGCGAACCAGTTGTGGAAATTGTCTCCCAGGTTGGTAGAACTAATAGAATACGAAATAACCACTAAGGTGACCCTTCCTCTCCTCGTGCAATACGCAGACCGTCAATCCCTTGTGAATGAGCTATTACCCCACCTGGAAGACGCTGAAATCAAAGGTGAATACGAGTCAGCGAATCTTATGTTGATTTCTTCCCACAAGGGTATCAATTTGAACAGACTATTGGAGCATGAAGAGATCATTTTTATTGATGTATCATCTCCCAGGATATCAGAAGAGTTATTAATAGAAAGGTTGGACCGTGGGGCCGGTAATTTAAGCAAAGTTAATATCGACTTTCCCGAAATTGATGGTGGAGGTATTCATATTTCCATTAAAGAGTTAAATTTTGACGACCAGGATATTGATTTCAAAGGTCGTATTGTAGAGTCAGGTCTCTCTTCAGAGTTGAATAGTACGCACGCAGCTATAATGGCAACCATAGCGGCAGGTGCAGGCAATACTTCTCCACAGTCACGAGGTGTGGCAAGGGGATCCCTGGTTTCTTCTTCAGATTTCGCGAATCTTTTGCCCGATCCAACTGAAAATTATCGTTTCCAGGAAATTTCTGTGCAAAACCATTCGTATGGTGTTGAGGGAACGGAAAACTACTATGGTTTGGATGCTGTGGCATATGATCAAAGTGTGAATGAGACGCCATGGTTGGTGCATGTTTTTTCTTCGGGCAACCAGGGAGAGCTGATTAACGAGGGAGGACCCTTTGCTGGGATAAAAGGTTTTGGCACTTTGAGCGGTAGCTTCAAAATGTCTAAAAATGCCATGGTAATAGGTTCTATGGATCGGGAAGATCAAGTACCGACAATGAGTTCTAAAGGTCCGGCTTATGATGGTAGAATCAAGCCGGAATTGGTAGCTCCGGGAGAGGCTGGAAGCTCTTCAGCCGCTGCCTATGTCTCTGGGGTTATAGCAATGATTCAACAGTTATACAAAAATCTCAACCACGATACCTTACCAGATGCCGCCCTGGTCAAAGCGGTTCTCATTAGTGCCGCTGACAATGTGGGAAACGAAGGTCCGGATTATGCAAGCGGTTTTGGTCGCATCAATGCTGTCAAATCACTGGAAATCATAGATTTACAAAAGTTCATTACCTCAACAATAACAGTTCGAGAAGAGAAATCCTTTACCATCGAAGTGCCCGAAAGAGCGCGCGACCTAAGGATTTGCTTGTCCTGGCAAGAAGCTCCACCGGAGGCATTTGCCCCACAATCAGTTTTGAATGACCTGGATGTGATATGCAGGACGCCCGAGGGAAATATGGTTCGTCCCTGGACGCTGGATAATCGTCCATCTCCGGAATTCCTTTCTTTGCCGGCACGAAGGGGCCGTGATAAAGAAAACAACGTCGAACTCATTTCGATTGATCAACCTGAATCCGGTCAATACCAGGTTATGGTTTCCACGGGTGCCATGCAAGACGCGATGCAAAAATTCCACATAGCTTATGACTATGATATCAAGGATACGGTTGTTTGGTCTTTTCCGGTTCAAGGGGATCATCTCTTGAAAGGGTTTGAAGAAACCTTAAGATGGCGATCGGACGATGACACCTACGCCTCGCTCGATTATTCATCGGATGAAGGAAAAACCTGGACTGCATTGGCCGACTCCGTACAGTTGTCTGTCCAAAAGTTTACCTGGACCCCTGAAACGGAGCTAGAAAAAGTAATTTTTCGTTTACAAACGGAAAACAAGACTTTTTATAGTTCCACCGCAATTAGTCACCAACCCTTGGAAATACAAGTGGGCTTCAATTGTGGTGACTCTATTTTGATCTATTGGAACAATTTGCCCGGTGTGTCGTCATACCAACTTTACCAGCTCGGTGAAAAGTACATGAGTCCTGTGATGAATATTATCGATACGATGGCGGTAATTAAAAGGGATGTTGGGGAACGATTGTTTTATGCTGTTGGTCCTGTTTTGGATGGATTTGGTCCTGTAGATCACGGCATTACCAAAGATTTGTTACGGCAAGGTGCTGGTTGCTACATAGATCAGTTTTTTGCTGTATTGAGAGGACAAAGTGTCGAACTTCAACTGGAACTGGGTACACTCTTTCAGGTCGAACAGATTCTTTTTGAAAAGATAGATGGGGACCATATTAAAGAAATTGAAAAATTCAGCGGATCGATTGCAGCAAGCCATAGTAGTGCAGACCCTTCGCCCTCTGTTGGCATCAACCGCTACAGGGTACGAATTAAACTGAAGAACGGACAAGAGATCATTTCAGGAGTCAGGGAAGTATATTATACAGCTGAACTACCTTACCTGGTTTTTCCAAATCCCATAAGGTCGGGTGATCGACTCAGAATCATTTCTAAAGACTCATCGCTACCGACCTTTTCACTTTATGATATTCATGGGAGACCCATATTTAGCTTTCTTCTCGATGATTTTTTAACTCAATATCAACTTGGAGCAGTGACCCCAGGGATCTATTTTTACCAAATTCACGGAGATGATGCCACGGAACAGGCTGGTACCATTCTTGTTACCAACTGATTTTATCCGAGAACCAATAATACTTATTCAACCCTGTTTCATCCCTTAAAGGGCTCCATTTCGGAATCGGGGTAAACACTCATTACATGGGGGATGGCTTTGTATTTGTTGGCCAGTTCTGCACTGCCAAAGACCCGAATAACCAGTTCGTTTTCATTCATAGTTATTGGCTCAAATTGCTCATCGATGGTGCCACCAGCCCTTGTTATAGCATCTGTGACTTCTTTCAGGTTAGCACTTGCCTCGACGGTTATCAACCATGCGTTCATTTTAGCGTTTTCGTTGACAGGAACTCTTTGCATGTTACCTGGATTGCATGCTGGAAACAAAAGCACTGCAAACAATGCCAGGTAACGCCAGGAGCAACTTTTCATACCATTAAAACTACAATTTCTCCAGATTCGTTTCAGTTCCCTTTTATCTTCTCCTGCGACCACAGATGCGGTTGATGACGCTTCGGATCTGGTCGTGGTAGGAAGCTGCAGCATTGATTATGCCATAGCCCGTGTCAAAATCTCTGCCTGGAGATCCTATATCGTAGGCTCCATTGATAAGGCTGGTTTTGAGTTCGGCGGGAGAAAGCGTCGGAAAGGCACTTATCAGAAGGGCACCGACACCAGCTGCTACAGGAGATGCTGCAGATGTCCCGTTGTCGAACGGACTGGACAGTCCTCCGGGTCTGCCTGGGCCAAAATTGCCGAAGAAATGCGAGTATCCCGAAAAATCGGGTTTATTTCGTTCGAAACCACCGGGTCCCTGCGAAGAGTAGCCAATTCTTTCATGCCGGCTGTTGACAGCAGCTATGGTGATGACCTCTTTTAGGCTGTTGGGGCCGTGAATCGAGTTGCCAGGACCCACATCGCCCGTACCGCATCGGCCTGATCCACATGGTGCACCACAATTACCTGCAGCAAAAAATGTTGGTGAACCGGAAGCCACCACTTCCCGAATCTTCCTGTTCAGGGGGTGGTTTACGTCCCATACTTCGTGATTGGGCCATCGGTTTCTGTCGGGTCTGGTATAGAAACCATAACTGTTGTTGGTGATATGAGGAGTTCCGTCCAGTCTACGTTGATTCAAAACCTGCTGGAACATGGTGATGGCTCCACCGGAGTTCTGGACACCTAGGAAAGGATAATCATATAATTTGGCCGCTGGTGCTGCCACGAGGACATCAGCTGCGCACATAGAACCATGACTGGTAACAGGTGCAGTCCCGGGTTGGCGGGATGCACCCGGTCTGGCATATCCGCCGATTACGGGGTAAACGCCACCATTGACACCTTCATCGATAATACCAACGACGATATTCTGTCCTCGAAATCCGTGGTCCCACAACACCTTGACTCCCAGAAGTTGACGGATGGCAGCCATCGTCACACCTGGTCTGTAAGGTCTGCAATCGGTGCCGGCGGCTGACGATGCCAAGTCGAACAGGTCAGCCTCCTCATCTTGGTGGCCCACGATTTCATGTGCTTCTACATTGTTGAAAAGGTCGATTTGAGAATTGGGCCATACCTTATAGCCTCTCTTCTTTTGCAACTTGTCGATTGCTGAAGCGTCCATACGGCATGGGACAACCATAGATTTTGAGGTAACATCTTCATTCGTCGTGGAGCGGCTGAATTCGGGCAACCCAACGGCTTCAAATTCTTCTTCTTTTTCTCCAAACAAAGGAATGGGTGCGTAGTCGCTGGTCACTTCCAATCCGAATCCGGAAAGGTTGGAAAGCAGCTTTTCTCCTTCTTCGACCATCCCGGACGGTGTTTCAATAGAGCTGAAAGTGGTAAAGGCTGCAGGTTGAGCTTTGGTGATCTCCACGAGGACATCAATTTTAGACATGTCATTATTTTTTTGGTTGATAGAAAAAACGCCTTACAAACAGTTCACCTGGGAGGTGTCACTGCAGTGTTATTTAACCTAGTCAATATACAGGGAAAAGGACGATATGTAAATACTCGATTTTAAGGAGTTTTTAGTGTCTCACGATTGATTTTCTTCTATTTTACATATACCCATAAAGACAACCGGGGCCCCTTCATCGATGTAAGCACGTTTCACCAAATCACCAAATCGCCAAATCACCAAATCGCCAAATCACTTAATATGAGTCTTTCCCTTTTGTCAAGATTCAATGCACCTGGTCCAAAAAAAATTCTTTCACTGGACGGCGGAGGCATCAGGGGCGTTATAACTCTTGGGTTTTTAAAACGCATCGAGTCTGAATTGAGAATACATACCAACAAGGATGATCTGGTGCTCAGTGACTACTTTGACCTCATAGGTGGCACCAGTACGGGCTCCATCATTGCTGCCTTCCTGGCGATGGGAAGGCCTGTAGATGAGATCAGCCGCATCTACAACGAACTTGGCCCCCGGATTTTTAAACCGAAGCGGTGGTATTTCCGGCTGCTGGGTCCGCTGCCCAGCTTGTTCACAGGCAAGTTTTCGGATGAGGAAATGCAACTCATGCTTCAGGATCATTTCAAAGACTGGACCCTGGGAGACGAACGGATGCGGACCGGTTTGTGCATTTTTACGACTATGGCGGATAAACGCGCCACCACCCCATTCTGCAATCACCCCAGGTCCAGGGGCTATGGAGATACAGGTGAAGAATCTTCTGCCTATAGCAATCTCCCTGATAAGGTCAAATGCGGAAAACGCACGATCATGATCAGCGACATCATCCGGGCGAGTACTGCGGCGCCAGGTACATTCAAACCTAAAGAAATCAGGTATTTTTTTATGGACCACCACAAAAAGACCCATGAACCAGTAAGGACGGAAGTGACCGGTGCTTTTATCGATGGGGGCATAGGAAGTCTCAACAACCCCGCACTTTATCTATTTCTCATGTCCACGCTTAACCGTTTTCCCTTTCGATGGAAAACCGGTCGCGATGATATCCTGATGGTATCCGTGGGTACAGGTTTTTCAGATTATCGCGAGGGGGCACAAGATATTCTCAAAAAGAAGTTCCTACCGCAATTCCTGGGCATCATCGTAGATAATTTCCTGCAAGACGCTTCGGAGATGAACCAGACCGTCCTGCAATCCCTTGCCCATACGCCGCAACCTACCTTTATCGATGAGGAATTGGGAGACCTGAAGGATGAGTACCTCGGGGGGCAGCCCATGCTCACCTATCTCAGGTACAATGCGCAATTTAATAAAGAGCCTATGAGCCGGGTTGGTATGGAGAAATACAATGACCAGCTAGGACCCTTACACAGCCTAGATAACCCTGGAAACATCCCAAAACTAGATGAGATCGGAAAGGCTTTTGCGGAAGATATGGTTAAGGGTAATCATTTTGAAGGGTTTGTGTAAAGAATTCTTCCCAAATCTTCACGCGTATTTCTTGGAGTTGTCTCCGGATTCCATCCTTCCGTATATCACCATAGCTGAGAGTACGGTTAATAATCCGATGGCACCCACTGCCCAGTGGATACCGAAGAAGTCGGCGAGGAGGCCGGTCAGCAACGCACCGATCGCATATCCCAGGTCACGCCACAGACGGAATACACCGATGCTTTCGGCCCTTTGCTGCGGGTGGGCAAAATCAGCAATGGCGGCAAGGAAGGTGGGATAGACAATGGCTGTGCCAATGCCGAGGATAGCAGACAGGACGGCAAAGTGAAAGAAGTTTTGCGCAAAGATCATAAGAAACAGGGCCACGCCTTGAGAGAGCATTCCCCAGAACAGCATATATTTTTTATTCAGGTGGTCCGCCATTTTGCCAGTGAAGAGTTGACCCAGCCCCCACACCATGGGATACAAGGCGACGATTTTGCCGATCTGTTCAAGGTCAAACTGTTTTGCCGCCAGTAATATGGGGAACAGCCCCCAGACCATTCCATCGTTGAGGTTGTTGACCAGGCCTGCCTGCGAGATGGATCCGAGGTTTCGGTTAATCCATGTGGTTTCCCGGAATACGTTTTTCAGCATGGGGATGTTGCTCGTGGTGGTCTCGGCGGTCACGTGGTGGACGGTATCCTTGACCAGTAGCCAACTGGATAATAAACCGATTATCACGAAAGCGATACCCAAATAGAAAGGATAAGGTCTGACGCCATATTCGGAAGCTATCCAGCCGGTAAGGAAGGCAACGGCACCAACAGCCAGGTATCCGGATGATTCGTTGAGTCCCATGGCCAGGCCCCTATTCTTCTCGCCGACCAGGTCGATTTTCATCACGACTGTGCTCGACCATGTGAGGCCCTGGTTGATCCCTAGCAATACATTGGCCAACAAAATCCAGTTCCAGGACTGTGCATAGATAAGGATAAAGGGTATCGGCAGTGCAATTAGCCAGCCGTATACCAGCAAATTTTTTCTTCCCAGCCGGTTGGCCAGCGCACCGGTGTAATAGTTGGTTATGGCTTTGACGATGCCAAAGACGATAATAAAAGATAGTATCGCCGTTTTGGCGGCTATGGCAAATTCCGTTTCGGCCAGCTCTGGCAAGATGGTCCTTTCCAGTCCGACGACACCACCTACAAAGGCGTTAATGATGACCAGCAGGGAGAATTGCTTCCAGTTTTGTTTGAGACCGAGTTGGACCTGGGTCATGGCGAAGGTTGATATTAGAATCAGATGACAAGGTCCTTAAAAAATTCCTAAGCAGGACTGGTTTGAGGTTGTTTTAATGGTTGGTTTTTAAGAGGTCGGGCCGAGTGACGCGTGATTTTATTTAAGTCAGGGCTGAGGCTTTGATGGCAAATAGGTAATTAATCGTAAAGACCACCATGGTTATAGTGTCTCAACCTGCCTTGTTGAAACAGGAGCCCGTACTAATGTAGCGTGAGGCGGACTTGAACTCCCGACCTCCCGTACGGGCGTTCTGACCATCTGAGCTACAGATTCAGTCGGCCATTGATATTTAGGATAGACTTATCAATTAGTAGTTGTCTTAGTACTATTCCTCCAG
>JBFKOL010000076.1:0-14892 GCA_041628815.1 Saprospiraceae bacterium | reverse complement strand
GTTTTGTGAAAGCTTCCAATGCCTACTTGTCCCCTTTCTACAAAATAGACTGCTGCGTATTCGAGATCATCATGCTCAAAAAAACATTCGGAGCTTATGAAATGTACGACATCATTGAAAAAGAACTCTACCAGTTTGATGCGCGCGTACACTGGGGTCAGATCATTTCAGCCACACCTGAGCGAATAAAGACCATGTATCCCAAGCTCGATCGCTGGAAAGCTGCCAGGGATGTTCTCGACGAACGGAGAATTTTCAGCAATCACTATTCCGACCGTTTCGGCCTTTAAATCCCAAGCCATGCCAGACAACTATCAACCCAAATGTTTTGATCCCAAGGCCTTCGAAATATTTGTAAAAGTTATTGAAGCCCTAATAGATACTGGAGGAAACGATGCTTTACCACCGCTCCAAGTGGCCAAACGCATGGATGGATTTCTGTTTATGACGCAATCACCCACCATTGATCAAATGAACTTTATACTGAAATATGTGAATAGGTTTAAACCGTGGTTCATTCCACGGTTTGGCCAGTTGGTCAATATGCCGGTCGAAAAGAGGCGTGTTGCCATCCGTGAATTCATCGGCCAGGGTGGAATCATGCGAGACATTGCGCGGGGGCTTAAAGTCATGTCCGTCGCTTCGTACTACAGCAGCCCGGAAGGCATGCAGCAGACAGGTTTTGTCCATTTTGAACTACGCCCGGATACGGTTAACAGGGACCAAAAACTAATTACCCATAAAGACGAATGACCGTGCCGACACTTAAGACTCACTACGACATCATTGTAATCGGTTCAGGAGCAGCTGGCTCGGTAATGACTTATGAATTGGCCGACAAGGGCCTTTCCGTCTTGTTAATAGAGAAAGGCAGGCGCCATAATCCTTCCGATTTTGTACATGACGAACTGGAAATGTATGCACGGCTTTATAAGTATGGAGGTTTACAGACAACAACGGATAACGACACAACCATCGCTCAAGGCTGTGCTGTCGGAGGATCGACCGTCATCAACAATGCCATCTGGCTCCGTGCCAATCTGGATAAGGTGCTGCCAGAGTGGAAAGCTTTCGGAGCGGATATACCAAAACAAAACCTCGTCGAAGCTTACGAATGGTTAGAGACCAAGCTCAATGTCACTGATGTGGACCCCCGGATGGCCAACAAGGGATCTCAGATCTTTCTCGACGCGTGTCAACGGAAAAATATCAAGGCTTCGCTTCTGAAGAACAACCGCAAGGCCTGCATCGGATGCGGTTGGTGCAATTATGGATGCAGGTACAACCGCAAGACCTCCATGCTCGTCACCTTTATTCCATGGGCGGAAGCAAAGGGGGCATTGGTTCTTGATGACATTCCTGATACAAGGATTGTTGTCCAGAATAGTACGGCCACTGGGGTGACCTTCACTTACCAAGGAGGCCAGCGCACGGTCAAAGCGGGTAAAATCGTGGTAAGCGCCGGGGCAATAGGATCGAGCCAGGTACTTCTCGAAAGTAACATCAATCCCGGAGGTAATGTAGGAAAAGGATTGCACGTATTAGGAGGCTTTTTTGCCAGCGCCGAGATGCAAGAGCCTGTCAACGGTTATGATGGCATCGGGCTGACATGTGTTGCTGAGGTGTCGGACGACTACGTCATCGAGACATGGTTTGCGCCCCCCGGAATATTTGCCCTGACTATGGGTGGGTGGTTTGCCGAGCACCATCGGCGTATGCTTAAGTACCCGCATTACATTATGGCAGGCGTGATGGTAGGTACGGAGCCAAGAGGCCGGGTTCGAATGAAAAAAGGCCGCGCCTTGATCGATTTAAAGTTCAGCAAGGATGAGATCAACAAGCTCAAGACGGGGTTCAAGGCTTTGGCGCTTATCTTTTTTGAGGCCGGCGCCCTCCAGGTCATACCCTCTACATTCAAGGATATGGCGTTTGACTCAAAGGACGATCTCGTCAGATTAGATCAGTTGATACGAAAAGCGGACGACTTTACGCTGGGATCGGCACACCCGCAGGGTGGCAATAGAATGAGCGATGACCCAAAAAACAGCGTAACCAACAGTCGATTTGAAGTACATGGGTACCAAAACCTTATGGTCGTGGATTCGAGTGTATTCCCGACTAATATCAGGGCCAACTGCCAGGCGACCATCATGGCCATGTCCAAGTACGCCTCGACATTGGTATAAATCCATTCGAACGAAAAAATAGAATATGAACTATCCCGGAATTCCTCTCGAACCGACAGACAATCCTAAGGATGCTGAAGTTGTAGAATTGAAGAATGTAGAGGATGCTTTCGATGATATTCCCCTGAGAGGTGAATACATACTGCTTAAATCGGACCCTGTTTTAATCAATAGCGGAGCCTATGACCCTTATACGGCTGACAATGTAGAATTGTTCAAAGGGGAAGCAGGCCGAAAACGTCACTTCCAGGGGGTAGTAAGGACACCGGACGGAAACCACATCATTTTTTCCGGAGGTGAAGTGAAAAGTGGAAAGAAGGCATCGCAATTGTTTGTTTGCCGCGTGGAATCGCACGTGCGACAGACACCAAGAGATGATAGGCAAGGTGTCATCGGCACCAATCTTAATCATGCAAGGGGTTGGGATAAGTTGATTGAGATATATACCATCGACAGAACATTATGGCATTGCGGGGGTATATCGATGTGTGGCCACATCCTTGTGGCGCCCATCGAGGGTGATGGGAATCGTTCCGAGATACGATTTATCGATGCATCTCAACCTGCGAAGCTGAGGGACATGGGCGATGCCGTGGTTATCAAAAGAAACAAAAAAAAGGCAGGAGCTGCTTCGATGATACGTCTGCCCAACGGTAAATACCTCTGTGCTGTCTGGACCGACAGCGATGGCAATGGTAAGCGCAACATTGATTTTTATCTGTCAAAAACCGCCAAGATCAAAGACGGATTCGACGAGAAAAATAAAACCATCACCTATGGGGCCACGGGAAAAGGAGGGACGCATCCTAAATACCAGGTGATCCAGTTGCTCCTGGAAGATACCGGTGATATCTATATGATCGGCACCGAAAACAGTTACGCCCTATCTCCCATTCCTCCTTGGATAGGTAAGAACCGGGCCAGGCTTTACCGTTTCCGTTTTGCCGGACAGGACATTAAGAGTGCTGGTTTCAAACTCATCATTCCCACTATGAGTATCCTCCGAGATACGGACGCCAAGATCTTCGGCCCCGGCAGTAAGCGCTACAACTTTAACGCTGGAGCCGGAGTCTATTTCACTCCGGATGGGCGGCTCGCGGTCTATGCGACGCACCATCGTACGTCAAATGGCGACAAAGGGCTACAATGCACGGAGTTTTACCCTGACTATCCTGGAAAAGTGATCACGAAAATTGAAGATGCCGTAATCGAACTGTACGACGATAAAGACTTTAAAGACCGGTCACTGAAGATCCGCGGAACACACAATGCCACCATCGAGCACTATAACAAGATCCTTGTAGAAGGAGAATCATTTAACGACAAGGTTTCATCGGTCCGTTTCCAGCTTCCCAAAGATGTCATCTACGAATTATGGGAGCACGATGGCTTCAAAGGGAAGAAAGCCCTGTTGAAAGGAACGGGAAAGATGGAAGCGATCCGCGACCTCGATAAGGCCAAAAATAATGCGTTCTGCAAGATACCGGCCAATTTCAGTGATAAGACTTCTTCGTCCCGATTTGCGGGTTAAAAGTTCAGAGTTAAAAGAGAAGAATAAAGAATGAAGTATGTTCTAATATAACCCATTAAAAAATCTGTGTGTCAGCAATGATTTCTACATTTTTTTGCCGCTATTCGTAGTGTCCGCCATTCGAAGTTTGTAACTACGAATTCAAATTCGCTGCCCCACAATGTTGATAACGCACTTTTTGGGTTTATTTCATAGAGTCCTGGTGGCATATTCATCGGTAGCAATATCCTACGGAAAGTGCACAAAGAATATTATGTCGTTTACCGCTATTCGTAGTTTGTAACTACGAATTCCTATGTCTGCAGAACTGAGAAATTCATCATTCATCACATTTCTTTCTTCACGCCCAATCTTCCCGGTCCAGCGTCCTGTACTGTATCGCTTCGGCCAGATGTTCCATCCTGATATCTTTATTGCCAGCCAGATCGGCGATGGTCCTCGACACCTTGATGATGCGGTCATAGGCCCTTGCCGACAGTTGGAGCTTTTTCATGGCCGTCTTCAGGAGCAGCAAGCTGGCCTGATCCAGTTGGCATGTTTCCCTCACCAGCCGGCTGGGCATCTGAGCGTTGCAGTAGATGCGATCGAGCTTTTCAAAACGTTCGGCCTGTAGCACCCTCGCTGCCTTGACGCGTTCTCGGACCAGCTCGCTTTTTTCGCTTTGGAATTCCTGCGAACTGAGTTCGTCATAGCTTACCGGCGTTACTTCCACGTGCAGGTCGATACGGTCCATCAGCGGCCCCGAAATCTTGTTGAGATATTTTTTAACAATGCCGGCACCACAAACACATTCTTTTTCGGGATGATTGTGGTAGCCGCACGGGCAGGGATTCATACTGGCGATCAACATGAACTGGGCAGGATAGTCAACCGATATGCGCGCACGTGATATGGTCACTTGTCCTTCTTCCATGGGTTGCCGCATGACTTCCAGCACCGACCGTTTGAACTCAGGCAGTTCGTCGAGGAAAAGTACGCCTCTGTGTGCCAGCGATATCTCTCCAGGGTTGGGGTGTGATCCGCCACCGACAAGGGCCACATCGCTGATCGTATGGTGTGGAGACCTGAAAGGCCGTGAGGCGATGAGTGAAGCATTGTGTCCCAACAGGCCTGCTACGGAATGGATCTTGGTGACTTCAAGTGCTTCGCGTAATGTCAGAGGAGGTAAGATACCGGGCATACGCTTAGCCAGCATCGTCTTACCGGCGCCGGGTGGGCCAATCAGCACTGCGTTGTGGCCACCTGCAGCAGCAATCTCCAATGCCCTTTTGATGTTCTCCTGTCCTTTGACATCAGAAAAGTCTACGGCCGGAATGGTTGCGTCGTTCTCGAATACTTCTCTTGTGTGATGCACTGTGGGCGACAGTTCGCTGCGGCCCTCAAAAAAGTCGACAGCCTCTTGAAGATGACCTATACCGAATACATTGAGATTGTCCACTATGGCTGCTTCGCTCGCATTTTCTTTGGGAAGTATGAAACCTTTCAGTCCTAGTCGTCGCGCTTCAATGGCCATTGGCAAGGCACCTTTGATAGGGCGCACACCGCCATCCAGGGCCAGCTCGCCCATGATCATGTATTCAGCGAGTGATGCTCCATCCATTTGCCCTGTAGCCGACAGCATGCCCAATGCTACAGGTACGTCAAAATAGGATCCCGCCTTGCGCATATCCGCAGGTGCCAGGTTGATCACGAGCTTCAATCGAGGCATACGGAAGCCGATGTTCTTAATAGCTGTTTCGATGCGGTGAAAGCCTTCTTTGACTGCATTGTCGGGTAATCCAACCATAAAATAATATTGGTTGGCAGAGCCAACGGGCCCTCCTGCATTGACTTCGACTGTGATCCTGATCGCACTGACACCTTGAACAGCGCTCGCGTTGGTAGTTACAAGCATAGAAAGTGGGTGTAACCCATAAGCGTAACCCTTGTGCTATAAATTTAAGACTATCTGACAGACGACAAAAACAGAAATAAAATTTTAAAGAAAATTTGGTTCTGACAAAATATGGCATACATTTGGATGGTTAATTATCAAACCAACATGATGAGAAATACCTTTTGTCGCTGCTGTTGTATGAAACACCGAAGGCTTCAATAGGGATTTCTTCATAAGAAATAACACTGTTAAAGCCTTTTCGAGAAGAATCCGGAAAGGCTTTTTTTTTAAACGACATTATGAAATCAAACCCCGGACAATTCATTCCTCATTTTGCCACAACCATGTGTTGTTGCTGTTGCTGCTGTTGTCGTAAGACGACCAGGGATGTCTTGGACGAGTAGGTAATCGGTAAAGTACAATACGAAAGCCCGTCAAGACACCTTGACGGGCTTTTTTTATTTCAAGCGCAATTAAAAAGTTATGGCAAAAAAAGTTGATCAATACATTTCTGTCGAAGACCAGAAAGATATCGACGAACTGCAACGTAAGATCGGGTTGTACAAGAAGGGTCAGATTGACGAAGAACGATTCAAGCTTTACCGGCTGACCCGGGGTGTATACGGGCAGCGGCAGCTGGGTGTCCAGATGTTTCGAATCAAAATTCCTTTCGGGCACCTCACGGCGGAACAACTGGTGCGGATCGCTGACGTGTCCGACAAATATGCAACAGGTAACCTGCACATTACTACACGGCAGGATATCCAGCTGCATTTTGTGAAGCTGGAAGACTCACCTAAGGTCTGGACCGCGCTGGCGGAGAAAAGTGTTACTGCCAGGGAGGCATGCGGCAATACGGTACGCAATGTAACCGCTTCCGATAAAGCAGGTATCGACCCGGACGAACCTTTTGACGTGACGCCATTCGCCCGTGCAGTGGCTTACCACTTTATGCGCAACCCTATCTGCCAGGAGATGGGCCGTAAGATCAAACCGGCTTTTTCTTCCAGCGATGCGGATACCGCACTTACCTTCATGCACGACTTTGGCTTTATTCCTAAGATCGTAGATGGTGTCAAAGGGTTCCGCGTATTAGTCGGCGGGGGTCTTGGTGCGCAGGCAATGTTTGCCCATGAGGCCTACGAATTTCTTCCAGGAGACCAAGTTATCCCGTTTATGGAAGCCGCCCTTCGCATCTTTGACCGTTACGGGGAAAGAGAAAAGAGACACAAGGCGCGGATGAAATTTTTAATTAAAGACTTGGGTATCGAACATTTCCTTGAATTGGTTGACAAAGAGCGCAAGGGTTTGATCCATCAAAACGTACCAGTTTCAGTGGAATCCTTACCAGCCATACCGCCGGAATATTTCAAGCCCAAGGTGGCGAAGGCAAAGGACCAAGTAAAGTATGACCTATGGCTTCGCACCAACACATTTGAGCAAAAGCAGAAGGGATATTACGGTGTCTATATAAAAGTCTTTCTTGGAGACATCAGCTCGGATAAAGCGAGATACCTTGCAAAGATTGTTGGCAAATATGCGGCCGACGACATCCGACTCACGATCAATCAGAACATCCTGCTCAAATTTGTCTATAAGGACCATCTGCCCGAATTGTTCACGGTACTCGAAGGACTGGGTTTTGCAGAGCCTGGATTTGACTCCATAGCTGACATCACCGCTTGCCCAGGTACGGACACATGCAACCTCGCGGTGACCAACAGCACTGGCCTTGCGGGAGTCCTCGAAAACCTTATACTCGAAGAATATCCCGATTTGCGTGCCGAAAAACACATCAAGATCAAAATAAGCGGTTGCATGAATGCATGCGGTCAGCATATGATCGCCAATGTGGGCTTCCACGGTTCTTCCATCAAGAAAAACGACCTCGTCGTGCCGGCCATGCAAGTGGTGGTAGGGGGCGGGGTAGACCCGGATGGCAAACCCTACATCGCCGACAAGGTGATTAAGTTGCCTACCAAGCGCATTCCGGCGTCACTGCGGCAAATTTTGGACTACTTTTTTGAGACAAAGGAAGAGGGTGAATACTTCAATCACTGGTATGACCGCATTGGCGGTCGCAGAGCTATCTACGAAATCTTAAAGCCACTGGCAGATATTTCTGATCTCGACGGTACGGATCTGATGGACTGGGGCCAGGACCACGAATACCAGCAAGCCATCGGTGTTGGAGAATGTGCCGGAGTCATCCTGGATGTGATCGGCACCATTTTGAAGGATGCCGAAGAGAAATTGGTAAGCTCAAGAAACAGTCTGTCTGAAGGCTCATTCGCCGATAGCATATACTATGCCTATTCAGCTTTCGTCGTCGGCGCTAAAGCATTGTTGTTGCACGATGACATCAAATGCAATACCCATCGCAAAATCATCGATGACTTTCAGGAACAATTCGTCCAGACGCGCAGGATAGTTCTCGGGTATGACTTTACGAGCCGTGTTCTCTCTATGAATGACCACAAGCCTACATTAGAATTCGCCAGAGACTACATGGGCGATGCCGAATCATTTTTAAACCTGATAATTCGTCACCGCGAGTTGCTGCTTAGTCAAAACGGCACGGAGAAACAGGTGGTGGAAAGTTATTACAAAGCCTAATGATGAAAAAACAACCTCTCGTTTCCATTGTAGGTGCAGGCCCAGGAGACCCAGATCTCATCACTGTTAAAGGTATGAATGCCATTAAAAGTGCCGATGTAATATTGTACGATGCACTGGTGAATCCGCGGCTTCTTGACGTTGCTCCAAGGAGAGCTACAAAGATCTTCGTCGGAAAAAGATGTGGCAGGCACAGCATGAAACAGTCTGACATCAACTTATTGATTGTACAGCATGCATTGCGCAAGGGGCATGTAGTGCGGCTGAAGGGGGGTGATCCATTTGTCTTTGGCAGGGGATATGAGGAATTGGATTATATAAGGTCTTTTGATATCCAGGTATCTGTTATTCCCGGTGTAACAAGTGCTACCAGCCTTTCTACACTCAAAGGAGTTCCGCTTACTTCACGTGGATATTCCGAAAGTTTTTGGGTGTTGACCGGTACCACTCGCTCCCATCAATTGTCAGAAGACATTCGTCTTGCTTGCCGTTCATCTGCGACCCTTGTTTTTTTGATGGCTACGCGTAAAATAGATCTGATAATGGATTTGCTCATTAAAAACGGGAGGAGGGCATTACCTGTAATGATCATTCAAAACGGCTCCCGGAAAGATGAAAAAGTGCTGATAGCTACGGCTGAAGAAATGAAATACAAAAAAAAGGAAATGCTTGAAGGTGCTCCAGGCATCGTAGTAGCTGGCGAAGTAGTGGCTTTGCATCCGGAATTCATTTATGAAAAATCCTTGCGAACATGGCTGTAAGAACGAAGGGAAATACGTTATACCCGGTCTTTTTAAAGATAGAGCAACTGACGGTGGTCCTTGTCGGTGCAGGAGATGTCGCACACGAAAAGTTGTCTTTTCTGCTTAAAAGCAGTCCCAAATCAAGGGTGAGGATTGTAGCCAAGGAGATCATGCCTCCTGTACTGTCAATGCTGGAGAATTATAGTGGACAGCTTGCAGTGGTACAAAAAGCTTTCGAACCTGAAGATCTCGATGGGGCTGACATCGTCATCGCTGCCACCAATCTGCCTGAAATAAATATACAGGTCCATGCCGCTGCCAAAAATCGGCGGGTCCTGGTAAACGTGGCCGACACCCCAGAGCTGTGTGATTTTTATATGGGGTCAATCGTAACAAGAGGTGATCTCAAGGTGGCCATTTCTACCAATGGGAAATCACCCACGTTTGCCAAGCGCTTCCGCCAACTCCTTGAAGAAATTATCCCAGAAGAGACCCACGACCTATTGAGCAACCTGAGAGTTTTACGCGACCGGATGAAAGGCAACTTCGAAGTTAAGGTCCGGGAATTGAACCGGATTACTGAATCATTAATCGGATAGAATGACAGAATTGCGAGTAATATACAAAAGTGAAGTAATCGTCAAAGGAATGACGCTCGATGATCTGCATGCTCATTTTCTACCAATGGATGTTGGTGAAAGACTTAAGGAGTTGCACAGGTTTTTTAAACCGCAGGACATCATGATGACCTCTTCGTTTGGTACCATGTCAGTGTTTTTATTGCACCATATATACCGGTTCACGCCTGAGCAGCGAATCTATTTTCTGGACACTAAGTACCATTTCAAGGAAACTTATGAATACAAGGAGTTGTTGAGAAAGCGTTTGGATTTGCGCCTTACATACGTTTATCCGGATAAAAAGCAGAATGACCTTACTACGGAGGAGTCATGGTGGATAAATCATCCCAGGATGTGTTGTACTGCCAATAAGATAGCGCCGCTCGAGCCATACATCAGCAAGCACAAGGTATGGATCAGTGGTTTAATGGCACACCAGACACTCCACAGGTCGCGATTCAGAATATTTGAAAAGAATGGTGATATTCTCAAGTTTCACCCAATTATCGACACGAGCGAAGAAGAAGTACAAGCATACATTGCTAAATTTGCGCTGCCGCGTCATCCGCTGGAAGCGGAGGGGTATGGTTCAGTCGGATGTACGCATTGTACATTTAAAGGAGAGGGACGCACCGGAAGGTGGGAAGGTACGCCGCAAAAAGAGTGTGGCATTCATTTAAACTATTATTACAAAGAAGAAAAGACATGACACCATGATTAAAACCGATATACTGATCATTGGAGCTGGTCCTGTGGGGCTGTTTACCGTTTTTGAAGCTGGATTGCTAAAATTGAGATGCCATCTTGTCGATGCCCTGCCAATACCGGGGGGACAACTCTCGGAGATCTATCCGAAAAAACCCATCTACGACATTCCGGGCTTCCCGAGCATACTTGCCGGAGACTTGGTCAAGAACCTTCTCAAACAGATTGAGCCGTTCAAGCCGGGCTTCACACTTGGAGAAAGGGCAGAAGAACTCGAACAAGTCGGAGAAAAATTGTACCGACTCAGGACCAACAAAGGAACGGTCATAGAAGCCCCGGTCATAGCTATTGCAGGAGGACTTGGGTGTTTTGAACCCAGGAAGCCACCCATTGAAAATATCGACAAGTATGAAGAGAATGGCGTGGAATACATGGTCAAAGACCCCGAAAAGTTTCGCGACAAAAGACTTTTGATTGCGGGCGGCGGGGATTCTGCTTTGGACTGGACCATCGAACTGTCCGATGTCGCATCCGAAGTGACGCTTATTCACCGAAGGACATCATTCAGGGGAGCGCTGGATTCTGTTGATAAGGTCCTGACTCTCGCAAAACAGAAAAAGGTAAACCTGATCACAGAAGCCCAGGCCATAGGTATCCATGGCAACGGCGTCCTGAAGGAAGTGACCATCCGTCAAAAAGAACGCGGTGAGTTCAATTACCCGGTAGATCATTTTATTCCCTTATTTGGTCTCACACCCAAACTGGGCCCATTGGCCGACTGGGGTCTGGCCATTGAGAAGAGTGCGATCGAGGTAAAGACAGAGGACTATAGTACTAATGTACCGGGTGTTTATGCTATTGGCGACATCAACACTTATCCAGGAAAACTCAAGTTGATACTTTGTGGATTTCACGAAGGAACACTTATGGTGCAGTCGGCATTTAAATACATTTATCCCGATGCAAAATTGAGTTTTAAATACACAACGGTTTCAGGAATTACTGGTTTCGAATAAATATGGAGATCGATACGGATATCATACGGCTCATCGTAGTGGACCGCGACGGGCGTGAGCATAATCTCGAAGCCCCTACGGATATGAATTTTAATGTAATGGAAATCTGCAAGGCTTCGGGACTCGATGTTGAAGGTACTTGCGGGGGTATGGCTCTTTGTGCTTCATGTCACGTATACATAGAGTCAAATCACCCTTTGCCGGACCCTTCGGATGAAGAAGAAGACATGCTTGACCAGGCCTTTTTTGTCGAAGAGAACAGCCGGCTTTGCTGCCAACTGCCCATAACCACGCGATTGGAGGGCCTAAAAGTCAAATTGGCCCCAGTGGGAGAATAGGAAAATGGGAAATCAATTTGTTGGGATGTGAATCATAAATTGCAGAACTCATCTTTAAGAAATCATTAAGAATACGGCACTAATTTTCTCGTTTCAGGTAGGTACTCAGATTGAAAAGATGTAAAAAACGCGTTAATTTGGAGATCCTGAGACCCAAGTCGATGTTCCGGAGCCTTTCCATATCGATCTGCCTTTTTTCCATGTTCCATGCTTACGGGCAGAGGGATGAGATCGTACTTAACAATCCGTCTTTTGAAGAGCGCCCTCATAAAGGCGTCAGTGCGCACGATATTGGTATAAGAGGCTGGTACGACTGTGGTGAACTGATCTTTCCTGCCGAGTCGCCACCCGATATTCATCCAATAAATGCGTGGTATGTAACAAAAAATCCATCAGAAGGGATAAGTTACCTGGGTATGGTAGTGCGCGACAATGACTCCTGGGAGTCTGTTTCTCAACGGATCAGAGTACCAATACAAGAGGGTAAATGTTATTCGTATAGTATAGAACTTGCCCGTTCCAGATACTACATAAGCGGTTCTAAGCTGAGTGGCACTATGGAAAATTATACGGAACCAGCAGTATTGCGAATATGGGGAGGGACAGGAATTTGCGGGCGCCAGGAGTTGCTCGCTGAATCACCTACCATTACCAATCACGAATGGGAGACTTACGAATTTGAGTTTCAACCAGGTCGATCTTTGAATTATTTTACACTCGAAGCTTTCTACAAGGTACCTGTATTGTTTCCATACAATGGTCATCTGCTGCTGGACAACGGATCTGTCATTAAGGAAATCCCGTGTGACGACGAGCCTCTTTTCGCTAGTGTGGAAAAACTGCCGCCAATTCCTGATGAACCGGAACCGGCTCCGGTAAAAAAATCTGTGACCGTTAAAGAGACGGCAGCTGCTTCTTCAACCGGTTCAACACCGGTTATGGAGGAGCCGGAACCAGAGAAAAAACCTTCAAGGTTAGTTGCTGGTCTTGATGCGAAGACCATTCGTGAAGGGCAAGTTATCCGTGTGGACAACATTTATTTTGCTGCCGATTCATCCCGGATACGCGACGAGTCCGAAGAAGTGCTCGATGAGATATATACCTTTTTGCGCGACAATAAAAACATCGTAGTGGAAATAGGCGGGCACACCAGTACGATGCCCTCCCATGAATATTGCGACAATTTATCAAGCAATCGAGCAAGGGAAGTAGCCCAAGCTCTCATGCGCAAGGGAATATCGCCAAAGCGCCTTACCTATAAGGGTTACGGCAAGCGAAAGCCACTCATTCGCAACGATAAATTTGACATGGCTGCGCGCAAGAAAAATCAACGGGTAGAAATTAAAATATTAAGTATTTCCTATTCCGATACCGAGTGAATGCTGAATCCGAGCTTTTCCATATCAAACCAAAATCTGGGATAAGATTTGCTCACCACACCTGGGTAATTGATCCTGATTGGGAAGTGAAGGGCCAGAGGAGCAAAAGACATGGCCATGCGATGATCATTATAGGTGTCAAAAACCGGAATTCTCCCAGCCTTTATCTGGATGGATCGCGGGGTATAAATCTCTTCACCGCTTTCAGTAAGACCTAGAAGGGAAAAACCGCCGCCAACCTTGTGCAGCTCGGTGTCAAGCGCAGCTATCCTGTCTGTCTCCTTTATTCGCAATGTCTTTAAACCTGTAAATTGAGCGTCGAGGCCCTTTGCCGCACATGCCACCGCCAGGGTTTGAGCAATGTCTGGCACATTGATAAAGTCGTAATACCATCCTCCGGTTTGCGTGGCAACTGATTTCTTCAGGTGAAGAACGTCGTTTACAAAACGGCAATCTACACCGATCAATTTACCTAAATCCATAAGTGCTGCATCACCTTGAAGACTTACCGGTTGAAGGCCATGAATCTTCAGGTGGGCCTGCCGAGAAAGAGTAGTAAGGGCAAAAAAATACGAACAAGCTGACCAGTCCGCTTCCACCTTGAAGGACCTGGCCAGGTAGGGTTGTTGTGGTATAACAATCTTTCCCGGGGAGAATTCGTACCGGATGCCAAAATATTCGATGATACCAAGGGTCAGCTTCAGATACGATTCAGAAACCATATCTCCTTCCAAGTGTATGGTCAAACCATTTGGCAGGGTTGGAGCTATCAGGATCAGTGCTGTTAGGTATTGACTGCTGATTCCCGCATTGATCCTGAGTTCCTTACCGATGGTTTTCTTGGGACTGCCGATTCTTAACGGAGGATAGCCTTGTTTATCGAGGTATTCAATCTCAGCACCTATGGAATTCAAAGCTTCAACAAGCGGCCCTATAGGTCGTTCTTTCATTCGGGATGATCCCGTTAAAATTTGTGTGCCCTTCTTGAAGGAAAGATATGCCGTGAGAAAGCGGAAAGAGGTGCCTGCATGATGGACGTCGTAGGTTGTGTAGTCCTCAGTTTGAAGCAATTTCTGCAGTATAGATGTGTCGTCGCTTGTAGATAGATTTGTTACCTCAAATTCATTCTCGCACAGTGCTTTTATAATAAGTACCCTGTTACTTATACTTTTGGACCCGTCGAGAACAATGTCGCCTTGAAGGATTCCGGAAGGATGTGTGATGTGATAAGTTTGCATGGTCTTGTGTCAACAACCCCTGGCTAAACATTTATTCTGGCCATACAAAAGTGATGTCCTGGATGACTTCTTCACTCAATGTCAATGCAACAGGACAGGTGCGAGCAGCGCGTTCCAGGACAGTCCTGTCCTTTGAAGAAAAATCCCCCTTTGGCATGTTCACCAGGATCTTTACTTCTTTAACACGCCTTGGGTCCGATGCCATAATCTTTTCGATTTCAGCGTATGTCCCATCGATATTTAAACCCATTTTGGCAGCACGGATTCCCATGATGGTTATCATACAGGATGCAAGGGAAGTGGCTAGCAGATCGGTGGGAGAAAAAGCTTCCCCTTTACCATTGTTGTCAACCGGGGCATCCGAGATAATTACTTTCTTCGATCGCAGATGAACTGCTTCGGTACGAAGATTACCCTTGTAGCGAACTGTTGAGGTCTTTGCCATCACCTTCATTTTGTTCGGGCGAAAGTACAGTATTTTCGGACTTCTTTATGCGGTCGTAAGCTTTAATGATCGATTTAACCAGTCTATGCCTTACCACATCTTCTGACCCGAGAAAAATGGTAGCTATTCCCTCCAGGTCCTCTAGAATGTCTACGGCCTCTCGCAAGCCTGATTTTTGACTCCTGGGCAGATCTATCTG
>JBFKOL010000075.1:0-14943 GCA_041628815.1 Saprospiraceae bacterium | reverse complement strand
TCGAAAAGCAGAAGCACAGGCGCGTGAAGCTCAGATTGAAGCAGCATTGGAACGGGTGCGGTCACGATCCATGGCCATGCACAAGAGTGACGAACTGACTGATGTTGCCACCGTCCTCCATAAAGAGCTGGTAAAACTGGAGATCCCCGAGTTCTACGAAGCCAATATTGTAGTCATCGATGAAAAAAGTAACCAGCAATCTGTCTGGTCGGGTCATACCGAGACCTCTGCCCTGGAAATGATGGTGCTACCGCTCCACGGAGATCAGGTTCTTGACGACATTTACGACCATTGGCGGCGTCGGGAAGCTTTTTTCTCCAGAAAGGTGGAAGGTGTTGAGTTGCAAAATCATATAAACTTTGTGATACCAGAGACCGACAGAACCGAAGCGATCGATGTTGCCTTAGAGGGCCTGCCGGATCCAACATTCTTCAACTGCGCTTTTTTCTCGAAAGGCTACCTGGAGCTGGTAGCAGACCAGGAGCTAAGTCCATCATCGTCCTCCATATTAATCCGCTTTGCCAAAGTCTTTGATCAAACCTATACCCGTTTCCTCGACTTACAAAAAGCTGAAGCACAGGCTCGTGAGGCACAAATCGAGACGGCCCTCGAGCGGGTGAGAGCCAGGACCATGGCCATGCATAGAAGCGATGAACTAGGGGATGCTGCCATTTTACTTTACCAACAATTGATTACCCTTGGAATTGATCACGATCAAGTTTTCATTTGTGGATTTGTAATTGTTGACGAAGAGAATAATATACAAAACGGCTGGTTGACGCAACCCAACGGCAGTTTCGTAGAAAAAATGAATCTTCCACTCTCCGGTGATTCAGTGCTTCTTGAACGATATAACGCCTGGAAAGATAAAGTTCCGGTATTTCACCAAATAGTCGGTGGCAAAGATTTACAACAACATTTGACTTATGTAGCAAAACATCAGCTTTCAAGAAATCAGGTGGAGAACATTCTTCCTAACATTCCGGATCCTGTCGTGTTTTATTGTGCAAATTTTTCGGAAGGCTATTTGCACATTTTGGCTCCTGAGGTAATGGATCTTGAAACTGAAGAAATCCTGGCGCGTTTTACTGTCGTTTTTGAAATGACCTATCGGCGCTTTCTCGATCTTCAAAAAGCGGAAGAACAAGCCAAGGAGGCTCAGATCGAGGTAGCCCTGGAAAGGGTTCGGGCAAGTGCATTGGCTATGCATACTTCAGAAGATCTTGTAAAGGTTGCAGGTATCCTCCGGGAGCAGATGAGACTATTAGGTCAGCCCCAACTTGAGGGTGCTGTCATCGAGCTTTATGATTTACATCAGGACTACATAGAGTCATGGCACACATTTGTTCCCGCAGCCAAAAAGGATGGGACCATGATTTTTGGAAAAGAATTATTTCGAAAGGACGCCTGTGCCTTGCTGGATGATTTGGTCAGAATGTATAAATCTCCTCAGAAAGAATATACGATTGTTAGCAAAGGGAAAAAGCAAAAAGATTTCGTAAAGATTTTGTCAGAAAAGATTCCGGAGGTTGCTCAGGTAAAAATGGCAGATTTGATGTATTACTCCTGTTCCGATTTTACTGGTGGAACTTTAGTCGTGGCCACACTGGAAGAACCCTCAAACGAGACAAAGGAGTTACTATCGCGCGCTTCAAAAGTTTTTGATCTCGCCTATAGGCGTTTCCTCGACCTGCAAAAAGCGGAAGCACAGACCCGGGAAGCACAAATTGAAATGGCCTTGGAGCGAGTAAGATCCGCTTCTATGGCCATGCATAAAAGTGATGAACTCGTAGGAGTATCGACCATCTTATATGATGAATTGAGAAAATTGGGATTTGCACAATCGGCACATTGTGCCTTTGTGATCATCGATGAAGAAAATGAAAAACAAAAAATGTGGGGCTCACGTACCGATAGCAAGTTATTGGTGGAATTTGAATTACCGCTTTTCGGAGATCATATCCTGAAGGATCGATACGAAGCGTGGAAGCAAAAGTTACCACTTTTTAAGCAAGTTCTTGACCTTGATGAACAGATAAAACATCTCGATTTAGTCATGCCTGATCAAAAATTGTCTGAAAGGGAAAAGGCATCCAAACAAGACTTGCCCGAGACGACGCATTTGTACTTTAGTAACTTCAGCCACGGATATTTGCAAATTGTTGCATCAGATCCCCTCACCGATGAGCAAGGGGCAATACTTTCTCGATTCGCCAAAGTCTTCGAACAAACCTACACCCGGTTCCTGGATCTGCATAAAGCAGAGGCGCAGGCCAGGGAAGCAGAAATTGAGGCGGCATTGGAACGAATTCGTTC
The DNA here is from genome assembly GCA_041628815.1 of Saprospiraceae bacterium. Taxonomy (GTDB): domain Bacteria; phylum Bacteroidota; class Bacteroidia; order Chitinophagales; family Saprospiraceae; genus JBFKOL01. The sequence continues at coordinate 12,627 of JBFKOL010000075.1, read as the reverse complement.
GAGGGCAAATGGCATGCGTCACTCAGACGAATTAGAAGAACTCAATGTCATGCTATTCGATGAGTTGAACAGGCTGGATGTAACTCTTATGAATTGCATGATTTGGGTCTTCGATTCGGATGACCAATCACAAAAAGTATGGTTGGCAGACCCAGAAGACAAGAATCAAATCAACAACTACCATTTACAGTATCACGAACATGAACCCTACCAAGCCATACTAAAGGGATGGAGTGATAGGGAAGAATCCTGGCTCTATCATCTGAAGGGAAAGGTTAAAAAAGCATGGGATGATTTCTTGTTCACTGAAACCGGATATGCCAACTTACCCGCCAGGTCTATCAAGGCCATGCGCTCGTCTGATCACGTCTTTATCTATGGGACATTCAACGATTTCGGTGCACTGGCACTGGCTGTAGAAAAAGAGCTGAGCAAGGCCCAGATCGAGCTGTTGGTGCGATTTGGGCGCGTTTTCAAACAGTCTTACACCCGTTTCCTCGACTTACAAAAAGCTGAAGCACAGGCTCGTGAGGCACAAATCGAGACGGCCCTCGAGCGGGTGAGAGCCAGGACCATGGCCATGCATAAAAGTGAAGAATTAAGCGAGGTTGTGGCACTGGTATTAAACGAAATAAAACCATTCGGTTTCGCTACTTCAGGCTGTGAGCTGATTCTTGCAGACGAAGAAAATGAACAATTGCAATATTGGGTGTCCAGCGCAGCCCAAAATAAGATCTTGGAACGTTACCACATACCACGATCCGCACATCCATTTTTTCAAAAACAATGGCAGGCCTGGAAGGATCAAATACCACGTCTTACTATCGTTCTCGAAGGAGAAGAAAAAAAAGAGTTTGATCAGGTCATATTAAATAAGACGGAGTTTAAAAACCTTCCCGACCATGTAAAAGAGTTCATTTTGAATTCCGGGGAAGTTGACGTTTTCTCCCATGCAACCCTGAGGTATGGCTTTTTAGAGGTGATTGACACTTCCCCCATATCTGACGAGATGTTTACCATTTTGGAGCGATTTGCCAAAGTCTTTGAGCAAACCTATACCCGGTTCCTCGATCTCCAAAAAGCGGAGGCACAAGCCAGGGAAGCACAGATAGAAGCCGCCCTGGAGCGAGTGCGGGCAAGGACCATGGCCATGCATAAAAGTGAAGAACTCGAAGACGCAATACGAGTGATCTTGGACCAGTTCTCACAGCTGGGTATCCTTGTACAACATACCGGATTCATCATTGACTACAACACCAGGGACGACATGCTCATATGGTTGGCCGACCAGAACTCCATACAACCGCAAATTGCCATACCCTATTTCGATTCACCCCACTGGAACAGCTTCCTCGACGCCAGGAAAAAAGGGGAAAAGCTCTTCACCAACCTTTTGGATTTTAAGGAAAAAAACAGTTTCTATAAAAAATTATTCACCTATATTCCGGATTTGCCCGATGCCGTCAAAGACTACTATTTTCAATGCCCTGGCCTTGCCATTTCGACGGTATTGATGGACAACGTCGGGCTGTATATCGAGAATTTCTCCGGTATACCCTATTCCGATGAGGAGAATGATATTCTCACCCGTTTTGGCAAGGTTTTCCAACAGACCTACACCCGCTTCCTCGATCTGAAGAAGGCAGAATCCCAGGCCCGGGAAGCGCAAATCGAAGCGGCAGTGGAACGGGTACGGGCCGAAGCCATGGCCATGCACTCCACCTCCGATTTTGGAAAAGTTACGCGGCGACTACTGGAGCAGGTAAAAAAGCTGGATATAGAAGGATTTACAGGGGCGTCCATCCTGCTGATCGATGAAGATGAATTTTTCAACTGGTACGATTTCTCCTCACCCGGAAACATAGGTGACCCGGAAAACCAGGTCTTAAGGTATGATCCAAAAAAATACCCTTTATTGGGTATGGAGGTCCTTGACAAATGGAAAGAAGGTGAACGCTACGTGGTCATGGAATATGACATGGATAGACTCCTTGCCGCCATCAGTGAATGGGAAGATATCAATACCGATATCGCCGAGGTCTTCAAGAAAGCTATACAAGCGGGAAACCTCACCCATCAGTGGAATCCGTGGGGACGTCTATCCAACGGAGTGCTGGCCTTCGATATGATCCGACCTCCCGATGAAGACGTCCGCCTGATCACCGTCAAAATGACACACGCCTTCGAGCAGGCCTACACCCGCTTCCTCGACCTCCAAAGGGCAGAAGCACAGGCCAGGGAAGCCGAAATTGAGGCCGCCCTGGAGCGAGTGCGCTCTAAGACTATGGCTATGCACAGCAGTGAAGATGTGGGCCAATGTATCATTACCATGTTCGACGAATTGACCGCCCTGGGCATCGGAAAGAGTACCCGCCTCGGAATAGGCATTCTTAACCATGAGAATGAAAACAATGAGCTCTGGACCGCTTCCAAGGATAAACAGGGAATGACCACCATCGATGCTGGAATCCTGGACATGTCGATACACCCCCTGCTGAAAAGTGTCCGGAAGGCGTGGATGGAGAAACGGACAGTAAACCAATTCATCCTGGAGAACAGAGAAGAAGTGCTGGAATATTACCAGGCCATCAATGCTTCCCCGGAATATCCGTTGAAGATCGATACAACCCAGTTGCCCGACAAAGTCATTCATTACGATTTCATTTTCGAACAAGGCATCTTATATGCATTTTGCCTCCAGGAATTGTCTGATGAGTTGATGAACGTGTTCCAGCGTTTCAGTGCGCTATTCGAGCAAACCTACCGCCGGTACCTGGACTTAGTGAAAGCGGAAGCCCAGGCACGTGAGGCTCAGATTGAAGCAGCCTTGGAACGCGTCCGAAGCCGCGCGATGGCCATGCACAATTCGGATGAACTGGTTGATGTATCCATACTTTTGCGCAGGGAAATGGGCGCCCTGGGTGTTGAAGAATTGGAAACCAGCTCCATTTATATCCACGATCAGACGACCGGTCAAACAGAGTGTTGGTTTTCCATTCAAGACCGCGAGGATGAGAACAGTCTTGTGTCCGACCACATAACCATGGTCCTTGAAGATACCTGGGTCGGGAGACAAATGAAAGCCTTTGTTTACTCGGGAGACCAGAAGACCTCTATCGTGATGCAAGGTGCGCCCCGCAAAGAATGGATAACGTATTGTGCTGAAAAGTCCGAACTGTTTTCTGTGGGAGGATTCTATGGCGAGGTCATTCCGCCACGTACATACCATCTTTACAGGTTCAACCACGGTTTTATGGGAGTGGCCGCGCCCGGGGATATTTCTGCCGAAAGCTGGGATCTGCTCAAACGGGCTACGGCTGTTTTTTCGCTCGCCTATACTCGATTCAATGACTTGAAGAATGCTGAGGCACAGGCACGGGATGCCCTTAAACAAGCCGCCATGGACAGGATCCGGGGAGAAATTGCGAGCATGCGCAATTCAGAAGACCTCAACCGTATTACACCAGTGATCTGGCGGGAATTGATGGCCCTGGATGTTCCCTTTATCCGGTGCGGCGTATTCATCGTCGATGAAGATTCGAAAGAAATACAGGCCTACCTCTCCTCACCGGATGGGAAGGCCCTGGGGGTACTGCACCTGCCATTCGGTTTCAACGACCAGGCCACTAATATTGTTAAAAACTGGAAAGCAAGACGGGTATATACGGAATATTGGGATGCAAAACGATTTATGGAATGGACCGAGTCCATGGTAGAATTGGGTCAGGTCAAAAACGCAGAAACCTACCAGGGCGCAAATAGTGTGCCCGATGAACTTCATCTTCATTTCGTTCCCTTCCGGCAGGGCATGATATACGTAGGAGAAAAAGCGCCGCTGCAAGAAGAAAAAATAGAAGTCGTACAAACACTTGCAGATGCCTTTTCCATTGCCTATGCCCGCTATGAAGACTTTCAAAACCTGGAAGAGGCGAAAAATCGCATTGAAACCGCTCTTAGTGACTTGCAAGCAGCCCAGGCACAACTGATCCACTCCGAAAAAATGGCATCCCTTGGAGAACTGACCGCAGGCATCGCCCACGAAATCCAGAACCCGCTCAATTTTGTGAACAACTTTTCCGAGGTCAGCGAAGAACTGCTCGAAGAACTCCAACAGGAAATGGACAGCGGAGATCTTGAAGAAGCAGCAGCCATCTTAAATGACATCAAACAAAATCTTGAAAAAATCAATCACCACGGCAAGCGGGCCGATGGCATCGTAAAAGGTATGTTGCAGCACAGCAGGACAAGCACCGGGCAAAAAGAACCCACCGACCTTAACGCCCTTTGCGATGAATATCTTCGACTGGCTTACCACGGTCTTCGTGCCAAGGACAAATCCTTCAACGCAGACTATGAAACCCATTTCGACTACGCGCTTCCCAAAGTCAATGTCATCGCCCAGGATATGGGCAGGGTATTGCTAAACCTGATCAACAACGCCTTCCAGGCGGTCGACGAAAAAAGCAAATCAGGGATGAATGGATATGCGCCTAAGGTGACCATCGGCACACGAATGAATGACGACAAAGTTGAAGTAACCGTAAAGGACAATGGGCCGGGAATACCTGATGAAATCAGGGACAAAATTTTCCAACCCTTCTTCACCACCAAGCCGACAGGCCAGGGTACCGGGCTGGGTTTGAGCCTGTCATACGACATCGTGAAAGCACATGGCGGAGAATTAAAAGTTGTTACCACACACGAGGAAGGAACCAACTTTGTCATTAACTTACCCATAGAATGATCCGACACCCGTAAAGAAAAGCGATGGTGCGACCAAAAAAAGCTACGAAGCGCAGCTGCGAAATAGCAATGATGAGAAGCAAAGCTGCGAAATAGCGATGATGAGAAGCAAAGCTGCGAAATATATTAACAACGGATTTCAATCCGTTGTGTCCACCGCATCCCAAAACACGCAAGACCTATGAAACACGATAAACGCACTCTCCTCCGCAAGTCCTACAGAAAACTCATGCACATCAGCATGGAAGATGGTCCTCTGGAGGAATTGGCTGATATCGTGGACAAAAATGTCATGGGCTACGGCACCGCCCACAATGAGAAAATCCACTCTTTCGAAGGAATGCGCGAACTCGTCCTCAAACAGCGCAGGGAAACCGAAGGAATATCCACTAACATCTCTTATACACCTGTGCTCGAGTCTGTTATCGGAGACGGGAATGCCGCCATCGTCGTAGAAGAAATCTTGTTTGAGTTCACCCTCCCGGATGACGTGGTGAAGCTGGATTTGCGATTCAGCACGATCTGGGCGTGGGAAGATGAGCGCTGGATATTCAAACATTGGCATGGATCCATACCCGCCGAATCGGGAGACGAAGAAGACACCTGGCACCTCCGCGAGTGGAAACAAAAAGCCCTAGAACTCCAGACCCAGGTGGACAAGCAGACCGAGACGCTATTGATTCAAAATCGCGAACTCGAAATCGAAACAGCCCTGGAAAAAGTCAGAACCCGGACTATGGCCATGCAGCAAAGTAACGAGCTCGCAGAAGTAGCCGTACTTCTTTTCGAACAAATCGAACATCTCGGCATAGAGACATTTGCAAGTGGCTTTAACATATGGGATGATACCCATGAAAACCTGATATCGTGGATGAGCAATGCCACCAGCACCATCCAGCCCCCGTTTGAGCTGCCCATCCATACCTATCCCCAACACAAAAAAATATACGGCGCCTGGAAAAAGGGCGAAGCATTTTTGGTACACGACTTCAAAGGCAAAGCGATGGAAAAGCACTACCGGTTTCTTCGCTCTTTCCCACCGCTCGATGAGTCATTTAAGGATGCAGAGGCGGCCGGTATACAAATACCCGAAAGGCAGGTACACAACATCGCCACCTTTGCACACGGATACCTGTTGTTCATCACACGGGAGCCTCGCCCTGAATTCCAAAATATCTTCGAACGCTTTGGAAAGGTCTTCGAACAAACCTACACACGCTTCCTCGACCTCAAAAAGGCAGAGGCCCAAGCACGGGAGGCACAGATCCAACTGGCACTTGAAAGAGTAAGGGCTCGCGCAATGGCAATGCACTCCTCACAAGAACTGATTGAAGTGGCCAAAGAACTTAGGAGTCAACTCGTTGAACTTGGTCAGGAAGGATTGGAAACTTGCGCCATTCACTTCTACGAAGAATCAGTAGACCACATCGTTTCATGGGCCGCGCTTCAATCCCCTCACAGTAAGTCAAACCTTGTATTAACCCAGGCGCAATTCCCAAAAAAAGGATATGAGGTTATTGAAGAACTGGTGGCATCTTACTACTCCTCTGAAAAAGACTATGTGATCGTAAACGAGGCTGAAAAACTCCAGGAGTTTTTGCAAATGCTGAAGACGTATGCGCCAGATATTCATAATGTCGTAGCAAAGACGATAGGAGGGCTAAAGAAAGATGATCAGAGATCATATTGGTCTCTTGCCGATTTCAAAGGCGGCTCCCTGGTCATGACAACATCAGAAAAACCTCAGGAATTAACCCGATCCATCTTGAGGAGATTTTCCAATGTCTTTGAACATGCCTATACCCGTTTCATTGACCTGAAAAAAGCGGAAGCACAAGCACGAGAGGCACAGATTCAGCTCGCCCTGGAAAGAGTTCGTGCCAGAACCATGGCCATGCATGGTAGCGCAGAATTAGGGGAAGTCGCCACGGTGTTATTTGCTGAACTCAATAAGCTGGTCTCCAATCTCTGGACATGCGGTTTTGTATTGTGTGAAAAAGACCGCGCTGAAGATGAATGGTGGCTGACAACCGAAGGAGGCTTTATTCCCTCATTTTATCTACCCAATGTGGGAGATGTCACTCACCAAAATATGTACCAGGCTTGGCTCAATGGGGAAACGTATCATACCGAACAGATAGAAGGTAAAGCACTACAGGAACACTACGACTGGTTAATGAACATACCTGTGGCCAAAAAAATCTTTGATGACATGGAAGCGGCGGGCTTTGAAAAACCTGAATGGCAGAAATTGCATTGTGCCTATTTCTCCAAAGGATACCTGTGCATCATTACACGGGAGCCATGTGCCAAAGAAGAAATTTTTATTCGGTTTGCAGCCGCTTTTGATCTTACCTACACCCGTTTCCTGGACCTCCAAAAAGCGGAAGCCCAGGCAAGGGAAGCACAGGTCGAAGCTTCCCTGGAAAGGGTCAGGTCCCAAAGTATGGCCATGCGCAAAAGTGAAGAGTTGGCTGACCTTTCTCTCGAACTCGTCCAACAGGTCCAAAAACTGGGCATAGACACCTGGTTTTGTGCTTTCAATATCTATGAAGACGAAACAGGCTCGATGGAATGGGGCAGCAATGGCCAGGACGTCTTCCCTAAATACCGAACGCCCAGGGAAGGCATTTTTCTCCGGTACCACGAAGCAGGCCAGCGCGGCGAAACGCTATTCGTCTATGAAATCGCGGAAGAAGAATGCCCGGCCCATTATGAATACCTCTGTAGCCTTCCAGGTGTCGGCGAACAACTGCTTAAAATGAAAGAGAATGGCCTCTCTTTTCCGACGTCACAAATCGATCACGTCGCCTTCAACAAATATGGTTATCTGCTTTTCATCACCTTTGAACCTGTACCGGAAAGTCATGAAATATTCAAGCGGTTTTCCAAGGTATTTGAACAAACGTATACGCGCTTTCTCGACCTGCAAAAAGCAGAAATGCAGTCCCGGGAAGCGCAGATTGAAGCGGCCCTCGAACGCACCCGCGCACAGAGCATGATGATGCAGCATTCCCAAGAGCTGAATGCAACCTCCAAGGTTTTCCACGAGCAATTGTTATTGCTCGGACTGCCATCGGAATTTTCATACGTCTGGCTGCCCGATGAGGCCAACGGGACGCACATGTTCTGGGCCACCTGGTCGGAAAACATGCCCGGTGACAAAACAGACTACAGCGCGACCGCAAACTCACACAACAAAGCCATCACCTATCCGCTTGACAAAACAGAGCCCTATACAGCTGCCTGTTTTGAAATGTGGGCAAGCGACGAAGACGTGTTCGTCATGCGCATCCAACCTGAGGAGGTCAAGGAATTCTTTTCCACCTGGTCGGAACTGGTCGGGCAAGCCAATCACCTGAAAGCCAAAAACTTCCCGGAAGGACTTTACTACGCCGAGGCTTACATGAAATACGGCTGCTTCGGCATCAACATCCGCCGGCCACTCGACGAGACCGAGCGGGAAGTGCTCCGGCGTTTTGCCAATGAGTTTGAAAGAACCTATACACGGTTCCTCGACTTAAAAAAAGCTGAGGACCAGGCGAGAGAGGCACAAATAGAAGCCGCCCTCGAGAAAGTCCGGAGCCGGACCATGTCTATGCACAAAGCCGAAGAACTCGAAGAAGTGGTCGTGCTCGTTGTCGAAAAGCTCACTGAACTTGGTGTGGTACTGGATGCCAATGGCGTGGTGCTTTGCACTTATTTTCCTGACTCCAAGGATGTTCTGCACTGGATCTCATCGCCGGATTTTACCTTTTCAGGTAGATTCCTGCTCCCCTATTTTGAACACCCCATTTTTCGTGCTGCCTGGGATTCCAGGCTTAGTGGTGATGAATATTTTTCAAAGTCCTTTTCGGTGGAAGAAAAAAATACGTTTTGGGCTTATGCTTTTGAAAATTCTGATTACCGCTACATGCCCGAAGAGTTCAAAGAATGGGTGTTCCAAAACGACAAACACTCGCTTTCTTTTGCCTGGACGGAAAATGCAGCCATCCTTATTCCTTCTCATACCGGGGTGGTTCCGGAAGGAGAAGACATTGATATATTAAAGCGGTTCGCACGGGTTTTTGAACAGGCTTACGTACGCTTCATGGACCTTAAAAAAGCGGAAGCCCGGGCACGGGAAACACAAATCGAGCTCTCCCTTGAGCGCATTCGCGCCATGGTCGCAGCCATGAAGAAGTCGGAAGAACTGCTTGACATCGTCGTCAGGATGCGCTCCGAGTTCGTATCGCTTGGGCACGAGGCACATTATTTCTGGCATATGAAATGGGATCCCGATAAATATCTGAAAGCCATGACATCGGGAGATGGTGCACGCATCGGGATGGTAATGGAACTTCCCCGGAAGATACATGGTGAAATACCGAACCTCGCAGCGTGGGAAAAAAGTGACGATCCAACCGTGGTGCACGTCATGGATGTCGAAGCCACGCTGGACTATATCCACAAAATGGTTGAATGGGGTGATTTCAAACGCGTAGACCCCAATATGCCGACGGAAGACGATATTCGCCATATTGGAGGCCTCACTTATGTCATGGCCCGCACGCTGCACGGCGAAATTGGCTACAGTCTTCCCGGTATGGTACCCGATCCGCCCGAAGAAGACCTGAAGACCCTCAAGCGCTTTGCGGATACTTTTGACCTTGCATATCGACGTTTTGAAGACTTGCAGAGAGCCGAGGTCCAGGCAAGAGAGGCACAGATAGAGCTTTCACTCGAACGGATCAGGGCACAGGTCACGGCCATGCAGGAATCAACGGACCTGTTCGACATTGTCGTGTCTATGCGTAAAGAGTTTCTTACGCTGGGACATGAAGCAGACTCTTTCTGGCATATGCGCTGGCTGCCAGATCAATATGAAATGTCAATGACTTCGGAAGACGGTAGCCGCATCGGCATGATCATCACGGTGCCTAAGTTTGTTCACGACGCAATCCCAAGTTTGGCAGCATGGGAGAAAGGCAAAGAACCTGCTTTTGTCTTGGCACTGGATGCAAACGAAGCTTGGAATTACATAGATAAAATGATCACGTATGGTCGTTATGAGCAAGCGGATCCCAAAGCAATTACACAGGAAGATATTAAGCACATGGACGGTCTCACTTTCGTCATCGCCCGTACTTCGAATGGCGAAATTGGCTTTAGTCTACCGGGAAAAGTAACAGATCCCCCGGAAGATTCCATCGAAACATTGATCCGTTTTGCGGCAGTGTTCGATTTTGCCTATAAGCGGTTCGAGGATTTGAAATCAACCGAGCGTCAGCATCGGGAAGCACAAATCGAGCTTTCACTCGAAAAAGTACGGAACCGAACCATGGCCATGCAGCATAGTGATGAGCTTCCTGAAGCAGCCAATCTGTTGTTCTTAGAAGTTCAAAAATTAGGAATCCCGGCTTGGAGCGCTGGATACAACATACTTTCTGAGGACAAAAAGTCATGCGCTTGCATCGTCAGTAGTGAAGGTCAACTCCAAAAACCCTTTAAACTGCCATTGACCGAGCATGAAAGTTTTATCCCCTGGTACCAAGCCATCGTAGTTAGAAAAGAAGCTTTTTTTGTGTACGGTCAGGAAGATGATGATCTCGTGGCGCACTACGATTATATGAAATCCTTGCCCGAACTCAAAGGCACATTCGAACAATTGGAAAAGGCAGGGCTGGATTTGCCGACCCGCCAATTCAATCACCTCGTAAGATTCTCCCATGGGTTCTTGCTTTTCATTACCTATGAAGAGGTGCCCACCGCACATGACATATTTAAACGCTTCGGGAATGTTTTCGAGCAGACCTATACCCGCTTCCTCGACCTCCAAACCAAAGAAGAACAATCCGTAAAACTCGAACAAGAAAAACAACGTTTGGAAAAAACCCTCAGCGACCTGCGTACAACCCAAAATCAACTGATCCAGGCTGAGAAAATGGCGTCACTGGGAGAACTTACCGCAGGGATCGCGCACGAGATCAAAAACCCCTTGAATTTCGTAAACAATTTTTCCGAAGTCAGCACCGAACTGCTCGACGAAATGGTAGAAGAAATACAAAAAGGTGATCAGGAAGAAGCCATGGCGATCGTCGACGATCTGAAACAAAACCTGCTTAAAATCATGGAGCATGGAAAGCGTGCAGATGGCATCGTCAAAGGTATGCTTATGCACAGTCGCGGCAGCAGTGGTGAGAGAGAATTGACAGATATCAATGTGCTCTGCGATGAATACCTGCGCCTTGCCTACCATGGGTTGCGGGCAAAGGACAAATCTTTCAATGCCGATATGAAAATGCATTTTGACAAAAACATACCTAAAATCGAAATTGCACAACAGGACATCGGCCGCGTGCTGCTGAACCTGATTACCAATGCATTCCATGCGGTGGACGAAAAACGCAAGAAAAATGGATCAGAAGAATTCAAACCTTTGGTCAGCGTAAGCACGAAACTGGAAAATGGAGCGATGGAAATTGCAGTCGCCGATAATGGAACGGGAATACCTGATGCGATAAAAGACAAAATATTCCAGCCCTTCTTTACCACCAAACCTACCGGATCAGGCACGGGGTTGGGACTTTCCATCAGCTACGACATCGTAAAAGCGCATGGCGGCGATATGAAACTCGAAACCAAAGAAAAACAGGGGACTACCTTCATCGTCACCCTTCCTTTGAAAGAACCCTCTTAATAGAAAAAATGAGCTGCAATGAAAATCGGTAATAACGCCCCGATAAACTACGAATACACAAGAAAGAATCAAAGCTGCAATACTATATACCAGAGAAAGAAGCGTAGCTTCGATTAGCTGAAATGAAGAAGCGCAGCTTCGACCAATATTACCGTTGGGTTTTTACCCGACGACCAAAAACACCTCCTATGCAAGCAAAATCCATCCATGTAAAATCAATAGAAGAGCTCAAAGAGGTCCTCCCCAAAAACATCTCCGACGGATTCACACCAACACTGGCATTAATATTCACCTCCATATATCAGGACAGAAAAGCAATAAGCACCTTGCTGACAGAACAAGGTATCGACGTAGTTGGTGCCACCTCTTCCGGAGAATTCATCGACGGCCATCAGAGTCAAGGCGAAACGGTCATTCTACTAATCGATATACACAAAGATGATTACACCATTATCTTCAGGAAAACCTCAGGTAAAGAAATAGAAGAAGTAGTCCGGGAAGTTGCAAGCATCGCCAATAGACAATTTGACAATCCGGGTTACATCGCCATGACCACCTGTCTGAATGAAAAAGGAGAACTATTTGAAGGGGCCAAATTGGTACAAGGCCTCGAAAAATACACCAATGGTGAAACCGACATTTTCGGCGGAATGGCCGGGGCGGATGGACAACTCATTCCCTCATGGGTCTTTGCCGGTTCACAATCGACAGACGATGGATTTGTCCTGCTCGCATTAAACAAAGACAGAATTGATTTACGCGGCATCGCCATTTCCGGATGGAAGCCGCTGGGAAATGTCAAAACAGTCACCAGATGCGAGGAAGGCTGGCTCTATGCCATCGATGATCAGCCGGCCTTGGAAATGTATTTACGATATCTCGGAGAATCCATCGAAGTAAATGAAGAAAACAGTAAATCCTTCGTGGACGACATCTCGATTTTTCATCCTTTTCTTTGCCTTGATGGCATTGACCCTGCATTGCGCACACCCATGTTCGTCGACAAGAAAAAGAATGCCATCATGTTGGACTTTCCCATCCCTGCAGGAGGGAAGTTGCAATTTACCATGCCACCGGATTTTAACATTGTAGAGTCCGTTTTGAATGAGGCCGAAACCATAAAGAGAGGTGCTTCAAATGACGCCGACGCTTTGATCGTATTCTCCTGTCTGGGCAGGCTAAATGCCCTCGGCCCTATGGCAACC
>JBFKOL010000074.1:0-15073 GCA_041628815.1 Saprospiraceae bacterium | reverse complement strand
CCTCATAGACGCCGCCGAGGGCAGGGTATTCATTTTTCAAAGTATTGAAACAATGCGGACACGCCGTAACGATTTTCTTTATGCCATAGCCATTCAGAACTTCTATGTTTTGAAGGGCCGACATCTGAAATAAGAATTCATTTCCGGCTCTTCTGGCGGCATCTCCCGTACAGGATTCCTCATTGCCAAGGATTGCGAAATCAATACCAGCGCTTTGGAGAATTTTTGAAAAGGCAACCGTTATCTTTTTTGCCCGTGCATCGTAACTTCCTGCACAACCCACCCAAAATAGAATTTCCGGTGTTTCTCCTGAAGCGACGAATTCGTTGACGGTTTTAATTTTCAATTCCATTTACGTATTGTTTAAATCGTTGGTCCATGCAGCTCTTTCTTCCGGTACTTGCCATACGGATCCGCTATTTTCTACACTATTGAACATGGGAAGCCAGTCATGAGGTCCTGCGGAATTCGTTAGGATATCAAACCTTCTTAGCTCCAGTATTGGCTCAAGGGGGTTGATAAGTACCGGGCATGCTTCGACACAGGCATTGCAAGTAGTACATGCGTAGATTTCCTCCTTTGAGATATAATCGAACAAACTTTTTCCATCGCTGAAATTATCGCTGGATAAGACCTCGGTCCCTCCCTTGCTCCTGTCGATGTACTCATTATTTCCCGATTTAATCTTGCGTATCACCTCATCAGCACGGTCCCTTACGTTCATGACAATTTTCCTCGGCGATAGTTTCTTGCCGGTAATATTGGCTGGACACACTGAAGTGCATCGTCCACATTCCGTACACGTATAGGCCGACATAATGACTCTCCAACTCATTTTGGTAACGTCATCCGCTCCAAAATCGGGTATTTCGTCTGAGATTTCTTCTGTAGCTGTTTCGACCAATCCCATCATTGACTTTACTTCGTTCATGATGGCAGGCATATTATTCATTTCGCCTCGTGGTTGTTTTTTTGCGAAATACACGTTGGGGAAGGCGAAAAATATATGGAGATGTTTGCTATAAGGGAGATAGGTTATGAAACCGAAAACCACCAACAGGTGCAGCCACCATCCGAACCGTTCAACGATATGCAATGAGCCAGTTTCCAAGCCCCCAAAAGCAGCCGGTCCCAGCCACGAACTCACGGCCAGCGTACCTGTGTATGGATAGTGCTCCGGGTCCGCTGATTGCAGCAGTACATCCGCACCATTCATGCTAAAGATGCCAATTAATAAAAGAAGCTCTCCAAGGAGAATGAGATTGGCGTCCAAGAATGGCCAGCCTTTCATTTCACTCATAGTAAATCTTGGCATTCGCGCCACATTTCTTCTCCACAGGAATACGATCGTTGCCACGAAGGCCAACAAAGAGAGGATCTCAATAAAATTGATCAGAAAGGTGTAAAAACCACCAAGGTACGGTGCGAAGAACCTGTGTTTGCCCGAAAAGCCATCAACGATGATTTCGATCAATTCGATTTGTGTCAACAAAAAAGCGGCGTAGATAAAAAAGTGAAAAAGTGCCGGTATCCATCTTTTAAACATCTTTTGTTGGCCAAATGCCACTAAAAGGACATTTCTCCATCGCCATCCGGAGTCACCTACAATGATTTCCTTTTGCCCCAACTTTATCGCATCGACGACCAAGCCAAATTGTCGCCATGCCAGCCAAAAAGTGGCCAGGAACAAAACTATGAATACAATTTGTGCAATTCCCATGTTTCGAAGTTATGAAACCATTTGAATGCATTACCCCATTTGTTTTGGACTTTGCGCGCGAAATGATTATCCAGAAGACACATTCTTTCCTTTTATCAGGTACAAACAGGGTCGATGCGGTGATCTTTGATTTATTTTACACAAAGATTGGTCGCAATTTGAACGTATGACAATTCTCAATGATAAACAAATACGGCAAAAGGTAAAACGGCTTGCTTACGAAATAATTGAACAGCACACCGGGGTCAAAAAATTATTTCTGGCAGGTATCAACAATAATGGATATGCTTTTGCCCACATTTTGCTTGAAGAGATCAAAGCGATTGATATTGTAAAACCGGAATTTGAATTGTTTCGACTTACATTGAATCCAGCCGCTCCCACGGAGGGTCCAGCTGAGTTGCATATAGAACCTGCCCGATTGAAGAATAAACACGTAATCATCGTCGATGACGTGGCCAATACTGGCCGGACACTTTTCTATGCTTTCAGACCCTTGATGCCACTTCTTCTTAAAAAATTACAGGTAGCAGTCTTGGTAGACCGAAAACACAAATCCTTTCCCATACACGTTGATTTTCTCGGCCTTTCCCTTGCGACCACATTGAATGATCACATTGATGTTCACCTCGATTCTCACGAGGCGTGGTCCGTGGAGATCATATGATGTGAAAACGGGAAGTATAGAGTTTTATATTATTATAAAATTATCTATATATAACATGGATTTTACAGTGAGACCCCTAACTTTGCTGAAAGCTAAAAAACTAATTCATAACTAAAACCAAACTCATGAGAAAATTGTACGCACTCGCAGTTGTACTGCTAGCGTGCGGGTTTACCTATGGTCAGACAGTGATCAAAGGTCAAATCCTGGACGAAACAACCAATGAACCTTTAATCGGGGCATCGGTCGTCAATAAGGCAACCTCCGAGGGAACGGTTACCGACATCGATGGCTCGTTTGTACTTAATCTATCTCAAAATACAGGAACCTTAGTAGTGAGTTATCTGGGTTTTAAGACCATAGAAATTAACCTGGATGGTTCTTCCAACAATTACGACTTTGGAAATGTGAGATTAAAGACCGAATCCGTCGGCCTACAAGAGATCTATGTTATTTCGGATGTTGCAAGAGACCGAAGAACGCCAGTGGCAGTGTCTAACATCAAGGGAGAAAAGATTGAAGCTTTGATCGGCAATCAAGAATTCCCGGAAATGTTGAAGAAGACACCTTCGGTTTACGTTACCAAGCTCGGCGGAGGATTCGGTGATTCACGTATTAACGTGCGTGGTTTCAATCAGCGTAATGTGGCGGTTATGATCAATGGTATCCCGGTAAACGACATGGAAAATGGATGGGTATACTGGTCCAACTGGGCAGGTCTGTCGGATGTGACAAGCAGGATGCAGGTCCAGCGTGGTCTTGGCGCCTCGAAGCTTGCCGCGCCAAACGTGGGTGGCTCCATTAACATCATCACCAATGCGGCAGAATTTGACCAGGGAGGAACTGCATCGGTGACTTACGGCAACGACAACTATCTCAAGGCTGCCTTGTCGTACTCAACCGGTTTAAGTGAAAAAGGATGGGCAGCGACGTTCCAGGCGACGCATACCCGTGGTGATGGCTATGTCGATGGCACGGCATTCCGCGCTTATTCCTACTTTGCAAGCATTTCCAAGACCATTAACGACCAACACCAGATAGCTATTACAGGTCTGGGCGCTCCGCAGTGGCACCATCAGAGGTTAGGTGCAGGTCGATTCGACCGTTTTAATCTTCGGACCTATTACGATCCCGATAATACGGGTGAACCCGGAACCGATGTGGGCATTCGCTGGAACAGCACCTGGGGCTTTCTCGATGGAGAAGAATTCAACTGGAGGAGGAACTTCTACCACAAACCCAAGCTTTTCATCAACCACTACTGGACGATTAATGACAAAACGGATATCAAAACATCTGCCTATTATTCACCCGGACGCGGTGGCGGTACCGGTCCGCGGGGAAGAATCAATAATGCCAATCCGGCAGATGGATTTTTCCGCGACAGGATCTTCGATTCCTTTGAAGGTTTTGGCAGAGGCACACACGACATCAACGGGCTTGTCCGGTTTGATGATATCGTGAGGTATAACCAAGGCCAACTGGTTGATGGCTTTGGACAAGTAAACTCGGACCCCGGTACGACCACGTCATCCGGAGATGGTTTCATCCGAAGAGCTTCCATGAACTCCCACAATTGGATGGGTGTATTATCTACTATGACGACGAAACTGTCTGAAAACCTGAATTTCGTTTCGGGTTTCGATTACCGTTACTACAAAGGTATCCATTACAGAAGAGTCGAAAATCTGTTAGGTAATACATCTTATCTTTCAAGGGCGGATGACAACAATCCTCGCAACCTTATCACCGAGGAATCACCGGCTACATTCGGAAACTTTGTAGATAACAGTTATCGGGATGGCAATAATGTCCTGAATTACTGGAATGATGGTCTCGTCAACTGGTTCGGGCTGTATGCCCAGGTAGAATATGTGGGTGAAAAAGCCACCGTATTTGCCTCCGTCTCTGGTTCCAACCAGGGATTTAAGCGAATAGACTATTTCAATTACCTCGAAAACGATTCCCAACGAGAAACAGATTGGGAAAACTTCTTGGGTGGTACGATAAAAGCAGGATTCAATTACAACATCAACAGGAACCACAACTTTTTTGTCAATGCCGGTTTCTATTCCAGGCAACCCATCTTCGACAATGTCTATATCAACTTTGTCAATGAGGTGAATCCCGATATTGAAAACCAGAAGGTCTACTCTTATGAAGGTGGTTATGGATACCGTGGACCCAATTTGAATGCCAACTTAAACCTGCACTATACATTGTGGACCGATCGTCAGTTTGATCGTTTTCTTGACCTTCCGAATGGCGAAGACGGTTTAGCCTTATTCCGTGGAGTGGGTCAGAGGCACACGGGTGTAGAACTCGAGTTCAGTTATCTGCTGTCTTCTGACATTACCATAAACGGCATGG
The DNA here is from genome assembly GCA_041628815.1 of Saprospiraceae bacterium. Lineage (GTDB taxonomy): Bacteria > Bacteroidota > Bacteroidia > Chitinophagales > Saprospiraceae > JBFKOL01. The sequence goes on along the minus strand of JBFKOL010000074.1, from coordinate 10,316 downwards.
CCTCATTAGGCAACTGGGTTTACAGCAGCGATTTTACGGCTGATGTGCGGAATCTCGACACCCAACAGCCTGCAGGTACAGCCACGATATTTGCCGACGGATTGCGAATTGACGATGCAGCACAGACAACATTCAACATTGGTGCCACCTACGACGCAGGAAGTGGATTCAGGATCTATGCTGACTATAGTTTCTTTGACCATCTCTATGCGCAGTACGACATTCAGGACGAACAATTTCTTTCTCCGGGCGGTCAGGTCATTCAATTGCCCAATTACGGTTTGATGGATGCAGGAGCATCCTATAATTTTGATATTGGTGACAATAGAGCCGCAATACGTTTCAATATTAACAACGTGTTGAATACCAAATCCATATCAGAATCTTTCACCAACATTCCGGATGATCCGTCCACGCCAAACATCAATGAAATCTATGACAACCGTGGATTTTTTGGATTTGGAACTACGTGGAATACATCATTCAAGGTTTGGTTTTAGAATTTGAAACTACCCTTTATTAAAAAGAAGGTCAGCGGATGATCCCGATGACCTTCTTTTTTAAATTTCAATCAGTGCGAATTCTTGCTTTTGCTTTTGGGGGATCAGCTTTCTTTGAGAATAGACTGTATCGTCGGCAACAATGTATCTACCCCATCACTTAGCGGTGCCACCACGGGTATGCCCAATTCTTTTTCAAGAACGAGTTTGTAGTTTTCTACAGCCTCCCTGGTCATGTTTTTATTGTACATGGTCAATGCAATCACCTCGCTTCCGTATTTATTAATGAGATCGATTTCATCTGCAGCGGACGGAAGCAGAAGCCCAAGATCTTCATATCCTTCGAAATAGGTCCTTTCTGGAGCGATCTGAAGGATTACTTCTTTTGCATTGCCAGAGACCAGGAATTCGCTTCCTCCAGGACCCGAGGGGTTGCGCAATGAGGACTGGCCTTCTAATAAGATGAGATCGGGTTTTTCATTATTGTAACAGTCCACGATGACCTTTTCAATTTCGCCTGAAATGTAATCGTTCAAGGTGCTGTCAAAGATGAATCCATATTTGTATCCCTGCATCCAGCCTGTTTGACCCGTATAGATCATTTCCGTTTTTATGCCGTTTCGATTGCACATTTCATAGACCAGTCCACCTGTTGTGCGTTTGCCCATGGCACAGTCTACCCCGAGAACAGCCACAATCGAAGCTTCTACATCGTAAATATGGCCATGCCAGAATTGCATATCTCGGATTTTTTTGGGCTTCCTGATATCGATCAGTTCAACACCTTTCGCCTGGGCTAGGGAGGCGATTCCTTCATGGTTGGATAAATAGTCATGCAGACCATTGACTACAGAACAGCCGTGGTTGATTGCCACTACAATATCGTCGATGAAAGATTCTGGTAACAAGCCGCCATGGGTAGCAACCCCGATCACGAGATATTTAGGTTGTTGAGTACTCTTGCGGTAAAAGTCGATAACACTTGAATATACCGGGATACCAAGGTGTTTGCCATCCATAACTTCTCCCGCATCTTTGCCCGTGTGCTTGTCGTCTATAACACCTATGATGTTGAATCGAGAAGTGTAGCGCAACAAACCATGACATGTCTTTGCATTGACCGTGTCAAGAAATCCTTTGGTTAGTACAATGGCATCTGGCTTCATATGATTGATTTTTCTTTTTTTAAGCTATTAATTCCACTCCCAAACCCGGTTTGTCGAGGACGGGATAAAGTATCCCCTCTTTGAGAATGAATCCCCCGGTCGCCACATCGCGTGCAAGATCGAAATTACCATCCAGGTCGAGATACCGGGTCTGGGGGCAACTTAACGCCGCGTTTAAACCTGCCGAAATACTGATACAGCTTTCGTCCATGCAGCCCCACATCAATTCAATACCGTTGCACTCACTAACTGCCGCAATACGAAGTGCTTCTGTGATTCCCCCGCACTTCATAAGCTTGATATTAAAAATACCGTACGCTGAAGGTGCTTGTGCAATATCCAAGGCATCGTTCATTTTGTGCAAATCCTCGTCTGCGGCAGACAGGTCTCGTACCGATCTGGGCAATTGGCGCATGGCATCGAGTTGTCCGGGTTTAAAAGGTTGTTCAAAAAACTCCAGCTCGTATGGTTCAGCTTGATCGATAAAATGCAGGAGTTGATCCTTTGTAAATCCCTGGTTGGCATCCACCCTGATTTTCATTTCCCGGCCTACACATTCTCGCAATTTGATGAACCGTTCCAGGTCCAGCTCAGGACTTTGTCCAATTTTTAATTTAAGTATTTTGAATCCTTTGGATTTAAACTCCCTGGCGTCTTCAAGTGTTGCGTCAATCGACTGGATGCCTATAGTCACAGAAGTGGGCAAGGGCTTTACTTTCTGTCCGAGGAAACGGAGAATGGGAATATCGATGTATTTACAAAAGGCATCGTACAAAGCCATATCAAGTGCGGCTAACAAGGCAGGGTTTTTTGGTAGCGCTGCACCAAGGTCGGCAATGAGTGCGCGAAATTCCCGGATGTCCCTTCCGACCAGGATAGAAGACAAAGTATCTGTCCGCGAAGAAAAATCCTCATCAAATAATTCACCTGTGACATATTGAGAAGGGCTTCCTGATCCCAGACCGTACAGACCATCATCACAGATCACCTGGACAAACAAATTGTCGATATGGTCATGCACGACATAGGTGATTGTATAAGGCCTTGTCAGTTCGAGGTCTTCTTTCCAATACCTTATCTCACGGATTTTCATAGGATGGTGGCCTTGCTGATTAAATTGTGGCATAATTAATTATCTTTTCCGAATTAATTCATCCTTCCCTCATCAATTTTGGTTTGAAGCAGATATTACTGATCGCGTGTATAGCCTTGTTGTCTGTTTTCTTTTCGTGCAGTGAAGAAACATACGACATCGTCATCAAGAACGGTACGATTTATGACGGGCATGGTGGATTGCCGTTTCAAACCGATATTGGAATCCGTGGAGACGAGATTGTAGGTTTAGCTAAAAACATTAACTGCAAAGAATGTAAGATTTTGAATGCAGATGGTCTGGCTGTAGCTCCGGGGTTCATCGATGTACATGCGCACATAGAGGCGCTACCCCTGATACCAGATGCTGCCAGCGCATTGCACCAGGGGGTGACCACGGTCCTTGGAGGCCCTGATGGTTCTTCCCCACTACGCCTAGGCGACTATCTCGATAGCCTTACAACGCTTATCACCGGTGTCAACGTAGCCTACCTGGCAGGTCATAATTCTATTAGAGCTGAGGTTATGGGGCTCGAAAATCGTTTGGCTTCACCAAAAGAGATGTCGGCTATGTCTGACCTGGCGACCCGAATGATGATGGAAGGTGCCTTTGGTTTATCGACAGGTCTAAAATATCTTCCAGGAGCATTTTCCGACCTGAAAGAAATTGTCACCCTTTCCAAAACCGTTGCCCAAAAAGGTGGTATTTACACTTCTCATCTTCGTGAAGAAGGACTTGGGCTCATTAAAAGTGTCCAGGAAGCCATCGATATTGCTGCAGGTGCTGGCATCACTGTGGTGCTCACTCACCACAAAGCTGTCGGAAAACCCATGTGGGGAGCCAGTAGTCGCACATTGGCCATGGTGGATTCGGCACGGATGGCTGGCTTGGATGTGCGTATTGACCAATATCCCTATTCCGCCTCATTTACATCCTTGAGCATATTGATACCCGCTTGGGCCATGGCTGGAGGTCGGTATGAAGCTTTTGCTCGGCGGTGCGAAGATCCTTTGTTGCGCGACAGTATCAAGAATGGAATCGTATTCAACCTGGTCAATGACCGGGGAGGAAACGACCTGTCCCGTGTGCAATTCGCCCGGTTTGATTGGAAACCCCACCTGGTAGGAAAAACTTTGGCAGATTGGGCAAAAGAAGAAAACATGCAGCCTACCATGGAAAATGGCGCGGAACTGGTCATGCGCGCCCAGTTACACAGGGGAGCGAGTGCTATTTTTCACGCAATGAGTGATGAAGATATTGTTCGTATCATGCGACATCCCCAGACGATGATTGCCTCTGATGGACGATTGACCGATTATGGGAAAGGATTTCCCCACCCGAGGGCCTACGGTACCTTTCCGCGTGTATTAGGTAGATATGTCAGAGAACAAGGAGTTCTTCCCTTACAGGAGGCAATCCGAAAAATGACGTCGATGCCAGCGGATCTCCTTGATCTTGAAGATAGAGGCATAATCGCGGAAAATATGAAAGCAGACATCGTCATTTTTAATACTACCACGATTTTTGACAATGCCGATTTCGTCAATCCGCACCAATACCCAGAAGGCATCATTCATGTCATAGTCAATGGTAAGATGGCCGTCTCTGACGGTCTTTTAATGCCTGATCGACACGGTACAGTTTTACGGGGACCGGCCTACCAACCATGAGCCTATGGTTCACCTTCGCCTTTACACAACACCACATAAAATATACTTAGTTTCGTTTCTACAATTAAACGTTGATGATGATCTACCAAAAGTATTCCGAAGCCTACAGCTCCGTATGGATGCTCATGTTCATGGCAAGTCTAGCAATATCCTGTAATCAAAAACCGACTTATGACATAATTGTCCGAAACGTTCAAATTGTCGATGGAACCGGAAAGGCGCCATTTACAGGAGATATCGCTATCAATTCCGATACCATCGCCTTTGTGGGAGAAAATTTAGAAGGTCGTTCTAATCACACGATTGACGGCACCGGGCTTACAGCCTCTCCCGGGTTTATCAATATGCTGAGTTGGGCTACTGTCAGCTTATTGGCCGACGGGAGGGCCATGAGCGATGTTAAACAGGGTGTTACCCTCGAGGTAATGGGAGAAGGTGTTTCGATGGGGCCTTTGAACCAATCTATGAAAACCCAAATGTCCTCCAACCAAGGGGATATAGCTTTTGATATAAATTGGACCACCTTAGGTGAATATTTACAATTCCTTGAAGACAAGGGGGTTACACCCAATGTTGCCTCCTTCGTTGGTGCCACCACCTTGCGCATTCACGAATTGGGCTATGAAAACAGGCCCCCGACAATTGAAGAAATGCAAAGGATGAAAGCTATGGCTGCCCAGGCGATGGAAGAAGGCGCTATGGGATTGGGTTCATCACTAATCTATGCCCCAGCCTTTTATGCCGAAACCAGTGAACTGATCGACTTATGCAAGACAGTTGCTGAATATGACGGAATGTATATTACCCACATGCGCAGCGAAGGCAACCGATTGCTCGAAGCCGTGAATGAGGTGCTCATTATAGCCCGGGAAGCAGGTATTGACAGCGAAATCTATCATCTCAAGGCAGCAGGGAAAAACAACTGGCCCAAGATGGACGCAGTCATTGCGACACTCCAGGACGTGGGCATTATGGGTGTCAAGGTAGGTGCCAATATGTACAACTATGTTGCCGGTGCTACTGGATTAAATGCATCGATGCCCCCATGGGTGCAAGAAGGGGGATATGACGAATGGGCACGCCGTTTGCAGGATCCGGCCATACGCAAGAAAGTCATCGAGGAAATGAAAACCGATGCACAAGAATGGGAGAATCTTTACTATGCGGCCGGAGGTGCTGAAAATCTTCTCCTGGTGGGATTCCAGAACGAGGCACTTAAAAAATATACCGGGAAAAGCCTTCTGGCTGCAGCAGAGGAAATGGGAATGACACCTGAAGAAGCTGCTATCGAACTGGTAATCAACGACGGAAGCCGTGTTGGAACTGTGTATTTCTTAATGTCGGAAGAGAATATTAAAAAACAATTACAATTGCCGTTCATGAGTTTCGGAAGTGATGCCGGGGCACCGGCAGCAGAAGGGGATTTCCTTAAATCGAGCACACATCCTCGTGCCTATGGCAATTTTGCCAGATTGCTGGGTAAATATGTACGCGATGAAGGTGTGATCACCCTCGAAGATGCCATTTACAAATTGACAAAACTGTCCGCTGATAAGCTCAAGATCAAGCGTCGCGGAGAACTCAAAGAAGGCTACTTCGCAGATCTCGCCATTTTCGATACAGCTAACATCCAGGACCATGCGACTTTTGAAGAGCCACACCAATATGCCACCGGCATGATCCATGTTTTTGTTAATGGCCAACAGGTGCTAGAAGATGGTGAACACACGGGAGCAATGCCGGGACGGTTTGTGAAAGGACCTGGATATAGAGCGGGGAAGAATTAAGAATGTAGAATAGTGATTTTGGCATTCGGAATTCGGACCTGCCCGACATAGTCTTGGCGCAAACGGGTTTCGGACATAAGGAAGGTTGAAAAATTATACTGCAGGGATGTCATCTTCTAAGCAGGCATTGTTCTTAGGAGTGGTTACTTTCCGTACATGGCATTTTTTATCTCTCTCCATGTAACGAGCCGAATGTTGTTCTTTTGAATGATTTTTCGACATCTTTCGCTGGTAAAAAAATCAAAGTCTTTTTGTCTCCATGCCGATCCAAAATCGGCAAATCCCTTGGTGACAGCCCTCATTTCATCATTGTCAAAGGCGGGGTGAATCAAAAGGACGTTCAGCCCGTGATTGAGACTTTGTAAAACATTGATGTAGTACTCGTCCAGTCCGTTTTCTACTTGGTCTGGCAGGGCCATGTACAGTCTGTCGACTACCAAGTCCTCCTTCCCGGTTACCTCTGCGGGATCCAGTCCCCTCATGTCCAACCATTGGCGGTCCAGAAGAACGGGCACACGGTATTCCCTTCCGAGCTTTTGGTAGACATGCAGATAATCGCTATTAAGATAAAGGGCAAACATGTGGGTATCCAGATGGGTGATGTCAATGCCCCAAACTATGGCACGTTTTATTTGGGCCCTGAGTTCTTTTTCTACTTCTTCCGCAGTGGCATCTCCCATATCACCATTCCATCCCGGATAAAAAAAATGTTGTTCGTCAACCAAACCGGGCACTTCATTATAAGGAGTGACTGGCCCCCATCTGAACTGGGACCATTCACTGGTGAGGGTGAGATGGATTCCGAAGTCCAGATGACGGTTATTGGCGGCATATTTTGCTGCTTCGGGAAACCAGGGACAAGGCACCATGATACTGGCAGAATTCACCATACCCGACTCCATGGCTTCTATCGTAGCTGCATTGGAAGAATGCGATACACCCATATCATCGGCATGGATGATCAAAAGTTTTGTATCTGCAGGATACCCAAGAAGTTCACTAACAGTGCGCTGTTGAGCATATGTGAAATGTGAAAAGGTAAAAAGAGTGAATAATATTATCGACAACAGCTTCATATGGTCATGTCTGTTCCTTATACAATGTACGATAAGTTCAAATTCAATCTAGATCAATGGAAAGATGAAAGTGCCGGATATTAAGCCGATGACCGAAAAATATCAGACCTAAGAGATCTGTTACACGACAGCGAACAACCATTACACGTGACGATATGTAATTAGGCCTGGGAGACTAAGGATTGAACCATCCGCATTCGTAGATTTCCAAAAATCAGATTGCCATTGATAGTCCAATGGTTTATTTCATTGCCTATGGTGCAGTATAATTTTTTCAGATGACCGAAGCACCTCGTCAAACCCTTTTTTATCCCTCAGTCGTTCATCAAAATATGCAAGTGTAATTTGCCGAATCAGTGCTATCGCCTCGATCGGATCAACAGCATAGCCGTATGATTCGGGAGATAAAACGGGACCGTCGGTAACCGAGTTGTGCCCAAAATCCTTTAGCTCAACCATATACACCACCGCGTCACTATTTTCGATGAGGCTCCAATAATTCTCCCTTGCGTAAGGCCAGGTGCCACTGCTGCACAACATGGTGATGGGAAATGGTATTTTACCTTCATACCTGACATCGCGTGGAGGAATTCCTTCCATTGAAATATAGGCTCCTACTGCTTTGTCAATTGCCGCAAGATTGCCACCGATTCGTCCACCTAAAGAATGACCGAATATGCCAATCTTATTCAGATTCAACCTGCCTTCAAAGAACGTGTCATCGTCATTTTTATCATTGAGTTTTTGCAAAACAAACCTTAGATCCTGGGTGCCTATGTCTGTTGGCTCGATAAAAAAGCTGTCAACTTTTTCATATGGGCCCGACATCATACCTGGTGGTGGTCTGAACGAATCAGTCGGGTGGATCGTGGTTCCATCGCTGTAGACGACCATACCGATCTCTGGCATATCCACGGTTACTACAAAATATCCATGACTTGCCAGTTCACGGGCCAAACTGGTATACTGGTTTCCAGGCGTCCCGCGTCCGGGAGAAAATAATACGACCGGCATATTAATTATGGATGGATGCAGGTCTAATTGAAGAGCACTTTTGGAATTCAGATGCTTTTCGAGATAAACGGATGTGGGTCCTTTGGACGATACATCCTTTTGTTGTTCAGCTGGATAATGGATGTGTACAACCAGAGTTCTGGGCATCTTCCTTGTGCTCTTAAATTGTGTGCGGGAACTGTCAGTCCACTCGACCAACGAGTAGCCAGGACGATAAAGGCCAGTGGGTGGAATCCTGTCAACCTGTGTAAGCAGTGATGAGGAATAACAAATTAGAAAAAGTAGAACCGGTACATTAGAGAATTTCATATTTCGTTGTTTCAGATGGGGTGGACATTTTTAATAACCTTGAAATTATTGTGTTGTTACAAATAAGTCTTTGGAAATAGGAAAATCCAGTTGACGAAAATTACAATATTGGGATAAAGGTCCGTACAGACTACTTGTAATGTGGGTATGCGCGGCTGCAATCTTTCAATGATTTTTATGAGACCACCTCCTCCCCCACTTGCCAGATCGACGATTCTAATATGCTATGAACTCCTGAGGGCACGTTCTATCACACCATCCAGCGGTACGCAGAAGTCAAACCGATTGGTGACAAATTCAAGAATGTCGGTCTATAGTTGCGGAGAAAAGCCGGAAACCACGGTATATCGCCAAATTCGAAAATTTGCAGTCTCGGTATGGTCATCTACCTGTATGTTAAAATGCACAGATATAATTATGCCCGATAATCATCACTGGATGACGGATGCCCAAACACTTTTCAATTCGTGAATCCGGCCAGTTTTCAATTTACCACGGCCACCCACGATTATGGATTCCAGTGGCTCTTTTGAAAAATGGACTTCGGTCAACACAGTTCTCCCTCCGTCGGCAAACAACTCGAGTGACGAATGATCAAAAAATATGTGTAAACGGATTTCATCGTCTGTGTAGTCGAGAAGATCACTCATATGGAGACCTGCGAAATGCTCACTGAACCCGCCAACATTTCCGAAAGTCCTGTCCACGTAATATTTGTTTTGCACCGGATCAAAACCGACAGCGATGAACTGGCCTGATTGCCCCCTGAAGGAAATATCGAGGATTTCTGAAATGGGTCTCTCAAAAACGAGTTCAATTTCAAGCAAAGCACTTTTTAAGCTAAGATCTTCCAGAAGATTCCAAGATGTATCAAAATTGCTGATGGTAAGATGGTGACTTTTCGTCCTGAGTGCTTCTGTTTCTTTTATCGGAAGGCTGAGAAGTCGGTATTCCTCTCCTCTTTTTTCCAGATTCAAAACCCTTGGAAGTGTCATGGCGCTGCGCCACACTACGGTGGGTACGTTTTGGGCATATTGCCAGTTGGACATCCAGCCCAGGAAAATTCTTCTCCCGTCCTCTTGAGGAATATCGGACCAGGTCACGCCCGCATAATTGTCTTTTCCGTAGTCGATCCATAGTATGGAAGCCGGATCGTGGTGATTGGTGAAAGTCGTTCCGTCAAATTCGCCAACGAAATACTGGGTGGCTGACCCTCCGTTGAGCCCTCCTGAGCCGATACTCACAATCATAACCCATTTCTCCTCCTTAAGACCATCTACCTTGAGAAGGAACAGGTCCGGGCACTCCCATGGTCTTCCCTGTGCCCCGTGACCTAGCCCAAAATCACTGAGATGTGTCCATTCCAGGAGATTTTCCGAACCATAAAATTTGATGTGATCATCGGCGGCAAATACCATAACCCATTTTTGGTGTGGTTCGCTCCACACCACTTTGGGGTCCCGAAAATCCTGTATGCCGGGATTTGAAATGACCGGATTATCGGCGTATTTGGTCCAGGTACGTCCTCGGTCATTGCTGTAGGCGATACTCTGATATTGAAATCTATTGTTTCCTGATCTTCTTAATTCTTCATTGTGATGTGTAAAAAAAGCGATCATAGGAGGTTCGCCATCTTTACCCAAGCCGGAGACGTTGGTCCAGTCCATCACTGCACTACCTGAAAAAATGTAACCGAGGCTG
>JBFKOL010000073.1:0-15201 GCA_041628815.1 Saprospiraceae bacterium | reverse complement strand
TGCCGTTGTCGCGAATGGCCAGTGCCCGTACCCGGCCGCCGATGTTGCCCGGTCCTTTCCATGTCCATTGTTTGAGCCCGGCGTCCTTCTGGTTGTTCGCTTTTTGTTTGCGATAAAAATCTTTGGCATCGTCAAAGGCCTTTTTGGCTTCCGAAGGCCTGAAGTTGCCACGTCGCATTTTGAAGTAATCAATGTAGCCTTGCGGATCGGCTGATTCGGAAATGTCCGTTTTATTTGCTGTCCGGTCTTGTTTTACCAGGACGGCCATCAGGGATAGTGCGATAGCCAGGCAACAAATTGTTTTTATTTTGATCATGGCGCTTTATTGAAGATTTACCAGGACCAGAACAAAACCATGCTCATCGACATGGGTTAGTGCTTTACCTACAATGGCTCCACGCATCTTTTTTCGTTTGGTGGCTCTCATCAGGGTTCCTGGTTGTGAGGACGTGGTAAGCAAATCCCCCGGCGATATGGGGCCGTTTTCGTTGTTGACCAGGGCATAGACCCGCCCTGTCAGCGCAATCGGATATTGGCCATCGGCAAGAGATCCGTTTTGATACATGATCACGCCCGACGAGATGCCATTCGCCCCGGAAAGTATACCTGCTACCTTGGTATCATAGGCCTCTTCAGAGATCCTTAAGCGCCCTTCATGGTTGGGATCAATGGATACAGCCATACCTGCGCGGATGTTTTCTTTACTATTGCTAATCTCAAAATGTTCGGCGAAGTCGGCCCCACCTTTGATTTCGAGTTCGTCGGTGATCACCCTACCGACTCCGTTGTAGTCGCCGTCGAGTTCAATCCTGAGATTATTGAGCTGATCAAAAACCTTGACGGATCCTCCCTGGTCACCGTTTTCCATGGCCACCAGGTTGACTCGGTTGTTGCCCAGGCTGTCCCTCAGTGTAAAAAATCCCCCGCTGCCTATATTTTGTCCATCCATAAAAAGGGTAATCTGATCGTAGTGGTTGTAAAGCCTTAGGTGACCACCGGATTCGAGTGGACCGTCGGCCGATTTGAGTGATGCCATTAAACGGTCGTCGCTTCCTCGCAGGAATATCGCGGCACCGCCGCCATCGTTATCGGGATCCAGTGTTAGGGTGCCGGAATTATCACTGTTGTACAACAACAATTCCGCACCGCTGTCGGTACCACTTTCTTCTGCCCTGAATCGCATGCGCACATTGGCATCACTGTCGTAAAGAAAGATTGCTCCTCCCTGTCCTATGGCATTGCCATCGAAACGTATGGTCCGGGCCAACAACTGGTTAAACATGGCCAAGCCACTGCCGTCACCGTTGCCGGTTTTAGACGTAATCGTAAAATTGACATTGCCGTTTTGGTCGCCCAGCGAAATCTGCCCGCCATCATATGCATTTTGGTCTATGTTGATTACTTCCTGGCCCAGAAGATTGTCGAGTGAGATCTGTCCGGACACGGGTGTTGTCATCATCCATAGGGCGATAAGTAGAAGAAATGTTTTTTTCATTGTCACTGTGATTTGAATGGAATGCATGGATAAATATTCGATATTCAGATGGTTTACATCCCACACACTTGTGTGGTTTTTATCGGTGCACGGTTTGGAATATCCTTTCCGCGAGGGTGTTTGAATCAGGCCAATGACCTTGTGAATATCCGTATTTATGAGACACATGTCTCACAAGATGAGCAATGCGTAGCATTATTCCAAATTTATGAGACATTTATCTCATGAAAATTTTAATAGTGATCTACGAGGTAGACCAAATGCGTAATATCCTATTTGACTTGGGAAATAAAGTGGGTTCTTTCCACGAGCATTGATTTACAAACCATTTTTTATGAGGAGCAAATTCCTCACACGGCCATTCGACACCCTGAGACCGCTTACCTGACCAACGCCGTTTCTTTCCACCTCGATGTCGTTGAAAAACCATACGCCTCCTTTCAGCCGAGTTTCGCTGACCGGTGTCAGTTCAAAGGTTTCATGGCGGGGATGTTCCATGACCAGCTGGCCATCATCGATCCTGATGGAATAGGTTGTTTTTAACTCAGGGCTGTAATAGTCACCTATGAATTCTGCTAGGAACCCCAGATCGCTGTACCGCTCAAAGATGCGGAAACCGGCAACCCGATCGGGTGCAAAGGCTGTAATCTGGTGGTACAATCCATCGTCTTCTTTTTCGAAAAATATGTGATATCCCGTAGCGGGCAGATGGAATGATGAATCCGATGTGGGACGCATGGGCAGGGGAGGGCTGCCAGAAACGGTTGCATAAAGTATACCATTATCTACGTTGAAATCAACTACAAAATCATCCATATCAAATTTCCCCACACATTTCTCAAGCTGATCTGATTCCAATTCTGTTGCCTCAATTGGGAATCCGGGAGTATTCGATTTTTCTTCAATAGGTTGGGGACCCAGGACTTCCGATAAAAATACATCCGCGACTTCCCAAATTTTACGTCCTGGGCCGGCGCCTGAATAATTGGCCAGAATTACAAAACCAGTTTGTAATCCTGGGAAATAAACCAGCTGTGACCGATAGCCACCTATGGAGCCCCCGTGTTGGACAATATCATGTCCGCGATAGTTGCCCACACCAATACCGAGGGCATAACGAATCGTATCTCCATTGGTCAATACTCCTCTTTGCGTTAATTTTTCAAACCCTTCGCCGCCCCCGATTTGGTGGGTAGAAAAGTTGATCATCCACTTTGCCATGTCACCCACGGTTGTATAAATGTTTCCGTTGCCCATATAATCCCAAAAAGGTCTTGGTACCGTAAACGGCCCCCCGGTATTTCCATCATAGGAGGTGGCCGTATTTTTTACCACTTCAGTCATATCGTTCCTGTATCTGGTGTTTTCCATACCAAGGGGCATAAAAATGTTTTCTTTAGTCCATTCGATGAAAGAATTTCCGGTTACCCTTTCAACAATCGTTGCCATCAGGTTGTACCCGGTATTGCAGTACAGGTATTCCGATCCAACCGGGAAATTGAGTTCATTTTGCCATTTTATATACTTCAAAAGATCTTCGTTTCGCATAGCATCGCCTTCCCGCCATCCGGCCATGGTCAACAGGTTCTGGAAGTTTCTTAATCCACTGGTGTGGTTCGCCAGGTGACGGATCGTGATGACCTCGCCAAAATCTGGCAATTCGGGTATGTATTTTTGCACATTGTCGTCCAGGGAGAGTAATCCTTTTTGTTCGAGCAGAATCATGGAAAATGCGGTAACCTGTTTCGAAACAGATGCGATGTTAAATAGGGTGTTTTCGGTGATGGGGACCCCGTATTCAAGGCTGGCGCATCCATATCCTCTGGACATTACGACCTGTCCGTCATCAACAATCGCCAAAGCTCCACCGGGATGGTCCTGTTCACCCCATTCCAAGAATACCGAATCAATCATCGAATTGATGGATTGACTGTATAGAACAGGGTCCCAACCAGTTATGATTAAAATGAAAATTACAATCCGACACATGGTGAGCTGGAATAATGGTAAATAATGTTTCATAGAGTGATTATTTGTTGGATGCATGAAGCCTGTAGATCGCTTTGCTCTGGCAATCTAAAGAATTTCATAATCCTGCCTATTTAAAAGCACGTTTATTGTGCTGTCATTGGATATTTCGCAGCAGAGCTCTCCCGCGCTACCTATCAAAATCAAGAGGATGGTTAAGTGAAGTGGTGTCGAGGTTTTGACCTCACATGATGAATTGGATGAAACAGACCTCAATCAGATTTTCCAACTTGTCTACCTGTTCCAGAGAAGAGAGGTAGGGTTTATAACCTGGTGAAAAGAAGATCTTACAAATACAATTTGGGCATCATTCTTGATCAGGTTATTATAAAACAGGACACCTGAAGTCCGTACTTATCTAATTATCCAATATATCAGACATGAAGAAAAAGTCGATTGCTATTATCTGTGGCGGAGGTCCTGCCCCAGGGATCAACACGGTCATCAGTACGATTGCGAAAGTTTTTTTAAAGGACGGATATCGCGTCCTTGGAATTCACCACGGCTATAAAGGTCTTCTTTCCGATAAGCCTGAAATCAAAGAACTTGATTTCTTTTATGCCGACCGCATATTCCCAAGAGGAGGATCCACTTTGGTTATGAGCCGTTTCAAACCGAAGGACACAGATTTCAAGGAGGACTTTTTTGTAAAGGAGAATGTGAAGCTTTTAGTGACCATAGGCGGTGACGATACGGCTTCTACTGCTGTAAGGATTACCAGTTTTTTGAAGAAAAGTGGGGTGGATGTTCGCACGATTCACGTACCAAAAACCATCGACAACGACATCCCCTTACCCAAGCGAAACCCGACCTTTGGTTTTAATTCGGCCAAAGACGAGGGCGTCAAGATATGCAACACCCTGTACGAAGACGCCAGGACGACCTATACCTGGTTTTTAATGTCCAGCATGGGTCGATCTGCTGGTCACCTGGGGTTTGAGATTGCTTCTGCCTGTCACCTTCCGATGATGATCATACCTGAAATGTTCAATAAGACAGAATGCACCATTGACAAAATCATAAGCCTGATCATTTCGTCCATCGTAAAAAGAAAATTGAATGGAGTGGATTACGGGGTTGCCTTGATTGGTGAAGGCGTCTTTCACATCTTATCAGATGAGGACATCACCAATTCGGGTATCAAATTCACTTATGATGCCCATGGACATCCCGAGTTGGGTAATGTCAGCAAGTCCAATATTTTTAATATCCTCCTCCAGGAAAAATTGAAAATGTTAAAAATCGATGTGAAGAGCCGTCCGGTGGATGTCGGATATGAACTGCGTTGTTGTAGTCCTGTGGGTTTTGATTTGACATTGTGTACACTTCTGGGTATAGGCGTAAAGGACTTGTTTGATAAAGGATTGACCGGCTGCATCGTAAGTGCCGATGCAGAAGGTAATGTCTGGCCACTGTTTTTGTCGGACTTCATGAATGCCGAAGGAAAGATTCCACCACGCATGGTGGACATTGAATCGCAGATAGCGAAACTATATTTTCAAAACTTGTCATACATCAGCAAATCAGACTATAAGGCGGCAAAGAAATACCTGCCGAATCCTGAGGACTACGATTTTCACAAAATTCTGAATTGGTAGGAATGGTAGGAGCACCTCTTCATTTTTTTGCTTCCGTTATCCATTTGTTGATTTTAGATTCCAGCAGATCCATGGGTAGGCTACCGGTATTCAGTACCTGGTTGTGAAAATCCCGGATATCAAACTGTGCGCCCAGATCGGTTTGGGCTTTGTCTCTGAGTTCACGGATTTTGAGCTGGCCTATTTTATAGGAAAGGGCCTGGGCAGGTACCGCCATGTACCGCTCGATTTCTGAAGTGATGGCTTGTGCTGATTCAGCTTCATTTTCAAGGGAATAATTGATGGCGTCCGCCCTGGACCATCGAAGCGCATGAATCCCTGTATCTACGACCAACCTGATGGCCCGGTGCATCTCCATACTAAGCATACCGAATTTTTGAATAGGGTCGGTATAAAGACCCATTTCGCTACCCAATGATTCTGCGTATAAGGCCCATCCTTCGACAAATACGCCCATACCTTCGGCGTGTTGAAAGGCCGGCAGTTCCTCGTTCTCCTGTTGCAGCGAAAGCTGGTAATAATGCCCGGGAATGGCTTCGTGAAGAAACAGGGCTTCGTCTGCAAAAAGATTGTACTTGGTCACGTCGGGTATCGGGACATAAAAGGTGCCTGGCCTGGAACCATCCTTGGTGCCCGGTACGAATTCCGCTGCTGCGGCCGCTTCCCTGAAGGCCTCAGTTCTACGAACCACGAAATCTGCCTTGGGTTTCAAATCGAACAGTCGTTCCGTATTGGGCTCCACCCGTTTTCGAATGTCATTGAAATGATCGATCACGTCTTCTGGTCGTTTGAATGGCATGTATTCAGGATTGGTTCTCACAAACTCAAAGAAGGATGTTAAATCACCCTGGTATCCCATTTCCCGCTTGATAGCTTCCATTTCATTGGCGATGCGGGCCACCTCCCTTTTTCCGAGTTCGTGGATTTCCTCGGCCGTAAGAGATGTGGTTGTGTGATAGCGTATGAGATAATCGTAAGCTTCTTTCCCGCCGGGAATGGCCCAAAGCCCATCAGTTGTTCGTCCGTTAGGTAGGTATTCAATCCTGAGAAAACTTTCAAGCCTGGCAAAAGCGGGTGCCAATTCATTTTCTATGAATTCACGATAGGCTGTACCGAGTTCATTCTTTTGCTTCTCGGTAAAGTTATCTGGGAAATGATCTACCGGCGCATAGAACAGGTTATTCGTAACAGGGAGGCGGGTAAAAGGCTTGAGTTGGTCGATCGAACGCTCAATGAGTACCCGGGGCAATACCACCCGTTGGCCAATGCCCTCTCTCATTTTTACAATCGCCGTATCGAGGTAGATCACCAACTCTCTCAATCGTTGTAACCAGTCCTCGTATTGCTTAGGTGTATCGAAGGGTTGTACGCTTTTCCCACCTGCCAATTGACCGATATACAGATGTAAACACGAGATTTGGAATACCGGCATCAATTCAAAAGCCGGTAGTTCGAATAAGGGTGAAGTTATGGACACAAGTTCGTTGCCAAGACCTTCGAGCTTCAATTGACATTCCCATTTCATTACTTCGAGGCTGATCACCTGTTGTTGGTTGAGTCCGGACGTGTCCAACTCAAGGATATTCTGAAGGTGATCTTGGTAAAACTGTCGCTGTTCTTCCTGATATTGATCGGATATGAAGTTGGGCAAACGATCATTGAAGCGGTAGTCACCAGCCTTCGTGGCTTCGAGCGGATTAAAGCGAACCTTTCCTTCATGAAAAGAATCAAACAATTCCTGTACAATGACCGATGGATCACCACTACCCGGAGAGGAAATTGCATTACATCCGATCAGTGTTGCCATGAATAGGCATAGGAAACAGTAAAAAGAAATTTTGGTGATATCCATGGGTTAAAAGTTGATCAACGAAGATAATATTAACAAATACTTGATTCTATGACGTGCAATAAACCGGAAAAGCCATTCTGTATAATGTGGTCATAGGCCGAATACTGTGATTGTTCGTTGAAATAGAAATTAAGCATACTTTCAGTCAATCAATGACTGACAGTGTGCCGGATGGTGCTGGTCTAACGTATATGAATCATTCTGCCCGAAACACTTCTGGTATTGCCTGAAAGCCGGTACAGGAGCAGGCCGGTTTTTTCCAATTCGTCTCCTGTCAAACGTATGGTGTTCCACCCGGCCTCGTATTTGTTTTCCTGATTCCAAACCAATTGGCCATCAGGTGTGAAAACCGAAAATTCGACTTTCTCTGATTGCGGCAGGTAAAACCGTATTAAAGTTTCTTTCGTAAATGGATTGGGCTCATTTTGAAGGACGATCCACCCGGCCATTTCTTCATCGGTGAGGTCGCCAGTGCCGAGCAAGGAAAGGTGGAACGGATTATCCAATTCATCGTAGGCTATAGCAACCAATTTATTTTCAACGAATTCCAAAGATTCGGCCAGGTCAAGGGTCTCCTGTGACCTGAAATACAACGTGATCAACACGGAATCCATCAATTGACGGACCTTGACGTCGTGCCATGCCAGAGCAATACCTTCATGGTCCGTTACACGATACTTCGACGGATCGATGTCAAGATGGCTTGATTCCATACCGAGGAATTGCAAACCGTGATGTTGCAGCTCGAACTGCATCGCGGTCAGTGCATCGAAATCTGTCGCGACGAGGTCCACCCTGATCTCATCGTCTTTCTCAATCCTTCGGTTTTCAAAAGAAAGGTGCCATAATCTTTTAGGAGACGCCCCCCTTGCTTTATCCTTGTTTCGGGAACTTCTGTCTACGTCCCCAATTTTTATGCCTATCCAGTCCATGCTCATCTCATCTTGACTGAGATTTTGGACCATAAGTTGCTCTCTCAAAGGCCAGGGATGATGGATGTCATCAAATTCTTGCCGTGCATCTACAAACCTCCATGAAGTATTGTTGTGAAAACGGTCAGTGCGGCCGAGAATGAGGTTGCGCAATTCGACTATATCGGAGACGCTGACAGATTGATCATTGTTCACATCGGCGGCAATTACCTGGTACGGACTGGTCAACCGACTCGACCCCAATAGATGATGCTGGATACTTAATAGGTCCGATACGGTGACACCGTGTAGGGGGTCATCGTCTTTGAGTGCCGTCAGGCTATAGTCTTCATACATACGCATAGCCTGGAAAGCGTATGTTCCGTCTTCGCTTGTGTAGTAGGTACTGCGATCGTTGATGATGACCGTGGTGTTTCTTACAGCTTCGTTAAACTCGGTTTTGATTTTTCCACCAATATTTGCACTGATAAGAACATCAGGACAGGCGCCACCAAAACCTTTCACGTCGCTGTCCTCTATCCTTATCCTGACATGGCAATAATTCATATTTCCTTCCTCATCGACGGCATGGAGGTAGAGCTCTACTTCGGCGTTCTGCCCATTGGGTATATCGTCGCAGGTCAGGGTCACGCTTCGTTGGAGAGGTAATTCATCAGGTTCTCTCGTCAGGTAGAGTTGGACACCGTTGCAATTGTCAAAAGAGCCCAGATCAAAATCATCTGCCCAGATTTCCACTGAGCCTGAAGCGTTCATAAGGCTGGTGGAAACGTCCTCCCTGCACAGCAAGGTAGGAGCTTTTGCATCCCTGAAGTATACAGTTGTCGAGGCGTTGGATTCGTTTCCACATGGATCTGTAGCCACCCATGTAATCACATAGACATCCCCGGGCCGGCCATAACCAGTGGACACCTCAGCCTCATTTCCGGTGATATAGATAGGTTCCTGTACCTGGTGGCCCTGATTGTTGTGAATGGATATAGTCCACCTGATAGATGCTTCATCATTGCTCGAAGCAAGGCAATCGTCCAGAGCCTCAGCCACCGCCACGCCTTGTCCAGTACATAAACTGTGGTCACCGTCTTTTTCGCTGGCTCCTTCGGTGATATCTATTGTAATAGTTTCTTCAGTAATGATCTCAGGAGCTGTGGGATCAACGACTTTGATAACTTGGTCAAACGTGTACCAACCATCAAGTACTGCATTTTTGTACCTGAAATACCTGTCTGGTCCGACCCCTTGCGGATGATCGCACACTCGACATATTTCTTCGCTGGTGAGGGAAGGGAGGGTCCATGTATCCACCCAGGCATCATCCACTGCTTCGACTTCATCCTGATCTGCATAATTATCTGTATCATAATCCCAGGTGCACCAATCGATGACGGTCCAGCGCCGGATGATCTTCCTGCAGGTTTCAGAAGCTTCTACCTCAATGTCTTCAAAGCTGTGTCCAATGAGACTGCAGCCCGCCTCACACCAAGACGGAACACCACTTTCACCTATTTCACATTCAAAGGCGGCATACATTGAGATTTCTTTGTAATGTTCTTTTATGATCCATTGGCTTGCGTAGTTCCCACTTGTCTGATATTCGCATTCTCTTTGTGCACCGGTCACCATTTGTCCATCGCGATGCAGGGGCCATCGAATGTCGTTGGGGTTGAATTTACTGGCCTTTTCAAAGTATACGTATGTTTCACAAATAATCTCGCCATTGGCGGTCCATTCATAGCGATTGTAACCGTCGCCGCAGGCATCCCGTTCTTCTTCGACCTTCGCGGCAAGGGTATATTCACCACACAATGGCCAATAGACTTCAGGGCGGGGAATTTCGAAGTCTTCTTCGCAGTTGACATAAACGGGATCAGGACATATAACCGTGATGGCTGATTTATCTTCGACGAGTACGGTGGACCATCCTGTGGCAATATTAGGATTTCCAGGTGCATGGTCGGATACCTGTAAGGCAACGGTATGGGTGCCAATATCCTCACAGCAAAAAGCCACGTAATCCTTGCAAAGCACGTATGGCAGTGTTACCTTTTTCAATTCCTTGCCTTCGGTATATTCGATTTCAATGACACCGTCTGTCTTGCATTGTGACGGCTGATAAAGCGGGTGTCCATCAATGCTGAGATGTTCCCCGGTGACGGGATGCCTGAGGGGATTTTCCAGTTCTTCTTTCAACAACAGGCACATCGATACCTCACTGCATTGGGCATCGTGACTTCCCAGATCGATATCCGAGACAGAGACCTTGCTGACCGCACCGGTACCGCCGTTTTCGGGGTCGCCTGTAAGGGTGGTGTGAAGCGTGTCAATAACAATGGCCACCGGAGGTACCCAATCCACCAGGGATAGAATAAAACTGTCCTGTGCCGAATTCCCGCAAGCATCGGTCACATCGGCGATTATGGTCACGGGGTGATCCAGGAGGACGATATCCTTTAAAACATTTTGTGTGGTCACCTGTCCCGATGAGCTCCGCCATTTGACTTCAAATGAAGAACAATCATCTTCCGCTTCGATGGAAAGTGGATAGGACACTGTGCATGTCCAAGGCTCTATAGACAAGGTAATATCTGGCAGTGGTTTAATGTCTGGAGGGGTACGATCTTTAAAGACGATCCATTGCCTGCACTCTTTAATGTCGCCTGAACAATAATCGAGAACAAACCATGTCCTCAGAATTTTGGTATTGGGACCTAGGCAAGACTCGAAAGTTTCGTCTTTGTAGGTGATGGATAAATTGCAAAACTTGCCCGGTTTCAATGGCATTAACCTTGGTACAATCAATGTATCATACGTTAGACTATCTACCTGGTAGTACACGATCACTTCGGATTGTATCCAGAGGCCATTGATCAAGGTGAGTTCTATACGCGAACTGTCACGGTCGACTTTATGGACAACTTCTGTTACTGTGGTATCATTACCCTTAAAAATGTAGGGGTAAGCATAGGACAGATGGGGTTCATCGATGTCTGCGTCCTTAAAATAGGACTCGATCCAATCCGGACTTGGATATTGGTCCCTATACTTGCAATCGATTTCAATCGCCGATCCCAAACCGCCAGATCCTGCCGGACAGGTGATCATTGAGGTATCCAGGGGTGACTGGTATACTGAATCGATGAGCAAGGGTGTAATTACCTTTTCACCTTTGATATCTATTTCACCGGAAACGATTCGGCTTATCCAATATCCTTCGCATTCAGAGCCCTCAGTCAAAACCGTCTCCTGGAGATTTTGAATGAGATTGGGGCATGCGAGCTTTCCAATCAGGACTTCGAGACTCTCTTCCAGGAAAGGAAGGTCCTGGCCACACATGATGGTATCTTTATGTATAATGGGATCTGGTGTCCCTTTGACATCTATTTCGATCTGACCGCTGCACAAAGTACCGCAAGAATGAGAGATGGTATAGGTAAAAACAGACCCGACATCCCGGCATGTAATGGGGATGCCGGTGAAATCGACACCTTCTTCATTTTCTATTGTCAAGTCGAATCCCACAGGGAAGCCCAACAACGCATTGTCTATGATCAACTCTCCCAACGGGGTGATACTTATACGCAACCTTCCGCTGCAGCCAATACTGGGACATGGGATCCTTGCGACAGTGGGATCATCGCTTTCTGTCGTCGGATCTGCAGGGTCATCTGAGACGTCCGATACCACTTCGTCACGTGGAGACAATCCTGATGCCGTTGCAGAGTTGGTAATGGTCAATGTTTCAAGATCTTCGAGTGTGATGGTATATGAGCCATGACATGTAAAGGATGTGTTAGGCGGTAATGCTGGTATTTCACATATGGGCGTACCTCCAATGAGTGGATCTTCGACAACTATCTGGCTGACAGTTACATTTCCGGTATTGGTAACTACGAAATTGTAAATGACCAGATCACCCGCCCAAATGATGCCGTCGCCGTTAACATCCCTGAAGCCGACAAAGACTTTTAACAACTCCAAGCTGACCCGTTCCATGATACTGGTTTCGGCTAGATCTGGTATCGACTCGACCATACCATCCCTGGGGTCGCGTCCGGTTGCTGTGGCTATATTGTCGACTGCTCCGGGAATCCCGGCACTGTTGTCGATATCGATTTGACTTAAAACATAGTTGGCTGTGCAAACTGCGGTTTCCCCGGGCGCTATGACTCGGGTATCACATATAATTGGGCCAAAGGGATTGGTCCCTATTTGTCCTGAAAAGGTAGGACCACGATCTGATACTCGAATGTCGCTGATGGTGACATTACCAGTGTTGGTTACATGATACGTATAAATGATTTCGTCACCGGCATCGCTTATTTCAGGATTTGAGCCAAGCAGGAATCCTGGATCGGAAACCTCTTTGCGCAGTTCGATTCGCGGTTCAAAAGGCAGAAAATATTGTTCATCATCTGAAATCTCCGATGTCTGGTCGCTGTTGCCAGTGGCGGTATTGACTATCATGCCGGCATCCATGTCATCTTGGGTGATGGCATATTTGCCAATCAAAATACACTGTTGTCCCGGGGCCAAAAATTGACAGGTCCTGAAAGAAGGGTTTATCAAGGGATCCATTATGGTCACGTTGGTGAGGTTGGCAGAACCTGTATTCGTCACAATGATGACGTACTCCACGCTGTCCCCGGCACCGATGTCACCGTCGTTATCTACATCATCACTTAAGGTGGGTTGACCTTTTCTAATGGACATGGAAGGAAAAGGAATTCCCACTTCTCTTTCGTCGGAGACCGCAGCCGTCTGATCACTAGAGGCCGTTGTAGAGTTGTTTAACGAAGTGCCCAAATCTCCGGTTGTTACTATGAACGTACCAACCAGCATACAAACTTCCCCAGGGTGCAATGTCGGGCAGACCTGGCTTGACGGGGTCAGGAGGGGATCGGACACCGATACATTGGTAAGAATGGCCGTTCCCGCATTGGTTGCTTTCACTTCGTATTCCAGTACATCTCCTGCGCTGATGTCACCACTGCCATCGGAATCTATTAGCAATCTTGCCCTGGACTTATTAACATGGAGAAGGGGAAAAGGAACTCGCTGGCAGATGGTGTCAACGACATCATCCAGATCAGAATCAGTGGTTCCAGTGGCAAGGTTGTATATTTTACCCGATGATACGTCCTCTGCCTTTACAACATATTCCCCGGTCAAAACACAATTTTGTCCTGGCGAAAAGATCCTGGGATTTCCCGAACCACATGTCGCCGAATTGGGTATAAGTAAGGGATCGGATATGGAGACATTGAGCAGGTTTGCATCACCATTGTTGGTTAGAACGATCGTATATTCTAGGATATCTCCTACACTGATATCAGTGCTGCCATCTGTATCCACCTTAAGCTCAGGTGGATTTTTTACAATGGTCATACTTGGAGCGGGAACATTGATATCGATGGTTCTCGTTATGGTACTTGTTTGATTACTGCTGACTTCCGTCTGGTTTACGACTGTCTGATCCCTGTCAGATTCCTGGACGACGTAAAATCCTTCGAGGGTGCATTTCGAACCCGGAGTCAAAAGCAAACACGGTGAAGAACCTGCGGTTTCTGTGATAAGGTCATCGTTTATGACGACATTGGTCAGGTTGGCTGTCCCCGTGTTGGTTGCTGTAATGAGGTAACAGATGGTGTCCCCGGGGGTGACATCGAGTGAGTTGTCGACATCGTTGAATTTCGTTATTTCTTTGACCAAGGTGATTCCCGGCGAGGGTACCGCGATTTTTACTGAATCCTCCTGGCTGGGTGTTTGGGTTGAGCTTGCAGTCGCTTTGTTGTTGATCATTCCATTGTCAAGATCTGTAGCACTAACGATGTGGGTACCTGTAAGAAAACATTTTTCTCCGGGTTGCAGGAACGAACAGGTTTTACTGGGAGGAGAAAGGAGCGCGTCCGAAATGGTGACATTGGTCAGGTTGGCTGTCCCCGTATTGAATGCTTCTATGGTATACTGAAGGACATCGCCCAAACTTATATCACCGCTACCGTCATTGTCATCGAGTAATATGGGGAATTGCTTTGAAAGTTGAAGCAACGGAATGGGAAACGAAGTAGAGATTCCATCTTCGATGATCCCTGTTTGTGTAGATTGGGCACTTGCCATATTTACCAGTGATCCACGATCGAGATCTGTGGACATAACCAAATATGTCCCTGACAAGATGCACTCATCACCTGGAGCCAGAAAGGCACATGTTTTCATTCCAGGGGTAATTTTGTCATCATTGATGACAACATTTGTGATGTTGGCTGTCCCCGTATTAAGTACCTTAATTTCAAAGTTGAGAATGTCTCCAATACCAATGTCACCGCTTGCATCGAGATCATCGAATCCCGTCAATGATTTTTCTATGCTCAAGCCAGGAGTAGGCACATTCATTTTGACGGTGGAGAAAGAAGGGGTAGTCTGGGTACTGTTAACAGTGGCCGTGTTGAGAATTTCATTTTTGGCTATATCATCGGGTCCGACAGTGTAAGAACCAGTTAAGGTACATTTCTGGCCTGGCAATAACAAAGCGCATGTTTTTGTTCCGGGAGTTATGATTGGGTCCGTGATTTTGACGGCCGTCAAATTCGCGGATCCGTTGTTCGTAGCTTCAATTCTATAATGCAACACATCACCTGAGCTCACATCACCGCTGCCGTCCAAATCATCATGCGCGAACATTTCCTTATTCAGGATCAAAGAAGGCTTAGGCAATTTGATCACAGTTTGATCGGTTTTGTCACCGGCCTGTACGCTGCTCCCGGTCGCTTCGTTGTTGATTTCGCCCAGGCCCACATCAATCGCCCTGACCATATAAGAACCAATCAACTGGCAGGATGTTCCGGGCGTCAAAAGGCCGCAAGACTTGATGCTCGGTGAAAGCAGTGGATCTTCAATGGTCACCCCAGTGAGATTTGCCGTGCCTGTGTTGGTCAAGGTAATGGTATATTCGATTTCATCACCGACTCCTATATCGCCGCTTCCATCTGCATCAACCTTTAAGACGGGGTTGGATTTCTTAATCGTCATGGCAGGAAAACCCAAAAGGACTTCACTGCTATCCTCTTCAATCACCGGAGGAATGACGGCTGCCACTGCCGTTGTTTTATTTTTGATTGTTCCGGCTGTAACATCGGCTGTTGTTACGATGTAGGTTCCAATCAATTGGCATTGATCTCCCGGATTCATAGTTCCACAGTCTTTCGACCCAGGTGATAACAACGGATCGCTGATCACGACATTTGGCAAAATTGCATTGCCATTGTTGGTGGCAGTTACGGTATACCTGATTTGATCTCC
>JBFKOL010000072.1:0-15306 GCA_041628815.1 Saprospiraceae bacterium | reverse complement strand
TTCTCTGCAGGACCACCCATTGGGAGGATTCCCGAACAACGTGAGGGAATCAATCCCGACCAAGGTAAATTCCAAATAACAAAATCCAAACCTGCCTGCCGGCAGGCAGGTTCCAAAACTAGCCGGAAGGGCTCGGGCACGCTTCTCTTTTTCGCCTTTACACTGAGAAGAATGCCAACCGTCTATAAAATGCGGAGCATTTTGTTTAGAAACCCAGCAATTCCTCAACACTCCCAACAACAGCACCTTTCCTTCAAGCTTCTTAAAGCCCGGTGAAGTTTATAAATCAATCTGTGAATATACGTTTGAGGTAGAAAAATAGAAACTAATGAACTTGAAGATAATGGGTTTCTGGCAGGGAAAGGATTTTTTCTGTAGCTTGTTCAGCTGTTATGTCGCGCTGGGGGTTGGCAAACATCTCGTAGCCTACCATAAACTTCTTTACCGTTGCTGAACGCAACAGCGGTGGGTAAAAAGACATGTGAAAATGCCACTCATCATGTGTGTTGCCATCCGTGGGAGCCTGGTGTATGCCCATCGAATATGGGAACGAGGTCTCAAAGAGGTTGTCGTATTTTATGGTGACGCGCTTAATCATCTGGGCAAAGCTTGTCTTTTCTTCATTGTTCAATTGCCCGATGTGTGGTAAATGTTTTTTCGGGGCGATCATCACCTCATAGGGCCATACCGCCCAATAGGGAACCAGGGCGACAAAATGTCTATCTTCAAAAAGTATTCTTTTTTGCTTCTTGGTCTCTTGCTCGAGATAATCGCCCAACAAGCTCCTCTTGTTCTTTTGCCAATATTCTTTTTGATGGACGGTCTTTTTGGCAACTTCCTCAGGAATGGAACTCTGGGACCAAATTTGCCCATGGGGATGCGGATTGCTACAGCCCATTATTTCGCCCTTGTTCTCAAAAATCTGTACATGGTCGATTCCTTCCCTATTTCCCAGGGCTTCGTATTCTTTTTGCCATAGGGAAATGACCTTTTCAATAGCGCCTACCTCCATAAGGGGAAGGGTCAGGGAGTGGTCGGGAGAAAAACAGACCACCTTGCAAATGCCGCTTTCACCCTCTGTCTTCAACAGTCCGTCCTCAATCGATTCTGAAGGAGTGTCTGAAAGCAGTGCCGAAAAATCATTCGTAAAGCTGTATGTTGATTTGTAATTGGGGTTGGTCACCCCATTGGCCCTGGTGTTCCCAGGGCACAGATAGCACTTATCATCGTAACTGGGCTTTTTCTCATGGGCAATTTTCTCTTGTTTGCCCTGCCATGGTCTTTTGGTGCGGTGAGGCGATACCAATACCCATTCCCCGGTCAAAATATTGTATCTTCTATGTGGATGTTCGTTTAGGTCTAGTTTCATCAGAAATTATTTATTAGGCGGGTGCCCTCACTGGGAACTGTCTGAAAATAGGACAGATCAATGCCAAACTCGTCTTTGTAAGCTTTTGAAGCCTTCTCAGCAAAAGTATCGACGGCATCTTTATGTATAAGGTTAAGAGTACAGCCCCCAAAGCCCCCGCCCATCATACGGGCCCCCAAGATACGGGGTTCAGTCTTTGAAAGCTCGACGAGAAAATCCAGTTCTTGGCAGCTTACCTCGTATTTTTTGCTCTGCCCTTCATGGGAGGTGTAAAGCAATTTACCCAAATGTTCCATATTATTTTTTTTCAGGGCTTCTGTGGCTTCGATAACCCTTTGGTTTTCTTCCAGTATGTAACTGCACCTTTTAAAACGTATAGGACCCAATTCTTCTCTACACCCATTGACCATTTCCAAGGTGATATTCCTAAAAGAATTTTCAACCCCATAACGGTCAGTTATCATCTTGAGTCCCGATGCACTTTCTTCCCTTCGAGTATTGTACCCGCCCGTGGAAAGATTATGGGTCACATTGGTGTTGAGCATCAGTATAACATATGGGTCAATGTGGGTCGGGATATATTCAAAATCAAGCAATAGGCAATCCAGCAGCATGGAATGACCCTTCTTGCCCATGAGCGATGCGAACTGGTCCATGATGCCGCATTTGGTTCCCACAAAATTATGCTCGGCTCTTTGTCCCAGCTTTGCGATCTGCCACTTATCGAGGCCCAGGTCAAACAGTTCGTTCAAGCCAAAGGCAAGGCCACATTCCAGGGCGGCTGACGAACTAACCCCCGAACCTACCGGTACTTTGCTTTCCATCCTGCAATCAAACCCTTTGAGTCGAGGTGTCAATTCTTGTATTTCACTGATGACCCCTAAAACATAATTGTGCCATCCTTCGGTGCCCTGCCCTAAAT
The DNA here is from genome assembly GCA_041628815.1 of Saprospiraceae bacterium. GTDB lineage: Bacteria > Bacteroidota > Bacteroidia > Chitinophagales > Saprospiraceae > JBFKOL01. The sequence continues at coordinate 13,015 of JBFKOL010000072.1, read as the reverse complement.
TGTTCAAATCAACCGCCAGGATGCTATCAAACCCCTTGCTCCTGACTGTGCACCGGCTGTCATGGCCATTTGCACTCATCGTCATGTAAATGCATTTGTCAATGGCTGCTGGCAACACAAATCCGTCATTGTAATCAGTATGCTCCCCAATCAAATTGATTCGACCGGGAGAGGCTATTTTCAAACTTAAATTGGCAGATGATTCTACCTCTAGATTTTTTGAATTTGTTCGTTTGTTCCTCATAAATCGTAACGTATTGCAATACGTACCCGGTTAATTTAGGATGCCTAAAAAAATTCCAAATATTGCTGTTATTAATCATCTAGTTTATTATCGGCTGAAGAGTAAATGAATACCTGTAGTTCTGTGGTTTAATCGTGTATTCATCATGAACCTTAGCTCCCCATGAATTATCTCCACCAACGCCCATTTGTAAGTGGTCTATATTCCATTGTACCTTGTTTCCCATTTTAATATCAGCCCCATGTTTTTTGGTTACGGGAACCAAGCCGGATGCGGATTGGGCACCGTCTTTTTTGGCGTCAAAATCAAGTTCATCCATTGTAAAAGGCCAAATACTCGTATTCAACAAATGTCCTTCTGATCGGGCCCTAAGCGAAATTTTACCATTGGAAACGGCCGCCCAGCGGACATCGGTTTTATTTCCCGTTTCTTGAGGGCGCGGATATCGATGGAACTGATCTACGATTTTCCCATTATAAATACCCGTTTTTACTCCCGTTTTTCGGTCCCAATAACTTTCTTCAGGGCCATTGCCGTACCATTCCACCTCCGTAAAATCTTTGGGCAAAATCAAGTACATTCCGATTCTGGGGATATTCGGTAAATCTTTTCGGGTTGGTTTGAAAGCATAAGTCACCCCTAATGTTCCATTTTGCTCCAAGGTGTAATCTACGATTACCTCCGCTTCATTGTTTGGAAGACTATATTGAACTTTAAAATCACTACCTGTTCGTTTCTTTGTGGGTGGCTGAATAAGTTGAGCACTATAAATATTTGTTGCTTCCTGCCAAATTTTTGCCCATTTGTCCATCCCGTTGCCAAGATCGTTATCCGTAGGTGGTCGCCAAAAATTGGGGCGGATAGGCTGGTTCGTGATTTCCGTACCATGAAAAGTCCACGAAATGATTTCTCCTGTTCTATTGTCGATCCTTAGATATGTTCTGTCGTTTTGAATTAAGATATCCTTTTCTGAGGCAGCAATCTGTATAGGTGTGCCCTGGCGAACGGATGTTATCGGTTTTATCGCTTTTTGTAAAACGAACTGGTCCCAGGCCACTTCATACCCTTTCGGAATTGAAGGTGTTTCATTTTTCTGAAGCAAACTCACTTCCAAAATATATTCATCCTCAGGAATAAAGATATCGGGAATGTTTTCGAGTTGGATTTCCCTGGTTTCCTGTGGCGATACATTGACAGTAATACCGGTTTGTTCATCCTCCACTTTGCCGCTTGCAAGAAGCCGTATTCGAAGTTCCATATCCGAAAAATCGGCAAAGAAATTCTTATTTTCAATTGCCAAAATTCCATTCCCTTTATAGTAAAACTGAGCGGGTTCATAGACCTTCTTGACCTCGGAAAGATGTGGATGTGGATTGCGATACGGATCTACTAGGCCATTGTTCAAAAAATTTCCGTCAGTCGGCAAATCCGGATGGAAATCATGGCCGTAGGCCAAGTAAGGCTTCCCATTTTTGTCTTTATACTCCAAGCTTTGGTCTACCCAATCCCAGATAAAGCCTCCCTGAAGGTTCGAATATTTTTCGATAATATCCCAATAATCCTGTAGATTTCCGACCGAATTACCCATGGCATGTGCATACTCGATCATTATGGAAGGTTTGTCCGACTCTGATTTTCCGTGCTCGATCAAATCTTCCGGTTCGGGGTACATAGGGCAATAAAGATCTGTATAATTTTCTATCCCAGCGGGTTCGTATTGAACGGTCCTATTACAGTCCTGCTCTTTTAGCCATTTGTAGGTAGTCTTAAAAATTTCCCCTTCCCCCGCTTCATTGCCCAAGGACCAAGAATAGATCGAGGGATGGTTTCTATCTCGATAATACATTCTTTGGGTTCGCATCATATGGGCCGGCAGCCAACCCATCTCGTTTCCGATTTGCCTTTTCTCGTCAATGGCCAACGGATGGCTCTCAATATTTGCCTCATCCACCACGTAAAGCCCGTACTTATCGCAAAGTTCCAGCCAATACGGATCATTGGGATAATGGGAAGTACGCACCGCATTGATATTGTACTGTTTCATCAATTTGATATCCTTTTCCATGGATTCCCTAGAGACAACATGACCGGTAAAGGGGTCGGTCTCATGGCGGTTAACACCTTTGATGTAGATAGGCTTTCCGTTGAAAAGTACCTGGCTATTTTTAATCTCGACCCGTTTAAATCCCGTCCAGCGATTAATGTATTCGTTGTTGGCATCTTCGTTTTCATCTTCCAAGGCAACTTTAAGTCCGTACAGATTTGGAATCTCTGCCGACCACGGCTTTACCTGCTCAAGTATTTTATTCGCATGGAATACCACTGTGGTATCCGCTGGAATATCTAAAGTCTTTGTCGTGTTATAAATTCTATTTGCGCCATCCATCAATTCGAGTGCTATTTTTCTTGACACAGTTTCGGAGGTCGAATTGGTAATGGAAATCGCTCCTTTTAAGATGCCTTTGGTGTAAGTATCGTCCAAATTGGTGTAGGTATGATAATCAGACACAAATACCTTAGGTCGGGTATAGAGGTAAACATCACGTTCAATACCGCTCATACGCAACATATCCTGACTTTCCAGATAGCTGGCATCGCTCCATCGGAACATTTGCAGGGCAATGAGGTTCTTTCCCGCCGATAGATATTTTGTCAGATTGAATTCCGCCGGGGTTTTACTGCCTTGGGAGTAGCCCACATATTTACCGTTGACATAGACATACATTGCAGATTTAGCACCTGCAAAATGAAGAATAGTGTCTTCGGAAAGAAAAGATTTAGAAAGAATGACCTCTTTGCGATAGGTGCCTACAGGATTATAATCCGTTGGCGTATCGGGCCAATTGGTATTAAAAGGATAGCGTTCGTCCAAATAAATAGGATGGTCATATCCCTCTACCTCCCAATTTGCAGGAACGGGAATTGTTTTCCAATCGCTATCATCAAAACTTATGTTGTGAAAAGTTGTGGGTCGCTGCTTTGGGTCTTTGACAAAATGGAATTTCCAATCGCCGTTTAAACTTAAAAAGCGTGTTGAATTTACCATATCTGAAACGGAGTCGGTTTCGAAGGCGAAAAAAGTAGCCCTTGGCGGCAATTTGTTTTCTTCAAAGATTTTGTGGTTGTAGTGATTTGCCTGTACCGGAACTTCGGGCAATGGCTCTTGCCTGCAAGAATAGAGGACGGACACAAAAACAACTAGAAGACTTCTTAATTTCATTCGATTTTTTTTTCTTGGAATCAATAGGACATCATAAAATCCTCGGCAAGAATCTTTTTTAAGTAGTAAATCAGTTCTTGCGCATTTTCCTTTGTAAAGATTAGAGGTGGTTTAATTTTGAGCACGTTCAGATCGGGACCATCGGAGCTCATCAAAATACAGTGGTCTTTCATTCTGTTCACCAGATAATCGGCCTGAATACCAAGTGGATTCATATCGGCATTCACGAGTTCAAATCCCAAAAAAAGCCCTTGCCCGCGCACGTCGCCAATAATGGGGTAATCAATGGCCAATTTCCGTAATTCAGCTTTTAAAAATTCTCCTATATCCAAGGCATGTTTTTGAAGTTTTTCCATTTTTACCGTTTGAAGAACAGCCTTGCCGATGGCACAAGAAACCGGATTACCCCCAAAGGTGTTAAAGTATTCCATGCCATTAGCAAACTTTTCAGCCACGTTCTGGGTACAAGCCACGGCCGCCAAAGGATGCCCGTTCCCCAAAGGTTTGCCAATAGTGACAATATCGGGAACAACGTCGTGGAGTTGAAAGCCCCAAAAGGTCTTGCCCAACCTGCCACAACCAACTTGAACTTCGTCCGAAATACAGAGTCCGCCCGCTGCCCGTACATATTCATAAGCTTGGGACAAAAAGCCCGAAGGAAGTTCGATTTGTCCACCACAACTGATGATGGGTTCAATGATAAATGCCCCGACCCCACGACCTTTTGCATGGATTACTTCGATTTGTTTTTGTACTTCTTCGGCATAGCGTTTTCCTGTATTTTCTCCCCTGTATTTTCCACGAAAGGCATTGGGCAAGGGAAAAATATAGGTATGTTCGGGAGCGCCCATACCTCCCTTGCCATCAAACTTATACGAGCTTATATCGACACACATATTCGAATTACCGTGATACCCGACTTCGGAGGCGATAATATCGTATTCGCCCGTAGATGCTTTTACCATACGGATTGCCAATTCATTGGCCTCGCTGCCCGAATTCACAAAATGCAGCACATTCAGTTCAGGTGGCAAAGTTTCCAATAATTCTTGGGCCAACTCATTGATGTTATCGTGAAGGTAGCGGGAATTGGTATTGAGCAGCGCCATTTGCTCTTGGCCCGCCCTGACTACATTGTAATTTTCATGACCCACATGGGCCACATTGTTTACTGTATCCAAATATTTCCGCCCATATTGATCCATCAGATATTGTCCCGAACCGCGCACCATCCTAATTGGGACCTTGTATTGCAAACTCAAACTTTTGCCCAGATGCTGTTTTCGGTAATCAATCAATCTGTCATTCGGAGTTGCCTCCTGTGACCGTAGCTCCTTTAATTTGAAAAGAAGGTTGGGATCGGGACAGATACTTTTCCAAACATCTATCTGATTGAGATAGGCAACCCCTGGAAAATCAATAGTATTTCCAAGCATAGATAACATAATCTGAAAATGAAGGTGGGGGGCCCAATTACCGTTTTCTTCGGGATTACCCAAATGCCCGATGCACTCTCCTTTTTTAATGGTTTGACCTACTTCTTTGCCGTTAAGCGAGGCATGTGACAAGTGTCCGTACAGGGAATAGAATTCCAAATTTTGTAAGGTGTGCCTTAAGATTATCAAACCTCCGTACTCTTTGATTCCGGCATCGTTTACAGCGGCAATTACTTCCGCATCAAACATTGCATGAACAGGAGTACCTGCGGGCAACCAAAAATCCACACCCAAATGAACCGTACGGCTTTCCCGACCACTATTCCCTATTTTATCATAATCGGAAGATATATAGACGGCGCGGGGTTCCAAATATCCCCCGGCCGGAATTTTTTCTGGATGTCGTTTTAGTAGTCTATCGATTTTAAATTGAAATAGTTCTAGGTCATCAAAATCTTCTTGGTGCCCTAACCATTTGCTCGATACGCTCAAATCGAGTAGATGTATTTTCTCCCGGTTGATAGTCGGGAATAGATTTGTAATCTTAAAATCGATTTCACCTGCCCGATCCGTAAACTGCTTTTCATTCGGATGTGCCATAAAACCACAGGCTTGTCTAAATACGTAATGGGCAAAATCAGCATCGATGGCGTACCACTTGTTAAGCAACTCCCAGGCAGGGTTTTCGCTGATGAGCAAATATTCATTATCCGGCTCCTTACGCTTGTTTATGGCCGATTTGGTAACCGAGATGATCAACCGCATGGCTATCGTATGATAAAGATGCTCCAATTCCAATTCTTCCAAGGGAAATGTTGCATGATACCCCTTGACAATAGGCAGGATGGTTTCCAAAGGGTCGTTGTGGCCCATTGCTCCGTAGGCACAGGCTACGGCCAGATCGTTGACAATTTGGGTATGGACGGAATCCCCGTAATCGATAACCGCTTTTACTTTTGGATCGATCAGCTCTTCGTAAACAATCACATTGTTATCGTTGGCATCATTATGAACCACCGCCTTACGAAGCTTGGAATAAACGTTTTGGACATTTTCAAATGCATTTTGAAATGAGGCAATAATTTCTTTTTCGGTTTGATTGAATAGATCGAGGTGTTCCTTCGTCCAAAGGGATTGGGCAATGTCCCAATCAAATTCTCGATGAGCCTCTGAATGTTCGAACCCTTGTAAGGCCTGGGTCAATTTTCCACATTGTTCGCCCAAACTATAGCGCAGACTATCCAATTGTGGGTTTACTTTGCACCATATCCTTCCCGATACCCAGGTAAGCATGCGAACCCTTCTCAGGTTTCCTTCTTCATCGGTAAATGATGCAATGGCGTTTCCTTTTTTATCTTTGACGACCTGGGGCGAAATCAATCCCTGTCCTTCCTTTTCTACATGTTGTAACAATTGCTGTTGAAAATCCAGATAGTTTTCATTTTCATCGGGGCGCGATATTTTTAAAATATAGCCTTCCCCGTCGGCAATCTTAATTCTAAAATTAAAATCGATTTCACCGGGAAGTGGTGCGGCCTTCCCGCTAATGTCAAAAAGATCTAAAGCGATTTTTTCCGCTTGTTGGGCCGTTATCTTAATTGTGGTGTAATCCATCTTAATCTTCCATTAAAAGCATAATGATATGTGCAGCGCTCCAACTAAAATTTTGGGCTTCAAGTCCTTCACCGGTAAGTGGATGATAATTCTCCCGTATTGCTTTTCCTTTCCCCAAAACTCCTTCCGCACCTTCAAGAATTTGAGCAGTGGCCTTGTCCGCTTCTTCCTTAAAACCGTAATTACGAAGACCCTTTACTCCAAAATAAGCTTGGTCTAACCAATTGGGGCCTCTCCAATAACCATTCATGGGGTTGAATTTTTCATGGTCTTTCGACATGGTTTGAAAGGGCACTTTGGTATAAAATTTTTCCTGATCCATCATTTTCGTTTTTATGGCCTCTGCTTGTTCCTGTGTGGCAGCATTTGCCCAAAGAGCCGTCCAACCTTCGCTACCTGCTCCTTTTATAAATTTTGTACCCTCTAAATTGGTGTCATAAAACCACCCATCTTCCGGGTCGTAAAACTGAACTTGGATGTTTTTCTTTAATGTTTCGGCACTGGTACGATAGGCGTTGGATTCTTCCGTTCTACCCAAGGCTTCGGCTAATGCGGCCAAGAATAGTTTCTCTGCATATAAATAAGCGTTCAGATCGACACTCTCCTGATCCAAGGAATAGGCCCCCTCTGAATTCCTCAATATTTTGGAATCGTCAAAGCGAATGGCATTGTCCATACCGCTTTCCCATTTTGCGGCCAAAACGGTACCATCGGTAGACCCGAATTCGCACATTCCGTCTTGGTCATGATCCCGTTTCCTGTACCACCACGAATGATATTTCTTAAGTTTGGGGTACATCTCCCTTACGAAATCGATATCCGAATCCTGTTTATATATTTTAGCCACAGCCCAAGCCGAAAGTGGTGGTTTGGTATCCCTATAATTAAAAGGTTCGATGGTAGTGTCCCTATAGATACAATCCACTACAAATCCATCTTCGTCCTGATAATCGAACATGGCCCGCATCTGATCCTTTGCCAACTGGGTGTTGTAATACGACAATCCAACGGCATGCTTCCAAGAATCCCAAGACCAAAACCCGTGGAACCATTCATAATGGTAACTGGGAAACAGACCTTGGTGCTTTAATTTTCCAGCAGGAATCCGCCAGTTATTTTGTAATGTAAGATAGGCCTTAGCCAAGACTTCGGCATATTTTTCATCCTTAAATTTTAGTTTACGATTCTCGATAAGGGCTTGTAGTTGGTTGGTTTTTTCTTGTTTTCGAACATTTAAAATTGAATCAAAATTCGAATTGTCTAATAGCCTACTTTGCTCCTCCCATGAATATTCCGGAAAAATAAACGTATGCGCAATTACAATATCTTTCGTTTGATTAGGGTTTAGCCAAAATTTTTGAAGCTCGGATGTGAAATTCTTTCCGTCTTTTTTTAGGGATGTACCATTTGGGAAGGTAATGTAGCCAAGGGCCTCACTATCGCTCGAGCTTATTTCGAGAATATTCTTTTTGGAGGAGAACTTTAAACTATTGGTCAGTAAAAGCTTGTTATTCCAGTAGCAAGCCAATTGAATGCCTTTTTTTTGTTTATTGGAAAACCGATATCTAATCAGTGCTGTATGACCGTTTAAAAAGAGAAGAGTTTCTTTTAATTCAATCCCTAATGCAGAAAAAGTTTGTTCTAAATGACTTAAATAGCTTTCCTGGGCAACGATATTTTCTTTCTTAAAGATTACAGGGTGATTTCCAACGGTAAGGTTGATAGACACCAGGGATTTACTCGACCAAATGCCATTCTGCTGAGTCATTAAAAAAGGACCCGTGAAATCTCCTATAACCTCGCAGGTATCGGAAAAGCTATACGCAAACCATGAGCCATGATCCGAATACATTAATCCCGATCTATCCATAGAATCTTTGGGGGTGACACGATAATCTAAAACATTCCTGCTGAAGTTTGAATGATTGTTTTCCGTTTCAGATATTATCTGTTCTACTCCATTACAACCAACCCCCAAAACAATAAGAATGGTCGTATAAAGTATATTATTTATATCCATGTTTCAAATAGGATGTTTGCCCATTGTATTTTGTCAATTCGATCTAATTCCTGATGAGGAACAAATTTCAATTATTTTTTCTCAGTACCTTGAAAACCACCTTTACTTGACCTTTCATATTGGCCTTTGGAACAGGCCCTTTAATCAATTAAATGGATATTTGTATGACAGCAGTGAGTGGAACAGCTTAATGTAAAATACTCGCAAATGAAAAAACCGATATTTCTTATTCTAACTATTTTCCTTCTTTCAGGAATTACTTCGTACGCTCAGACTAATATTTGGGATGAAAATCCAAGCGACTCTCAAATAGAATTGGATAGTCTTTTAAATATTTTACCTTACTCAAGTAGCACCGATAGACTACGATTACTAAACAGAGTTGCTGAAATATATTGGTCTATAGATCCTAATAAAACTATAGACTATGGCGACGAAGCATTAAGATTATCCAGGGAGCTGAATGATAAAAGACAAGAAGGTTTAGCGCTGATAAATCTTTGCCAGGGGTACTTATTTAATGACTTTTATGATAGAGCATTACAATATGGGCTTCAATCCTTAGAAATTAGAAAAGACCTTAATAACGATTATGATTTGGCCTTCACTCTGAGAACCCTGGGATGGTTGTATTTCGATATAGGGTATTTCGACAAAGCCCTTGAATACCACACTGAGACTTTAAAAATACACGAAAAAATTGGAGATAGGCAACGCATTGCCTATAGCTATAACAGTATAGGATTGATTCATGAACGTTCCGGAGACTGTAAGTTGGCGTTGTCATTTTTCAAGAAGTCTCTCGAGCTAAAAAAAGTATTTAACAATAAAGACAGAATTTCGGAAACCATGAAAAATATGGGAGTATGTTATCGTAAAATTAATGAACTGGTTGCTGCCAAAACATATCTAGAATCCTCTTTGGAGATCTCAAATCAAATCAATGACATCCAAAATAAGGTACATGTTCTGAATGAGCTATCGCTCGTAAATTTAAAGTTGGGGGATTTTGATAAATGTTACGCACTAGTGAACGAATCGAGATCGATTATGGAGGGATTGATGGATAACAAAGAGTGGATAGTAGAAAACGATCGAATTATGTCCGAGTATTTTTTGGCAAAACAAGATTACAAGGAGGCATTCAATTACTATAAGAAATATGCAGAAGGAAATTCAGAAATTTTTTCGAGCAACAAAAGTGAGAAGCTTACGGACATGAGAATTCGTTATGAGGATGAAAGAAGAGCATCCCAAATTAAATTGTTAGAGCAACAACGAAATTTGGAAGCCCAAAGAAAAAGATCAATTCTTATAGGTTCCCTGCTCTTGACGATAATAGGAATTCTAATTATAGCGTCACTCTGGAATAATATAAGAAAGAAAAAAGCAATTTATCAACAAAGTGATAAACTGGCCAGGGAAAAATTAAAAACCCAATCCCTATTGCGGGAGAATCTTGAGCACAAATTGGAATTCCGGATGAAAGAGCTAACAAACATGGCATTGTTCATTTCTCAACGAACATCCATTTATAGAGATCTCACCAAATCCTTAAAAACAATAAATTCTACAGACATCAATCAATTAAAGAAAGATATTAATCGACTTATAAGAGAGTATAGTTATAAATTTGATTTCAACGAGGACCTTCAGAAATTCCATGCGAATATAGAGACCCTTCAGAGTGATTTTCTTTTTAGAATCAAGGAGAATTACCCTCACTTAACTGATAAGGACATAAAACTGGCCGTGCAAGTAAAGCTCAAACTCAGTTCGAAGGAAATAGCCAACATCAACAACATATCTATAAATTCTGTAGAAATAGGTAGACATCGATTGAGGAAAAAACTAAGCATAGACTCAAAGGAAAGCCTAGTCAGATTTCTGGAGAATATTTAGGATCTGGAAATTCCTAATTCCTAAGTTGTGTGACCCTCACTGGCGGAACTAACCAACTCTTTATTAGTTCATTAAAAATCTCATCTTTTCTGTGTCTACTGCTATTATCCTTACTTAGTAGCGCACACGCATTTAACTACAACTTATTGAATATGAGTATTTTAAACTTGATGTAAAGGTCAAGTAAAGGTGTGATTTGATGTTTTGGTTGATAATAATTCAATATTTGGTGGCAAATAAATTCAACTACAAATCAAAGAATTGAGTAAACAACCATCAATATGAAAAAACAACTAAACAATCGAAACCGGTATTATAAAGGGCTATCGTTCTTACTATTTATGTTTATTTCCATTGGGTTTTCCTCTAATGCTTTTGCTCAAGGTATTTTGGTAAATGGAACTGTTTCAGATCAACAGGGTGTTGCACTGCCAGGGGCCTCTGTGATCGTTAAGGGCAATGAGACTTTAGGAGTCCAGACTGATTTTAATGGTAACTACTCCATTGACGTGCCTAGTGCGCAAACCATATTGGTTTTTCGCTATCTGGGTTTTGTTACGAAAGAAATACAAGTAGGCAACCAAACAACTATAAATGTAGTACTTGAAGAAGATGCTATGGGTCTTGAGGAAGTTGTTTTGGTAGGTTACGGCACACAAAGACAAACTGAGGTAACCGCGGCCATTTCGTCCGTAAACGTTGCAGAAATCCAAAAAATACCAACAGCTGACGTCGGAACATCATTACAAGGTCAGGTAGCCGGGCTTAATGTTGCCACGGCAACTGGCGCCCCAGGTGCGGAACCGGTAATACGGGTCCGGGGCTTGGGTACCATTGGCAATAATAATCCCTTGTTCGTTATTGATGGGATCCCAGGAGATCTCTCATACCTAAACCCGGCGGATATTGAGAATATAAGCATATTACGGGACGCTTCCGCAGCAACCATTTATGGTTCCAGGGCATCCAACGGGGTTGTCATTGTCACAACCAAAAGAGGTAGAACCGGTGACCCCAAAGTGACCATCAATACGTATATCAGCACCCAAAACGTAAAACAAAATGTAGCGGTAGCAAACAGGGCGCAGCATGATCAAATTAAATTAGAAGCGTATTCCAATGCCGGTATAACTCCGGCTCCCTATCTGAACAGTGGTGAAACTTTTGCCGATTCAGACTGGTTAGGCGCCTACCTACAAAATGCGTACGAGCAAAAACATGATATTGGCATTTCGGGCGGTACAGAGAAGATGAAATACAGCTTTACTGCAGGGTATTTTAATAACACCGGAACGGTGATCAACACTGGCTTTGACAGATTGAGCACGCGGTTCAATCTAGACTTCAATCTATTGGATGACCGCCTTAAGATTGCACCTGGTATTAGTTATACCCGTGAAGGCACAAAAGGTATTTTTGAACCTATAGGAGGAGGAAACGCAAGTTTTTCCCCCTTCCTTAGCGTGTATTCACAGTTGCCACACAAGGAAATTTTCGATCCTAATACAACAAACGGTTTTGCCGTTCCGGCAGGCGGATTGGGATCTGGCAACCCTGTAGGTGAGACCAGTTTGGAGAAACGTATAAATCAGGATGACTACATGCAGTTCAATGTTTCAGCCACCCTTAAACTTTGGGAAGGACTCAACTATCAATTTCAATATGGTGCAAACGTAGAGAATACTCATTTTTCTGACTTTATACCCACTTATAATTTCGGACCACAGGCGGTTAATGAAAACCCTTTTCTGGTGGAGTCAAGATCCCGGACAACCAGTTGGACACTGAATAACACTCTGAACTACAACAAGACTTTTGGTGATCACGATTTCGATGTACTCTTGGGTATTTCTCGGGAGAAGAGTGAATTCAGGTCTGTAGGCGGCTCAAACAATACACTGGCCTCGGATCAATTGCTGGCACTAAGCGCAGGCATTGGTGATGAATCATCTTTCGGATTCAATTCAACTAACACCCTCCAGTCGTACTTCGGTAGACTGAGCTATGATTTTGACAATAGGTACTATTTACAGACCAGTGTGAGGCGTGATGGCTCATCGCGATTTGGTAATGATAATAAGTATGGTAACTTTTATTCCCTGTCCTTAGGGTGGGCAGTGCATAACGAAGATTTCTTTGAATCAGATTTTATAAGCCAATTAAAGCCCCGGTTTAGCTATGGTACCCTAGGAAACCAGCTGATCGGTGAACATCTTTTCCTGGCGAGAATAGGATCTGGGGGACAGCAGCTCAACTACCCTTTTGGCGAGGGGGCCAGCCAACCGGTGGTGGTCGGAGCCATTGCAACCTCTTTACCGACGCCCGATATTCAATGGGAGGAGACAGCGACAACCAACTTCGGATTGGATATTGGTTTCATCGAGAACCGAATTAAGGCATCGTTTGACTACTTTATATCAAAAACAACAGATATGTTGGTCTCGGTACCCATACCTGCAAGCTCGGGAATCACGACTTTTCCTTTGACCAATGGCGGCAATCTTGAAAACAAGGGGTGGGAACTATCAACCTCCTACACCAGCAACAAAGACAAGGATTTTACTTTCGACATCACCGTA
>JBFKOL010000071.1:0-15439 GCA_041628815.1 Saprospiraceae bacterium | reverse complement strand
TAACCATACCAGGTGCCCGATAAATCAGGGTAATGCTCTATGCCTTCGGTGTCCTTTACACCGATCCGGCATCGACTCACTACCTCATAATTATTGTTGAAGTATCCCCTGATCTCATATTCTCCGGGGTCCTGACCAGGTAAAGTGATCGTACCGGCCGTCTTACCTTCAAGATATTTATACGTGATGTAGCTGTTATCTGCTGTCCCCGCCTGAGCAATCGAAATCCAGTCCTGGCTATTACCCGGAAAACCCGAAAAATCAATATTTATACTTTCGCCCTTCTTCACATTTGTTGTAACACAAATCACCTTCGCTTCCTTCCCGGATTCTCCAATCCGTAGACTGATCCTGGCTTGTACTGTGTATTCATTATTGAAGTATCCCCTGATCTCATATTCCCCCGGAGTCTGACCAGGTAAAGTGATCGTGCCGGCCGTCTTACCTTCAAGATATTTATACGTGATGTAGCTGTTATCTGCTGTCCCCGCCTGGGCAATTGAAATCCAGTCCTGGCTATTACCCGGAAAACCCGAAAAATCAACATTGATACTTTCGCCAGGAGCAAAGGCCGTCTTCTCCAGCTTGATTGATACTACCTTATTATCATCCTCTTTCCCCGTTCTTTTCTTTCGCTCCCAAAACGAACCGTTCGCAAAAGCAATGGTCTCATTGTTATTCTGTAAACTAGCCCGTAAGCCGCCCTCCCAGTCATTCGCAATGATTGTCGTGCGATCTAAAAATGTGCCCGATGACCGCATGCCGTATTCGTTGAGAAATGATAGCTGCTGTCCCGTCTGCTCAAGGGTACATCGCTCTCCCTTGTTGCCCGTCCTGGGATCGTAACCATACCAGATGCCGGAAAGATCTGGGTACTGCAGATTTTCTGAATTCGAAAGTATTTTTGGTTTATCCAAAGGGCCCTCGGTATAAGGCTCACATTGCGTCCAATGGGTCAATCCCCGGTAGGAAAAATTGACACAAGCGGGAAATTTTTGGTGCACACCTGCTCCATAAATTAGGGGTAAACGAGCGTCCTTATCCATATACAACTTGTAAGATCGTTCGTTGCCGTCAGGGTCATATCCTCTTAGTCTCAAAAGATAACGGTCAAATTCTTCTTCGTAGATTCCAGGATATACTTTACTAACGGTCCAATCAGTCCAGAGAATCATTCCGTTCTGACGCCAAATGATAACGTTAACCATATCGATAGGCCCTGCAGGCTGAGCACAATGAAATCCGCCCAACCAATCTCCAATGAAGATGTCGGCTACATCAGGTGCATTTGATGAATAGGAATCTCCAATAGTCACCAGTTCACTTCCGAACTGTGTGCCGGAACGGTACACACATGCACAATCCCATGACTGTGCAGGACAATTAACGCCGCGACGGATCGTAAACTGAACCTGGTACTTTCTTGCTGGCACTTTGAGGACAAAGCTAGCCGAACCGTTTCCCTGTCCGTCCGTCCTTAACTCTCCAAAATCCCATGCCGCCGTAACCAGGGCGCTGTTTCCATCACGATTCAATGTCTCCGTTCCACTCCCTACCCTGCGACCGTCGAATTCGGTGACTTCTGATGTCAAGGCCGGATCAATTCCAAAAAAGTGAACGCCCGCTCCCAGTACAGCATTCCTCTGGGCTCCTTGCAGGTCAAATCTTACTGTGAGGGAAAGTGTGTTGTTCTCGAGATGGGTAGTGGTCCACGACACCTTCCCCGAGGACAGTGGGTAAGAATTATCATCCCACCCAGGTGTGAGTGTTGCTGAACCCGTGGATTGTATTCCGAGAGCCCCACTCATGACTTCTTCCTCGATTACGTCAGGTACGTCCCAAGGACCATCTTTGTAAGGTTCACATTGGGTCCAATGTGTCAAACCTGTATACACGTAGTTGGTGCAGTTGGGAAATCTCTCGTGCCATCCTTCCCCATACAAAATGGGTATGCGAGCATCTTTATCGTAATAAAAGTTGTACGTACGGTCATTCCCTTCTGCATCACGGCCCTCAAGAAAGATTTTATATCGGTCCTGCTCTTCCGTGAATACAGCAGGGTAGATCTCGGTTGCTGTCCAATCCGTCCAGAGCAATTGACCATTTTCCTTCCATAATACCATATTGAAAGTACTGATAGATCCTGGGGCATCGCCGCAATGAAAAACTCCAAGCCAGTCTCCCACAAACAACGCTGCAGCCTGGTGAATAGAGCCTGGTGGCTGTGTTTCTTCAATCTTGTTACTGCTGCCGTAAATCCTTGCTCCACTACCAAAATAAGCGGTTCGATATACACAAGCACAATCAGAAGAGGTAACCGGACAGTTGGACCCTTTTCGTATGGTAAATTGCAAATTATAGGTGCGATTGGGTATGACGAGCGAGAAATTTACTTGGCCATCGCCATTTGCATCGGTAATGATTTCACCAAAATCCCACGCACCGGTAACCACCGAAGTAATTCCTTCACGGGTAATTCTTGAAATACCGCTGCCAACCCTTCTTCCGTCAAACTCGATTATTTCATTCATCAGGTCGGGTTCAACTCCAAAGAAATGCGCGCCTGCACCCAACACGCTGTTGGGTATCGCCCCTTTGAGATTGAAGGATACATGTAATGACATTCGGTCGTTGTCCAGTGGTAATACTTCCCAGCCAACCAAACCGGAATTCAAGGGGTAGCTGAAGTCGTCCCAGCCAACTGAAATAACGGAAGTTCCCCATTGTCTTGCATTCATCAAACTTGAGATACCCACTAAAAACCCAATAATGAATAACGGTTTCAGGATATTCAAGCGCTTAACTATGATTGTTCTTTTCATGGCTTATTCAGATTAGTGTATGAAGAAACAATGAATGGGATTGCCTTACTTGAAAGGGCATACCCATTACAATTTGCCAAAAAAAGAACCTGCGAAATATTGACTTATATCATCGGATTTCGTGATTTGTGAGGGGCGAAAATTACTGTATTCAACGTTGAGGTAAGCCTACAAAAAGAGATCTAATACCAAGATGAATTTCAGACCATTACCTCATCTCAGTGATCCGGATGCCATCCATATCGGTGTAGTCCAGGTTTTCGCCGGCCATGCCCCAGACGAACGAATAATGTCCCGTACCAGATCCGCAATGGATAGACCATGGAGGTGAAATGACGGCTTGTTCATTTTGTACCCAGATATGCCTAGTCTCCTGGGCCGGACCCATAAAATGGCTGACAGCATGGGCAGGATTCATACCATAGTAGAAGTAGACCTCCATCCTGCGGTCATGGGTGTGGCACGGCATTGTGTTCCACACGTTTCCGGGTTTCAGAATAGTAATGCCCATTTGTAGCTGGCAGACCTCCAGTATGCTTCCATCGATCAGTTTGATGATGCTCCGTGCATTGGATGTAGAAGGGTCTCCTGCCTCAACCACATTGGATTCATCTTTTCCCACCTTCTTGGCGGGGTAGGCTTTGTGAGCTGGTGCCGAGTTCAGGTAAAATTTGGCAGGATAGTCATCATCATTGCTGGTAAAATTGACTTTTTTGATCCCTTTTCCAATGTATAATGCTTCTAAAAACGACAATTCATACGTTCCCGAATCAGTCTGAACCGTACCCTTTCCTCCCAGGTTAATTATACCCAGTTCGCGTCTTTCAAGAAAGAAATCTGATTTAAGCGGATCTATGGCATCCAAAGCCAATGTCTTGTCTACTGGCACCGCACCTCCGGCAATGAACCGATCGTAATGAATGTAGTACAAATGAATCTTCCCCGGCTCCATTATTTTTTCGATCAAGAAATCACGCCGGATCCTTTCTGTGTCGTAGGTCCTGAAGTCCTCAGGATGGCATGAATAGCGGGATTCGTATTGGATGGACATGATTAGACAGTATAAGTGTGAAATTCAAAGGTAAGGGCATTTGGATAAGATTTTGAAAATGGCATGGCTGGGTTGTTAAGTTGTGTAATACTTGACAATTTCGAACAATTCACAAATCAAAGATCCGATATCATTTAAGGGCTGTCCTCCTTCGCTGTAGCTTCGGGGAATGAGACTATGCGTTGAGTGTTGGGTATAAAAAACTTTCAATTTTTCATTCCCAATTTTTGACTCATAAGTCAAATCATTCCCTTCTCTTACTACCTTCGCACATTCATGCATCTTCACAATATCCGATGGCAGAAAAGGATGCGACCATAAAAAAGCACGCTGAACAGGTACGTCTTGAGTTAGCAAAGAAGGAAGGTACCTGGAAGAAATGGGGCCCTTACATGACCGAAAGGCAATGGGGTACTGTCCGCGAAGACTACAGTTCACATGGTGATTCCTGGAATTTTGTATCTCATGACCAAGCACGAAGCAATGCTTACCGTTGGGGAGAAGAAGGCATAGCGGGATTTTGTGATGAGATGCAAATACTATGCATTGCCCCAGCATTTTGGAACGGCAATGACCCCATCCTAAAGGAGAGGCTTTTCGGGTTGACCAACAACCAGGGAAACCACGGTGAAGATGTAAAAGAAATCTACTTTCACCAGGATTCATCGCCTACCCACTCTTATTGCAGGTACCTTTATAAATATCCGCAAAATACATTTCCCTATGACGAGTTGGTCGCAAGAAACCGCATCGGGCGCGACCAGACGGAATATGAGCTGATTGATACAGGCATTTTTTCTGAAGGGAGATATTTCGACTGTTATATTGAATATGCAAAGGCCGAAATAGATGATATACTGGTCAGGATAACCATCTATAACAGGGGTCCTGAAGCCCATGTTCTTCATGTCTTACCCCATGTATGGTTCAGGAATTACTGGAAACACAATCCTCGCTATCAGCGTCCCCAAATGAAACAAGAAAAAAAAGGCATCATCAAAGCCTTTTCAGACAGGATTGGTACCTATTACATTCACTATGAGAAGGGACAGGCTCTTTTTTGCGACAATGAGACCAACAATGCAAAGATATACCGGGCAACCAATGACACCGCCTATGTGAAAGATGGCATCAACGATCATGTAGTTCAGGGGAAACCTACAATCAACCCGAGGAAGAGTGGAACGAAATCTGCCATCTGGAACAAAGATATTATAGAACCTGGAGGGACGCGTATCTATCGAATGCGCATCACGAAAGAGCAAAACGCCGATCCCTGGAATAATTTCGATGGACTGTTTGCGAAGCGATTAAAAGAAACGGATGAATTCTACGACAACATAGCACCAACATATCTAAATGAGGGGGGCAAGCATCTCTTGCGATCTGCTTTCGGAGGTTTGATGTGGACCAAACAGTTCTATTATTACGATGTACACAAGTGGCTTTTTGGTGGTCCGGGAGAAGCCAAGCCTCACAGAATTCACCTTCGGAATCACAGGTGGCAGCACATGACCAATCGCAACATTATTTCTATGCCGGACAAATGGGAGTACCCCTGGTATGCGGCATGGGACCTGGCCTTCCACACGATCACCTTCGGCCTAGTCGATCCAGACTTTGCCAAGGAACAGTTGTTGCTGATGCTCACCGAATATTACATGCATCCCAATGGCCAGATACCGGCTTATGAGTGGAACTTTTCCGATGTTAATCCTCCTGTACACTGTTGGGCGGTCTGGCAGGTTTATTCGATGGACAAGGAGAAGAAGGGTTATCCTGACTTTCGTTTTCTCGAGACATGCTACCAGAAATTGTTGATCAATTTCACCTGGTGGCTAAATCAAAAGGACAAGGACGACCAGTCCCTATTCGAGGGAGGCTTTCTGGGTCTTGACAATATTGGTGTTTTTGACCGCAACCACATGCCCAAGGGCATCAAGAAGATGCAGCAAGCCGATGCGACCAGCTGGATGGCCCTGTTCTCTCTCAATATGTTGCGCATCGCGGTAGAACTGGCTACTCAGAACCGCGCCTATGAAGAATCAGCTTCCAAGTTTTTCAGGCAATTTCTGAACATAGGATGGTCTATGCACAACATCGGTGAAAAAGCCATTTCTCTGTGGGACGATGAAGATGCCTTTTACTATGACGTGGTTCAATTGGAGGATGGCTATACGAATCGGCTCAAAGTGCGCTCCCTGGTCGGGATCATCCCCTTGTTTGCCGTAGAAGTGATCCAAAAGGATTTATTCGAGAGCCTCCAGGAGTTCAGGAGCAGGGCACAGCGCATCATAGTCACCAGACCCGACCTGGCCTCATTGATCTCGAGGATAGAAGAAGTCAACGAACATGGCTTCTATCTTTTTTCGATTATGCGGGCCTATCGGCTTGAGCACCTGTTGAAGCGGATGTTAGACGAAGATGAGTTTCTCTCTCCCTACGGCATTCGGTCTCTTTCGAAATTCCACGAGAAGTCACCCTTTGTTTTTCTCCACCATGGAGAACATCGCATCGCTTACAACCCGGGCGAAAGCACATCCGCCATGTTTGGAGGCAACTCCAATTGGCGTGGGCCCATTTGGCTCCCGTTGAATTACCTGATCATCATTTCTTTAAGGCGCTTTTACAGGTACTTTGGCCCTTCTTATGTGTATGAATTTCCTACGGGGTCGGGCAACAAAATGAATCTCAAGCAGATCGCCCGAGAACTGACTTTACGTTTGTGGCGCCTTTTTGAACGAGATGAGAGAGGAAAGTATACCTATCACAGCGATGACCCTGACCATCTATTTGCCACCGACCCACACTTTAGGGATCACCACCTGTTTTACGAGTTCTTCCATGGTGAAACCGGTCGTGGTCTTGGCGCATCCCACCAGACCGGGTGGACAGCGCTGATCGCCAACCTCATCATCGAATTGGGCAATGAATAAGTTTAATCACAAGGATATCAATATTTTAGCTGCCCTATATGATTACTCGGTTTCATCGTACTGCTTCACCTATCAATGAGTGGGTCGAATCCATCATCTACTTCCAAGGTTATGTTCCGGACCATGAGACCGAACGAGTTGTACCGGACGGATACATGCATCTGATTTTAGAGCTGGATGGAATGGAACGTTCCGTTTATGACAAAAGCGGAACCAAAGTGCTGCGAAAATTAAAATCATTCTGGTTTGCCGGACTTCAGAGGGACTATATAATCATCAGCACGCATCGGAATTCAGAAATGATAGTCGCTCGATTTCATGCCCACGGGGCTTTTGCGCTTTTAGGATCTTCGCTCCCAACATCCGGTGATCGTTTTGTGGATTCGAAAAGCCTTCATTCATTAGGTCTTGATAAAATTCGACAACAATTGACCGACTGTGATGATATCGAGAAGAAAATTCTGTTTTTGGAAGGATTTCTGGAAAAATGTTTAAGCAATAGTCACAATATTCCGGACGTAATCCTGGCAGCTGCAGTTTTTATCAGGGACAACGCCACAGCACAGCTCAAAGAGCTGGTAGAACAAGCGCCCTATTCTAAAAAACAGTTCATTTACCTCTTCAAAAAACACATCGGTGTGACACCCAAGCTGTATCAAAGAATCGTACGATTCAATGAATTATTGCAGAAGATCGATAACGAAGAAATGATCTCCTGGACACAGGTGAGCCTGGACTGCGGCTATTACGACCAGGCTCATTTCATCAAAGACTTCAAATCATTTTCAGGGTTGAACCCCAGCCAGTTCCTCGCCATACACAAAGATACAGACAGGATCAACTTCTTCCCCCTGGACTGAGTGATGTTATTCGGTCTTGGTGAAAGTGCCACCCATAATTTCTGCCTGGCCTTGGTACAGTTTCCAGACGTATTCAGGTCCGGATGTGGGATTCATGGTTTCCTTATACGTTGTTGGATTACCGGCATTGTCATAAGACACGAGCTGGCTAACAAGCGTTCCTTCGCTGAATTCGGATGTGTACTCGAAGAAGTTGACTGGCATATTGATAGCCGTGAAAAAACCTTTGATGACTTTTTCGCCCGGGTGCCAGAACCAGTACCCCTCTGAAACCAATTTTCTTTCGCCATTGATCACAAAGTAACTGCGTGACCGGACGGACTTATTACCTATCCCCCACTCAAACACCTGTAGAGTGCCATCCAGGTGCCACTCGCCCCCGATAAATGGTGCGAAGCCATCAAGAGGATTCGAAATTGGACTATTGATTTGAGCCTGAACTTCAGCAATCGTTATAAATAAAAGAGTGGTGAGTAGAATCGTTAAAGTTTTCATGTTCATTGTTTTTGAGGCAAGATATCAAGTGGAGCAGGGAATGTATTGTAAAAAAGTTACCTCTTCATACGAACTCGGAATTTGTCAATCTTTGAGTTCTACAGTCCCCAAACACTCAAAGACCGCATTCTGGTCAACCTGGAGGGGGTTATCGATGGTTTCCAGCACCTCCAGGAATCCCGTAGAGGTAATTTTGAATACACCACGGTTCCACACAGCATAGGTCCAGGCATCACGGATTTTTATACTCCCTTCATTCAGGAAAAGTTCATCGTAGGAAGTCCCCTGTCCATTCTCAATACCTGCATGGTTTTCCTGGCCGATGTTATCGATGTCTATAAAAGCACCCGCCTCATTGATCAAGGTGTCCTGGTTCTCGATGGCAGAGAAGCTCGAATTGACGATTATTAAGGTATCGGAATTGACGAACATACTTCTGTTTAGCAATCCTTGTTCTTTCGAAGCGGTAATCTCGATCTTTCCTTCGTTGGTGAAGCTCCCCTGATCATTCATGATACCGCGGAACTCCGGGTTCAGCACCTCGATAAATCCTTTGTTGATAAAAACTTCATTATTATCTATCCCCACTCCGATTCCCGAGAGGCAATGTATGGAACCTTCATTTTCAAAATGCCCATCAGCATTTATGGCCGTATTATTTTGTGCGTTCATTACCCGGATCACCCCGTCGGTACGGTTGTAAAAAGTGTCGAGCAATTCTATTGACCAGTCGCTGGTAACATCGATCAGGATGGAATCGTGATTTTCGAAGATTCCGAGTATAAAAATTCCGTATACGGCACTGTCAATATCGATGATACCCTGATTTTCAAAATATACACCCCTCGAGTAGATAGAATAGCTGCCGGTATTGACAGTATGAATGTATGCGCTCTCCCCATTGATAAACTGGGACAAATTGTCTATACCGTCTTCGTAGATATCGATGGTTACTAGCGAGTCTTGGTTGAAAACCCAACCCATATTGACCATTCCATCGCCTAAGTCAATATCGCAGAGCGCAATTCTTCCATTGTTGATTACGACTGCATCCATTTGATTGACAATAGCATCTGCACCATAGAGTTTGGTCACCGACAGCGAGCCCCCTTTTTCGATTGTCAGTGAGTCCATATTGGATAACCCGTCATCATCTGTATTTTCTATGCTTATCTCTCCTTCGCAGATTATCGATGTTGCATTTACGATTCCTTTGCCCACGGTAGTAGAATCAATGATCACTTTTGCGCGGTCGAGAACAGTTATTCTGCCCTGGTTCTCCAAAGCAACCGAATGACTATTCCTGATCGTAAGTCTGCCCCCAACCTCAAGCTCACCCTCGTTCAAGAAACCCCTGCCTGGGGCGTTAACAATACGCAACCTGCCCGGTTTATTCGCCGCTACATCCCGTTGAATGTCCAGTTCTCCCCCTGCAGTAACGTGGACATATTTTGCCAATCCTGTCGAGTCCGGCATTATAAATGTCAATCCTCCTATGACCACCGAATCATTGGCAGTTGGTACGCCGATGGGGATCCAGGCGGTAGGTTCGTGCCATTGAAACCCCGGTTGAGATAATGTTTTTACCTGACCATGAGCCATATGAAGAAACACAAAGCATTGAAATACAAGGATCACAAGAATCCGTTTTAGGGTGGCTTGACAAAGTCTCTTTTCTGCTTCGACGAGGTTTCGAAAAAAGCGTATAAGCTTACTTTTTGAAAAGGATAACACAGAGCTATACATAATTTAGTGGATTTTCTACTTCAAAGAAGATCCAATCTTCTCTTTGGCACACCACACCTTTGTGTGGTTTAGCAAATGATTCGGACGATATTTCCGGTCCCCAGAGCCGGATATTGGTCAAATGTTTACAATCATGATGACAAAAAATACCCATCAATTCCGGGCTGATATATTGGTCTATCTTTGATCATTTACCACTATGTCCTCAAAGACCCAGTACAAGATTACCTGGTGGACGGGAGCCGCCATTGTCATAGCCAATATGATCGGTACGGGTGTTTTTACCAGTCTCGGCTTCCAGCTTCCAGACATAAAAAACACGACTTCCATTTTATTGCTTTGGCTCATTGGAGGGTTGGCAGCGCTTGCCGGCGCTTTCAGTTATGCCGAGGTAGGAACAGTCATTGGAAAATCAGGAGGTGAGTACACTTTTCTTTCCAGGATTTACCACCCGGTTATCGGATATCTGGCCGGATGGATTTCAATATCCGTGGGTTTTGCAGCACCCGTCGCCTTGGCGGCCATTGCCATTACGGACTACACCGATCATATGGGAATCAGCATACCTCATCTTGATATCTGGATCATCATTCTGATCAGCATGGTGCACTCCTTCAATCTCAAGATCAGTTCATGGTTTCAGAACATTAGTACATCGGTAAAGGTACTGTTCATTATCGTGTTTGTGGCTATAGGGCTGTTGCTAATAGGACCGTCCAACAGCGCCATTGACTACTCCACATCCGTCGGCACTGAAATTTTTACGGCGGCGTTTGCAATAGCCCTTATTTTCGTAAGCTATTCATATACGGGATGGAATGCTGCCGCCTACATCACTGAAGAATTCCGGAATCCAATAAAGGATCTTCCTAAGGCCCTTATTGCGGGAACAGTAGTAGTCGCCCTTCTCTATACGTTGTTGCAGTTCATATTCCTGAAACATGCACCCTATGATGCGCTTGTCGGCAAGGTAGAAGTCGGTGCCATTGCGGCAGGGTTTATGTTTGAAGAACGCTGGGCCAATCTCTTCAGCGGTATGATCTCTTTGTTATTGATATCGAGTATCAGCGCGATGATTTGGGTGGGTCCCCGGGTAACCGGCAAAATGGGGGACGATTATCGATTGTGGAGGTTTCTCAAGGCTGGGAGAAGAGAAATTCCGATGAAGGCAATTTGGTTCCAGGCAGTGATATCCATTGCCCTCATCCTGACAGGCACATTCGAACAGATCCTGATCTATTGTGGCATCCTTTTGACTCTTTCCAGTGCAATGGTTGTTTTCGGGGTTTTTATCGTACGTCGCAATACCGATTATCCGGTTGCTTACAGAAGCCCCGGCTACCCGTTCTGGCAAATCATCTTCCTGTTGCTCAGCTTGTGGATGATCGTCTTTGCGGTATCCAGCAGGCCGGAGGAAAGATTGTTTGGTATTACCAACCTGGCTTTGGGACTAATAACCTATTTTATCAATCGACAAATTGAAAAAAACAATGATTAGGCTATTCTATCTTTTCCTTATCGGTTTTTCTATCACTGCCTGCAAACACGGGCATAATCACGGTCATCATCATGGCAGTGCCAACGAGTTTATGCACCGCTCTTCTACGGAGTCCCTAATTGAAAGATTCGAATCACCGGAGCGTGATGCGTATCAGAAGCCCGACGAAGTCATTCAATTTCTCGGAGACTTGAAGGGCAAAAAAATTATGGATATCGGGGCGGGATCGGGTTATTTCAGCTTCCGGCTTGCAAAAGCAGGGGCCTCCGTTATCGCTGCAGATGTGAACGATGAATTCCAGGCGCATATCAAGAAGCGGTTAGACTCATTTGATCCTGGCGAAATTGACCTTGAGCCTCGAAAAATACCTTATGACAATCCCTCTTTAGCCAATGAAGAGGTGGATATGGTTCTCGTGGTAAACACCTACCATCACATTGAAGATCGAGTGGATTATTTCAAAAAGGTCATGGATGGTCTAAAACCTGATGGTCAGGTGGTCATCATCGATTATTACAAAAAGAAGTTGCCTGTGGGACCGCCACCGGGGCATAAAATCGCCCAGGAAAAGGTTATCGAAGAGTTGAAAAAAGCAGGTTATCCTCAGGTTGAAATCAATACCGAACTGCTGGAGTATCAGTATATCGTCCGGGCGACGAAATGAATGATGACCTTAACGAAGCGTAGGGAACCGAATGAAAAAACACCCACAGGCGGTGTTTTGTAATGAGGCCAGCTGCCTCCTTCATCTGAAAAACACATACAGCCAGAATTGAATGTAAAATTTAAACTTTGAACACTTACCTCTAAACGGTCGGAAAAAAGACCAAAATATTTCAATAAAAAGTGATTTCAGGAGAATTACCTTTGCACCTGCTAAATGTTGTACAATGCATTGGTCTTCGTTGGTAATATGCTTTTTTTTTGTGCTTATATCTTGCCAGCCACGACATTCTTCATATGACGATAGTGACAGGACTGAAATAGAGGAAGAATCGGATCAGTTGGAGGCGCTGCGTCCCGATCAATTTGAAATTCTTGAAATAGAGGGTTGTGAGTACCTGATTTTCCAACATACGGCCGGTACACATGGATTTGGTTATATGACACACAAGGGCAATTGCACAAATCCCATCCATTGTTATAGAGAGGTGGATACCCTGCAATGAGCACGATTTCTTTTCTTCTTAAATCCGCTATTGAAGCATGATAGTCACTTTGCTCATCGTTGCATTTGTACTGGGGTATGCGATGATTGCGCTTGAGCACCCTCTAAAGATAGACAAGGCTGCCGCCGCAATACTTACAGGAGTAGTCTGCTGGATCTTAATAGTCATCGGACAAGAAAGTCTCCTTGGCGCCGGACACGATGGGGCATCTATCAATGAGACATTGCTTCATCACGTCGGTGAAATAGCAGAAATACTCTTTTTTCTTCTGGCTGCTATGACAATCGTAGAGCTGATCGATGCCCATCATGGATTCGATGCTGTCACCGACCGGATTACTACAACGAGTCGGGTTAAATTGCTATGGGTCCTGACAGTTGTCACTTTTTTCTTTTCAGCACTTCTGGACAATCTGACTACTTCGATTGTTATGGCAACCTTGCTGCGCAAGCTGATCAGGGATCAGAAGGACGTATGGTACTATGCCGGTATGGTCGTCATCGCAGCCAATGCTGGTGGTGCCTGGTCTCCAATTGGTGATGTGACCACCATCATGTTGTGGATTGGAGAACGGATCACGGCTTTAAGCATCATCACAAGTCTGCTGATTCCAAGTATGGTATGTTTGCTGATTCCACTTGTTCTATCCTCATTTCTTCTCAAGGGAAATTTGGAAAGGCCTGTGATGGAACATAAGTCTTCAACTGACCATCATTTGACAATGTCCGAAAAGAATGCGGTGCTGGTGATGGGTGTTGGAGGACTGCTTTTTGTGCCTTTTTTCAAACAAATTACCCACCTGCCGCCCTTTATGGGCATGCTGTTTAGTCTTGGCCTTCTTTGGGTGGCAACAGAGATCATGCACCGTGACAAGTCAGCACAATACCGCCATGCACTTTCTGTTGCTTCGGTAATACGTCGCATCGACACACCCAGCATCCTTTTCTTTCTCGGTATACTTCTTGCCGTATCCGGTCTGCAAACTGCAGGTATCCTTGAAAGTATAGCTCGCACCATGGACAAGACTTTGGGTAACATCTATACGGTCAATACGATCATCGGGCTCCTTTCAGCCCTTGTCGACAACGTACCACTTGTAGCAGGGGCAATGGGCATGTACCCACTTACCACCTATGAAGCAGACCATGCTTTCTGGGAATTGCTTGCCTATTGTGCAGGAACTGGTGGGAGCACATTGATTATAGGTTCTGCCGCAGGCGTTGCCATTATGGGGATCTTGAAAATTGACTTCCTGTGGTATCTCCAAAGGATGTCCCTGCTGGCATTGTCCGGGTATTTGAGTGGTATCTTTACTTACTGGTTACTCAACTGATTCCACAATTTACCGGAATTGAAATATCCGTACAACCGATTCCGGCAACAATATATGAAAAGGGATATTTGGTATTCTTACCGGATTGTAAAGTGTATTTGCAAGAATTACTATGGATTAGCCTTAACTTTATCATCGACAGCTAAAGTCAGTATCAATCAAGATGAATTATGCCTGAGAATTCGAAACGGAAAAGAAGGTCTCTAAAAGTCTACATCAGTGTAATCAATTACAGGACGTTAATTGCGGTGTTGCTGGCTTTTATAGCTACATGGGTATCCTATCAATACAAGCTAATCTATAATCTTGATCTGACGTTGATATCCGTGGCGGTTGTATTTCCCCTGGTGTTCACCCTTGGAAGTGCCTTTCAAAGAAGGGAGAAGGCGCTCGAACATCTCGGCAGAGCAAAAGGTGCATTGGCCGCTATCAAATACAGTTTCTCCTTTGCAAGAAGAGTAAGCGAAGAGGACAAGCAAGGGATATACGAAGAAATCAACAATGTCAAAACCGAGCTTATTCAATTCTTGTATTCTGATTCCGATGATAAGGAATTGCTCAACAATGCCATAGGAAAAATACAAGGCTTCATAATCGCGCAGCGAGAAAATATGGGACGAAGTCTTGCATTGCGGGTCTATCGCCTGATGCGCGATGTGATCATGGGGGTAGAAAATACCATTGCAATCAAAGTGCACCGCACTCCTTATAGTATTCGGGCTTATTGTAAATTGTTCATCTATGTATTTCCCTTCTTTTATGCCCCCACCTTGATCAAGAACATTCAGTATGCTCAGATGGACATTGAAACCATCTTTTTTACACCTTCTCCTCCACATGGAGAAGAACATCTTACCTGGATCATTTATGGGTTGAATATGGTCATATCTTTCTTTCTCATTACGCTTTACAATGTCCAGGAACAAATCGAGAATCCCTTTGACCAACACGGGATTGACGATATCATACTCAAGAATTATGAGATAGATTATTGAATACTTTGGTTTTTGACAGACGTATAAAAATTGGATCAGGTCTCGATCGATCCCTGTGAAAATCAGATATTAGCGGCGATTTTGGAAAATGAGGATATTCAAACATTTCAGTTTCGACTCGGCTCACTTTTTACCTAATGTACCTGAAGGACATAAATGCAAAGAGGTGCATGGTCATACCTACCGGGCCAAAATGTATTTTGAAGGGGACCTCGATCCTCATCTCGGTTGGGTCATTGACTTCGCCGAGATAAAAAAGGTCGTAAACCCGGTCATCAATCAATTGGACCATAAGATGCTTAACGATATCAAAGGTCTTGAAAATCCAACCTGCGAAAACATCGCAATCTGGCTCTGGGACCAGGTCAAACCGTCCCTGCCCTCCCTTGTCAAAATAGAACTCTATGAAACCCTTTCTTCGGGGGTGGAATATGAAGGGAGATAAAGAATTATGAATTAAGAATCATTGTTGTCCGGGGAATCGGCCAACATGATTCTTCTAATACTTTTGTGCCGCCAAAAGTATCCAAAAGC
>JBFKOL010000070.1:0-15574 GCA_041628815.1 Saprospiraceae bacterium | reverse complement strand
GTGACGGGTGTGGAGATGTTCAAGAAGCTGTTGGACTCGGGGCAGGCGGGGGACAACGTGGGTCTGTTGCTGCGGGGCACGGAGCGCACGGACGTGGAGCGTGGCCAGGTGGTGGCCAAGCCTGGCTCGATCACGCCGCACACGAAGTTCAAGGGCGAGGTGTACGTGTTGAAGAAAGAGGAGGGTGGCCGTCACACGCCGTTTTTCACGGGCTACCGTCCGCAGTTTTACTTTCGGACGACGGACGTGACGGGAACGGCGACGTTGCCGGATGGTGTCGAGATGGTGATGCCGGGTGACAACGTGACGATGGAGGTCAACCTGATCAATACGATCGCAATGGAGAAAGGTCTCCGGTTCGCGATCCGGGAGGGTGGCCGTACCGTCGGCGCTGGCCAGGTGACTGAGATCATTGAATAACAGATAATCAGAGCATTCTGACATGAAAATCAAGCCGGAATTTCCGGCTTGGTTTTCATGCGTTTAATACACACCGCACTGAGAAGTCAGTGGGGAAGCACGACGACGGGCTTTGCTCGCTTGCAGGGCGCTGACCCGTAAAGACAACACACGGGCATAGCTCAACTGGTAGAGCGACGGTCTCCAAAACCGTAGGTTGGGGGTTCAAGTCCTCCTGCCCGTGCAGATGTATCCAGAGCTTGTAAGAGACAGGGTGCCGAAAAGGACAATGGTTGGCACTCTAGGGTGGCAAAGAGAAAAGAATCAATCTCATTAATTGAAGAAAGAACAATGGAAGGTATCATACTGTATGTGAAAGAAAGCTACAATGAGCTTTTGCACAAGGTGACATGGCCGTCTTTTCAGGATCTATTGAGTAGTACGACTGTAGTGCTGATAGCCTCTGCCATCATTGCACTCATTATCCTCGTAATGGATATTATTTCCAGAGGGGTGCTTGACCCGATTTACAATATTGGCATATAAGGAGAGCAGATGTCTGAGAACAAGAAGTGGTATTCCCTAAGGGTCATCAGTGGCAAAGAACGCAAGATCAAGGAGCGAATCGAAATGGAAGTAGAGCGCTCCGGTTGGTCAGATGTAGTAACACAGGTTTTGGTGCCTTCAGAAAAAGTGTATAAGATTAGAAACGGGAAAAAAGTCATTTTGGAGCGCAATATCTTACCCGGATATATTCTAATTGAGGCAGATCCTGAACTTTTCAGCGCGGAAATCATTCAAGGATTGTCCAACATACCGAACGTTATTCATTTCCTCGGCAAGAACAATCCGATTCCCATGCAGGAATCAGAGGCAAACAGGATGCTTGGAAAGGTTGATGAGTCGCAGGAAGTAGGTGAATCCATGATAGAGCCGTTCCTTGTAGGAGAATCGATAAAAATTATCGACGGTCCATTCAACGAATTTGTGGGTGATATCAAGGAAGTAAATGAAGAAAAGAAGAAGCTGAAAGTCATTGTAAAAATATTTGGAAGAGGCACCGAAGTGGAATTGAATTTCATGCAGGTGGAAAAACAATCATAATCATGGCTAAAGTCGTAGAAACCTTTGTAAAACTTCAGGTACGGGGTGGTCAGGCCAACCCGGCACCACCCGTGGGGCCAGCACTTGGTGCCAAAGGGGTGAATATTATGGAGTTTTGCAAGCGCTTCAATGCGCGCACCCAGGATAGTCCTGGTAAGTTGTTGCCAGTTGTAATCACCGTATACAAGGATAAGTCTTTTGATTTTATCATCAAGACTCCTCCAGCGGCAGTGCAGCTACTCGAGGCGGCCAAACTAAAAAGTGGTTCGCCAGAGTCCAATAGAAACAAGGTGGGCTCGGTAACATGGGACCAGGTAAAAGCCATTGCCGAGAATAAAATGCCTGATCTCAATGCATTCACCATTGAATCTGCCATGAAGATGGTGGCTGGTACTGCACGTAGCATGGGTATTACGGTCAAGGGAAAAGCACCGTGGGAAGGTGCCCCTGCAGCGGCCGAATAAGAATTATTTCAGTCATAAAGGGAGCTTGAATAAAGCGTTTGAACCTTTAAACATTTAAACATGCCAAAGATTTCCAAAAAAAGAAAAGCCGTCCTCAGCAAAATCGATAGCGACAAGCTGTATACGGTAGAAGAGGCTATGACCCTCGTAAAAGAGGTCAACACAGCCAAATTCAATGCATCGGTCGATTTGCATATTCGACTGGGTGTAGATCCCAAAAAAGCTGATCAAGCCATTCGTGGGACGGTCTCTCTGCCCAATGGTACCGGCAAAGACAAGCGCGTTCTTGTGCTGTGCACCCCCGATAAGGAAGAGGAAGCCAAAGAAGCGGGTGCTGATCATGTGGGCCTGGACGAATATGTACAAAAAATACAGCAGGGATGGACCGACATTGATGTGGTTATTGCAGCACCTAATGTAATGGCGCAATTAGGAAGACTTGGTCGAATACTGGGTCCGAGAGGATTGATGCCCAATCCCAAATCCGGAACGGTGACCCCCAACGTAGGTGATGCCGTGCGTGAAGTAAAAAGTGGTAAAATCGCCTTCCGTGTCGACAAATATGGTATCGTACACAGTTCGATCGGTAGAGTAAGCTTTACACCCGAGAAACTGGCCGAGAACGCCGAAGAGTTGGTGACCACATTGAATAAGATGAAACCTTCTTCGGCTAAAGGGACTTACATGCGCTCGGTAAGTGTAGCGAGCACTATGAGCCCAGGAATTTCAATAGATCCCAAATCCTTTAAATCTTAATCCGATGACGAGAACAGAAAAAACGACCGCCATAGATCAATTGAAGGATGTATTTGAAAAACACCAGTTTTTCTACATCACGGATTCTTCAGCTTTGTCAGTTGCACAGGTCAATGAACTCAGGAGACTGTGTTTTGAGAAAGGTGTAACGATGAAGGTGGTCAAAAATACGTTGGCCATAAAAGCACTCGAACAATTTGACGAAGCTTATAATTATTCGGGTTTGTATGAAGCGTTAAAAGGTCCGACCACCGTGATGTTCTCAGAGAATGCGAGTCTACCGGCCAAGGTGATCAAAGAATTCAGGAAAGACGGTGAAAAACCATATTTAAAAGCTGCATACATCGATAAGGACATCTTTAAAGGAGATGATCAGCTCGATGTACTGAAAGCACTTAAGTCAAAAGAAGATCTTATCGGTGATGTGCTCATACTTCTGCAATCACCGATTAAGAACGTCCTGGGTTCATTGAACTCTGGTGCACAGACCATTAGTGGATTGTTAAAGGCCCTGGAAGAGCGGGCTTCAAATTAAGGCTTCCAAGACAACTATATTATATCATTACGCGCCATTATTAAATCATAAAAAAAATTAACAAACAAATGGCAGATTTAAAAGCAATTGCAGATCAGTTGGTCAACCTCACCGTTAAAGAGGTTAGCGAACTGGCGGACATCTTAAAAGAAGACTACGGCATTGAACCAGCCGCCGCCGCAGTCGCCGTCGCAGCCGGTCCAGCCGCTGCAGGAGGTGCTGAAGGTGGTGGAGCAGCTGAGCAGACCGAGTTCGACGTCGTGTTGAACTCTGCCGGTGCAGCAAAGCTCAAAGTCGTAAAAGAAGTGAAAACTCTTTTGGGTATCGGTCTCAAAGACGCCAAAGATTTGGTTGACAACGCTCCGGGCACAATTAAAGAAGGTGTGGCCAAGGAAGAAGCCGAATCTCTAAAGGCAGCTTTAGAGGCTGTAGGTGCCGAAGTAGAATTGAAATAAATTCTACGGGTGCATCTATGACTCAAGATTCACGTCTACATAAAGAATTATGGCTTAGTCAAAACGTGTTTTTGGCTAAGCCTTTCGTCGTTTGTGTCGAAACACAAACTCTATTTCAGGATTAAAACATAAGTTGAATGGCAACCAATGGTACCATGATTAATAATCTCACCCCGGAAAGGGTGAATTTCAGCAAAATAAATCTTCCGGCAAGTTATCCCGATTTACTGGAAATCCAACTTAAAGGCTTCCAGGAATTTTTTCAGCTGGAGACCACACCCGAGAACAGGATGTATGAAGGCCTTTACAGGGTATTTCAGGAAAACTTTCCCATTACCGATGCACGAAACATTTTCGTCCTGGAATTCCTCGACTATTTCATCGACCCTCCGCGCTACAGCATCGAAGAATGTATGCAGCGTGGATTGACGTACAGCGTGCCACTCAAAGCTAAATTGCGGCTATCCTGTAACGATGAAGAACATGTCGATTTTCAGACCATTGTACAGGATGTTTTCCTTGGGAATATTCCCTATATGACACCGAAAGGGACTTTCGTAGTGAATGGTGCAGAAAGAGTCATCGTATCACAACTGCATCGTTCTCCAGGAGTCTTTTTCAGCCAAACTTTTCACCCGAACGGAACCAAAATCTATTCCGCAAGAGTCATTCCTTTCAAAGGAGCTTGGATGGAATTTGCTACGGATATCAACAATGTAATGTACACCTACATCGACAGAAAAAAGAAGTTTCCTGTCACTACATTGTTAAGGGCCATTGGATACGATTCAGATAAGGACGTACTTAATCTTTTCGGTCTTTCTGAAGAAGTCAAAGCCAGTTCAAAAACACTGAAAAAATCAATCGGCCGGAAACTGGCCGCCCGCGTCCTTAAGCGTTGGACAGAAGACTTTGTAGATGAGGACACGGGAGAAGTTGTGACCATAGAAAGGAATGAAATCATCCTGGAAAGGGATGTCGTACTCGACGAAGAAAATATCAAGCTGATTGAAGAAGCGGATGTCGATACGGTCATTTTGCAGAAAGAAGATATTGAAGAGGATCACTCGATCATTTACAACACCCTGCAAAAAGATCCTTCAAGTTCTGAAATTGAGGCTGTACAGCACATTTATCGCCAACTGCGGGGAACAGACCCCCCTGACGAGGAGACAGCTAGAGGTATCATCGATAAATTGTTCTTTTCGGATAAGAGGTACAATCTCGGTGAAGTTGGCAGATATAAGATCAACAGGAAGCTGAAGGTTGAAATTGACAGGGAAATCCTTGTCCTGACAAAGGACGACATCCTTGCCATCGTGAAATACCTGGTTCTCCTCGTGAATCAAAAAGCTGAACTCGATGACATTGATCACCTCAGCAACAGGCGAGTTAGAACGGTGGGCGAGCAATTGTATGCACAGTTTGGAGTAGGCTTGGCGAGAATGGCGCGTACCATACGTGAAAGGATGAATGTTCGTGATAATGAAGTTTTTACGCCCATAGACCTGATCAATGCAAGAACACTTTCTTCTGTGATCAATTCATTTTTTGGGACATCGCAACTTTCACAATTTCTCGACCAGACCAACCCGCTTTCTGAAATCACGCATAAAAGAAGAATTTCAGCACTCGGCCCAGGAGGTCTTTCAAGAGAAAGGGCAGGGTTCGAAGTAAGGGATGTTCATTATTCACACTATGGACGCCTGTGTACCATCGAGACACCTGAAGGTCCAAACATCGGTTTGATTTCTACGCTCTGTGTTCACGCCAAAGTGAATAAAATGGGTTTCCTGGAAACACCATACAGGAAAGTGAACAAGGGTAAAGTGGACATCAAAGGTGAAGTTAAATACCTGTCAGCAGAGGGGGAGGACTTCAAGAAGATTGCCCAGGCCAATGCACCGTTGAAAGAGACTGGTGCCTTTGCCCACGATAGAGTCAAATGCAGGGAACACGGTGACTTTCCGGTACTTGTCCCAGATGACGTGGAATATATGGATGTGGCGCCGAATCAGATCGTAGGTGTATCCGCGAGTCTGATCCCATTCCTGGAAAATGACGATGCCAACAGAGCATTGATGGGATCCAACATGCAGCGACAAGCAGTACCCCTGATAAAGCCCAGTGCACCCATCGTCGGTACGGGTATAGAAGCCAAGGTGGCCCAGGATAGCAGGATGCTGATCAATGCAGAAGGAGCTGGTATCGTTGAATACGTAGATGCCAATGAAATTGTGATTAAATACGATCGCACCGAAGAGGATGAACTGGTGTCATTCGATGACAGCACTGTCAGGTATGATCTCGTTAAATTCAGAAGGACCAATCAGGGTACCTGTATCAATCTGAAACCCATTGTCAGCAAAGGAGACAGGGTGCAGAAAGGAAGCCTTCTTTGCGACGGCTATGCCACCGAAAAAGGAGAACTGGCCCTTGGACAGAACCTGCGCGTCGCATTCATGCCATGGAAGGGATACAACTTTGAAGATGCAATTGTGCTGTCGGAAAGGGTTGTCAAAGAGGACGTTTTCACCTCTATCCATATTGAAAGTTTTGAGCTGGACGTAAGGGACACCAAATTGGGCGAAGAGGAATTGACCAATGATATACCCAATGTAAGTGAAGAAGGAACAAAAGATCTTGATGAAAATGGAATCATCAGGACGGGAGCGTGGGTGCGAGAAGGCGATATACTGATCGGAAAGATTACACCTAAAGGAGAATCTGATCCCACCCCTGAGGAAAAATTGCTCAGGGCCATTTTTGGTGACAAGGCAGGGGATGTAAAGGATGCATCTCTCAAAGCAAAGCCTTCTACCAAGGGAATCATCATCGACAAGCAACTGTTTGCCCGGGCAAAAAAGGACAAATACCAAAAAGTGCAGGAAAAAGAGCTGTTGTCCAAGCTTGAAGACAGGCATATGGTCGCCTTGAATGAGCTAAAAACAGTGCTGATAGACAAATTGATGACTTTGTTGAAAGGAAAGACTTCACAGGGTGTTAAAAATATCTACAACGAGGTCCTTATTCCTCAGGGCACTAAATTCTCCAACAAGATCTTCAAAGACCTTGAGTTTGCCCAGATCGATTATTCGAATTGGACCAAAGATGAGAAGGTGAATAAACTCGTTGCCACTTTGCTCCACAATTATTCCATAAAGGTGAACAATGAAGTGGGCAGGTACAAGCGCGAAAAGTTCAACATCAGTATTGGTGATGAATTACCCGCAGGAGTATTGAAACTGGCTAAAGTTTATATGGCTAAGAAGCGCAAGCTGAAAGTAGGAGATAAGCTTGCTGGGCGTCATGGAAATAAGGGGATTGTAGCCAAGATTGTCAGGGAAGAAGATATGCCTTTCCTGGAAGACGGCACACCCGTAGATATCGTACTGAATCCACTTGGGGTGCCATCCAGGATGAACATCGGCCAGATCTTTGAGACCGTTCTTGGTTGGTCTGGCGAGAGGCTAGGCGTTAAATTCGCAACACCCATTTTTGATGGAGCCACTCTTGGAGAAATCGAGGATTATATCGAAAAGGCAGAACTGCCGAAACTGGGACAGACTTATCTATTCGATGGAGAGACGGGAGACCGTTTCCACCAGCAAGCCACGGTGGGCATTATCTACATGATCAAATTGTCCCATATGGTCGACGATAAAATGCACGCTCGCTCCATTGGTCCATACTCGCTTATTACACAGCAACCGCTGGGAGGAAAAGCACAGTTTGGGGGACAGCGCTTTGGTGAAATGGAAGTGTGGGCATTGGAGGCTTTCGGGGCATCCAATATTCTCCGGGAATTGTTGACCATTAAATCAGATGATATCATCGGAAGGGCCAAAGCTTATGAAGCCATTGTAAAAGGGGAAAATTTGCCTGAACCCAATATTCCTGAATCGTTCAATGTATTGATTCACGAATTAAGGGGACTGGCCCTTGACGTAAAGTTTGAATAATCTTTTAATACCATAAAGGCCATAATATTATGCCGTTCAAAAAAAATATAGGAAAGCAAAATTCGGACTTCGGTTCGATTACCATCAGTTTGAGTTCTCCGGATGACATCCTGGAGCGTTCATATGGCGAAGTGCTTAAACCAGAAACCATCAACTACCGGTCTTATAAACCTGAGAGAGACGGACTTTTCTGCGAACGCATATTTGGTCCTGTCAAGGACTACGAATGCTACTGCGGCAAGTACAAGCGCATCAGGTATAAGGGAATTGTGTGCGACCGTTGTGGGGTAGAAGTGACAGAGAAAAAAGTAAGACGCGAGCGCATGGGGCACATCAAGCTGGTAGTCCCAGTAGTGCACATATGGTTTTTCAAGTCTCTACCCAACAAGATCGGTTATTTACTCGGTCTGTCTTCTAAAAAGCTGGAGATGATCGTTTATTATGAAAGATATGTGGTCATACAGCCCGGGGTAAAAGAAGGAGAGCTCGAGCACATGGCATTGCTGACCGAAGAGGAATATTTTGAAGTGCTGGAGACCCTTCCAAGTGATAATCACCTCCTTGAAGACACAGACCCCAATAAATTCATCGCCAAGATGGGAGCTGAAGGTGTCAAGGGATTGCTTGAACGCTTGGATTTAGATCAGTTGTCATATGACCTGCGACATCAGGCGGCTACGGAGACTTCTCAGCAGCGCAAGTCGGAAGCCCTGAAGAGACTGCGTGTAGTGGAGGCCTTCAGAGATGGCAATACCCGGGTAGAAAACAAACCGGAATGGGCTATCATTGAGTATCTGCCGGTGATTCCCCCGGAGCTGAGGCCTTTGGTACCTCTTGACGGAGGTAGATTTGCCAGTTCAGATCTCAATGATTTGTACCGGAGGGTGATCATTCGAAACAACAGGTTGAAGCGGTTGCTGGAAATCAAAGCTCCTGAAGTAATCCTGCGCAACGAGAAACGGATGCTGCAGGAAGCCGTCGATTCGCTTTTTGACAATTCGAGAAAATCCAATGCTGTTAAAGCTGAAGGCGGACGTTCTCTCAAGTCTTTGAGTGATATCTTGAAAGGAAAACAGGGGCGCTTTAGACAGAACTTATTAGGGAAACGGGTCGACTATTCAGGTCGGTCAGTGATCGTGGTAGGACCTACATTGCGGTTGCACGAGTGCGGTCTACCTAAAGGCATGGCATCCGAGTTGTTCAAGCCCTTTATCATTCGAAAATTGATAGAAAGGGGAATTGTAAAAACGGTAAAATCAGCCAAAAAACTGGTAGACAGAAAGGACCCGGTCATCTGGGAAATCCTTGAAGGCGTGCTGAAAGGCCATCCGGTCCTGTTAAACAGGGCTCCTACATTGCACAGACTTTCCATCCAGGCCTTTCAGCCTGTATTGGTAGAAGGAAAAGCAATACGACTGCATCCGCTGGTATGCGGGGCCTTCAATGCCGACTTTGATGGTGACCAAATGGCGGTACATGTACCCCTCAGCCAGGGAGCCATTCTTGAAGCGCAATTACTGATGCTTGCCTCTCACAATATGTTGAATCCTCAGAACGGATCGCCAATTACCTTGCCTTCTCAGGACATGGTTTTGGGGTTGTACTACATCACCAAAGCAAAATCCTCAAGTAATGGCAAGAAGAATGGTGACCTGCCGGTATTCTATTCCCCGGAAGAGGTTTTGATTGCCTATGGCGAAGAAAAAATCGAGTTGCATGACAGCATCATGGTCAAAGTCGATGTTGAGAATGAATTGGGACATCTTGTAAAAGAAAGAGTGGAGACAACGGTCGGAAGAGTAGTTTTCAATGAAGCTGTACCTGAAGATGTTCCATTCATTAACAAATTACTGACCAAAAAGAACCTGAAAGCAGTTATTGGTGATATCATTGAAAGAACGGACTTCGCCGTGGCAGCAGAATTCCTTGATAATATAAAGGATATGGGATTCTACTGGTCCTTTAAAGGTGGTCTGTCCTTTAATCTGGGTGACCTGATCACTCCGACCATCAAGGAACGAACGCTGGTAGAAGCTCAGGATGAAGTCGATGAAGTATGGGAGAACTATAACATGGGTCTCATCACATCCAATGAACGTTATAACCAGGTAATCGACAAGTGGACATTTGCCGATAACAAGATTACAGACAATTTGATGAAGGAACTTGCCGAACACAAGGGCGGATTCAATTCGGTATACATGATGCTTGATTCAGGCGCTCGAGGCAGTAAGCAGCAAATCAAGCAGCTTTGCGGTCTGCGGGGACTTATGGCAAAACCTCGTAAGTCGGGAGATTCAGGTGGTGCAATTATTGAAAACCCCATCCTGGCAAACTTTGTCGACGGCCTGTCGGTGCTGGAGTATTTTATTTCGACACATGGTGCTAGGAAAGGTCTTGCTGATACAGCATTGAAAACAGCAGATGCCGGTTATCTCACCAGGAGGCTTGTCGATGTCTCACAGGACGTCATTATCGTGGAAGACGACTGTGCAACATTGAGAGGCATCGAGACTTCCGCACTTAAGGACAGTGATAAAGTCATTGAAAATCTTGCTCCGCGAATTGCCGGGCGTTACACACTGCACAATATTGTACATCCTGAAACCGAGGAAGTCATCCTCGAAAGAGGTGAATACATCGATGACAAGGTGGCGGAACTGATTGAAAGTTCAGGGGTTGAGACCGTTAATATAAGATCCGTCTTGACGTGTGAAACCAAAAAGGGTGTATGCTCCAAATGCTATGGGAAAAATCTTGCCACAGGCAGAATCTCTGAAACAGGCGATGCGGTTGGTGTTATTGCTGCCCAAAGTATTGGTGAGCCTGGTACTCAGCTGACCTTGCGTACCTTCCACGTGGGTGGTATTGCATCGGTTTCGAAAACAGAATCTGAACACATCTCCAAATTTGAGGGAATTCTCGAGTTTGACAATGTCCAGACCACTGAATTCAAGGAAGGGGACAAAGTATCGGATATCGTCCTATCCAGGTCGGGTGAAATAAGGGTCCTCGATCCGGAAACCAAGAAAATCCTTGCAAACCTGCATATACCTTATGGCTCCACACTTTTTGTTAAAGGAAAAAAGAAAGTGAAAAAAGGGGATGTCATATGTGAGTGGGATCCATTCAATGCACTCATCGTTTCCGAATTCGGAGGTATCGTCCAGTATGAGTCAATTGAAGAAGGTGTCTCCTTCAGATCCGAGAGGGATGATCAGACAGGAAACGTCGAGAAAATCATCATCGAAGCCAAGAGGCGTAAAAAAGTACCTACCATCAACATACTGGATGAGAATGGTGAGGTGTTGAAGAATTACAACCTCCCAGTAGGATCGCATATTCTCGTAGAAAACGGCGATCATATCATTCCGGGAACAAGGATTGCAAAAATTCCGAGAAAGATTGGTAAGATCCAGGATATCACCGGTGGTCTTCCGCGTGTTACCGAGTTGTTTGAAGCCAGGAATCCGTCAAACCCTGCGACTACTGCCGAAATCGACGGTATCGTTTCGTTCGGAAAAATGAAGCGGGGCAACCGTGAAGTGTTTGTTGAAGACGAAAAGACCAACCAACGACGCAAGTACCTCATTGGTCTGTCCAAACATATCCTGGTTCAAGAAGGTGACTTCGTAAGGGCGGGTACGCATCTTTCCGACGGGGCTACGTCGCCGGAAGACATTCTCAACATTATGGGGCCTTTTGCCGTACAACAGTATATTGTCAATGGTATTCAAGAGGTGTATCGCTCCCAGGGAATAGGCATCAATGACAAACACATCGAGGTGATCGTGCGACAGATGATGAGAAGGGTTCGTATCGAAGATCCGGGAGACACATCATTCCTTGAAGGAGAAGCCGTCGAGAAATACAACTTTCTTGAAGAAAACGATTGGATATTTGACAAGAAAGTCATTACACAGGCTGATGACAGCAATAAACTGAAACGTGGACAAATCGTCACGATAAGACAAATTAGAGAAGAAAACTCCTACCTGAAGAGGAATGACTTGAATACGGTAGAGTTTCGAGATGCTGTGCCAGCCACGTCGCGGCCGATGCTTCAAGGTATTACCAAATCTTCACTTGGAGTGGCAAGTTGGATATCAGCTGCGTCATTCCAGGAAACCACCAAGGTCTTGAGTACCGCTGCTATAACAGCCAAACGAGACGAACTGGAAGGACTGAAAGAGAATGTTATTGTCGGCAAGAAAATACCGGCAGGTACAGGACTGAAACAATACGATCAATTGCGGGTATTTGTAGTTGAAGAAGAAGATGAAGTGCTCGAGGAAACCCTGATGCTCGGAGAATAAAACGTTCTTGAAACAGAAAAGTTAGAACGGGATGCAATCATGAGTTGTATCCCGTTTTTTATTACTGGGCCGAATTCAACTTCGGCATATTTTTTAATATGTATTTGCCTATGAGATCAAACTCAATATTTACCCTTGTACCTTCTTCGATTTGTTTGAAGTTGGTGTGTTCAAAGGTATAAGGGATAATGGCTACCTTAAATCTACCTTTACCAGGATCAATAAGTGTCAGGCTCACACCATTTATAGCTATACTACCTTTTTGAACCAATAATCCGTCGTGTTCGGGTGAACAAGAAAATTCAAAGACCCAACTACCGCCTTGCTCGATCTTCCTGACACAAGTGGCGGTGGTATCTACATGTCCCTGTACAAGATGACCATCCAGTCTGTCTGATAATCGCAGACATCGTTCGAGATTGATTAAGTCATCCTTTTTAAGATCGCCAAGGTTGGACCTTTTCAAAGTCTCAGCAATGGCCGTCGTCCGGTGCCACCCGGTGCCTACTTCCGTAACGGTGAGACACACTCCATTATGTGCTACACTTTGGTCTACTTTAAGTTCATTAGAAATGTCTGAAAGAACAGTAAAAGTGATGTTGTCTCTATCCCTATCAATGTGTTTCAATTTGCCTGTTGTCTCGACGATTCCTGTAAACATATCATTCACCTCTAAGCAGTTGAATATATCCACTCAACACATCGGTTTGAGCAATTTCGCCACTGATCCTTTTTTCAAAAACTTTGCAGGTATAGAAATAGGTGCCATCAGACAACTTGTCACCGTTCAAATTTTTACCGTCCCAATTGATCTCCGGATCGGTAGTCTTGTAGACCAGTTGCCCCCAGCGGTTGTAAATTTCCATTTCGATGCTTTCTATGAACAAATTAACCCTGGGAACGAAAAGGTCGTTGTGAGTGTCGCTGTTCGGTGTAAAGGTATTTCCCAACTCATATGATGGGCAATTCTCAACACAGAAAGACCGTGAGATGTTGCTTTCATTACCACTTGAATCAATGGCCGTGATAACGTAACATCCGGCAATGACATCATCGAGCTGGTGTTCAAAAACACGCGTGGTGTACGGCAAACTGGCTATAACCTCATAGCTTTCGCCCTCAATAGGGGTGTAATAGATGTTGAATGCGGCAAGATCTGTTGCTTGACTGCAGGCGGGTGCAGAATAGGACCACGACAGCGTGTTGACCAGGATCTGTTCTGCAAATAGAATGGGTTTGGCACAGATGGTCTCTACGTTTAAAGCTGGTGCACAGGGTGCAATCGTATCCACAGGGACCGTACATGCTCTCTGTGACTCATTGACGAGTGGTGACCGTATATTGCGGAGGCCATAGGAACCTTCACTTGATACCAGGAAACAATACTCTACGCCGTTTAATAACCCTTCGACAAGAAAATCACGCCCCGATGTCACGCCCAGTGTATCATGAGAGCCTGAAGAAGTTTCCTGGAAGACGGTGTAGGAAGAGTTGTTCCAGGGGACGTTAAAGTCCCAGGTCAATGATATACTTTCATCTCTTCCGGTTGCCGAAAGAAAAACATTGGTGGCAGGCATAGAAACCGCTCTACTGTTGATTCCATTGCTCGACTCGATCGACACCTGGTATCTGTATACCTGTGACATCGTATTGAGCCCGTTGTCAACAAAAATGGTATCCGACAGATGGTGAAAATAACTTTCCACAAACGTGGCACCAGGGATGGGGACAAAATTGGTTCCGCTAAAACCG
The DNA here is from genome assembly GCA_041628815.1 of Saprospiraceae bacterium. GTDB lineage: Bacteria > Bacteroidota > Bacteroidia > Chitinophagales > Saprospiraceae > JBFKOL01. The sequence continues at coordinate 1,831 of JBFKOL010000070.1, read as the reverse complement.
GTCGCTCTGGAAAGTGTAATGGTGTAGGGCCCGGGATTGATCAAGGTGTCAAAGTCGTCGGGATTGGGCAATGTCCATCGCACATCGATATTTCCGGAAGATGGATCTGTTGACATTACGGAAACCTTGATGATAAGGGGATCTCGTTCATCAAATCGCGTACATGATTCTTCGCTTGGAAGGCTTTCTACCTTGTTGAATGGATTGTTTAAAGCTGTCAGTTGGGCATATTCACCGAGGACCCGGTAGCAGTAGATATTACCTTCTCCCACATCTGCATCAAAGGCCACATATCGATCTCCTTCTCGATCCTTCGTAAGGAAGATTATTTGCTCGAAGCCGAGACCCTCCAGACCTGTACGGCAAGTGTCGCGCGGGATATCGGAGCTGCCATTGCGTCTCCAAACAGAAAAACCTTGGAACAATCCATCGTCCTCACATAGATATGGCGCATTCCATGAAATTTTCACTGCAGAGGGTGTCCTTTCGGCTACCACCTCTTCCGGTGAAGGTCCGACCACTTTTATACGGACCGATTTCAATGTTGCCAATCCGCTTTGTTCTGTACTGAAAAAGTCGTCGACAGACTTAAATACAACCTGATAAAACTCTTTGGAGATATGACTGCAGTCGGTTTGCCAAATGAACCTTGAAGGTACGCCTGAAGGTCCCGGATTTTGGGGGGTAATGAATTGTGCAGGTTTTGTATCCACTTCAAAGGGTCCGCCCAGGGCCGTGGTTGTAAGGAGCTGTCCACTGTCCGAGTCAGTCGCAAGAACTTCAAACTCAATGGTCTCTCCCGCTACTACACAAATTTCATCAGGCGATTGGATCGAAGGCGGATCGTTAATTTCGGGACATGTCCGGACAAGAATCTGCATGTCTCTGATGATGTTGTTGATCAACCGTCCTTCGCGGTACTCCTTTATTTTAATGGTTATATTGAACTCACCGCTGATTTTTGGAGAGTCCCACCTGAAATCTCCGGTCACAGGATCCAAAAAAATGCTATTATCCTCTCCGGGCCTCACTTGATCGGGCAGCAGGTAGTTGGGTACCTCGTCTCCCTCACTTTGGAAGGGAGTTACCAGCTCATAGGAAAGACTATCACCGTCAGGGTCATAAGCATTGGGATTATGTGTGAAGATCTCGTTGATACAAGCGTAGTCAATCGGAGGTTGTAATAAAACCGCAGAACTGTTGGCCCCCTGAAACCTCGTGTCAAGCAATGTCAAGGTAGTTTCAATATAGAAAGGTATATTGACCGAATTGGGAAAGTCCACGTTCAAAATTCCCGCAATACGGTTGGGGTCTTCCATGGACAATTTGTATGTACCCCTTGTAGGATAGGTATGTTCAGCGATGTAATAATTAAGTTTTATATCGTTGGGCAATTCCGTGCCATCCCCGTTGGTACGGGGAATGGTAGTACTCGTTCCATCTCCCCAGAACAATTCAAGACTGTCCCTGTCGGCAGCAAAGCTACTAGTGCGGGTGTAGGTAGTAATGGTTGCGCGAATGGTCAGGTCACTGATCTGCTCATACGTTATTTCCCCCGCCCGGTTATGTGTGGCCTGCATAATCGTACACATACCTATTACAAAAAATGTAATGAAGAACGAGGTTTTAAATTTCATTGTTTGGGCAAGTTAGTCCTTCGGTAATAATAGATCAAGACAATCTTCCAGACTTTTCTGCCAGGCTTGTAACTGCAACCCGAATGCTTTTTCAATTTTTTCTTTAGAAAGAACGCTCCAAAGTGGTCTTTGTGCCGCTGCGCCATATTCTGCTGTACCTATGGGTGCAACCTTGCACGGTATCGAAGCCGAGC
>JBFKOL010000069.1:0-15612 GCA_041628815.1 Saprospiraceae bacterium | reverse complement strand
TTACCAGGACGAACCATAACCCCTCAAATTCAAGGTGTACATAAAAACCCAGTGTCACATCATCATGTAAAAGAACGACTTGATTCGCCTTGTCACGGAAGGAAAGTCCACCCCTGTCATTGAAATGGTCCGTCGTACAAACTACAATGCCTCCCCGTGCAGCATAAACAGTATCTCCCACGGGCATGTCGAAATCAATGGCACACATCGACTTTTTATCTCGATGTGATAAACTACCATTCCAACCTTGCAGTATCCTGTATGACCTACCTTTGGCAAAGGGCAATTGATAGATGAATTCATCGTCATGGGCAGACTCATTGGGATCTCCGAGATGGGCGTTACTATGAGATAGGATTTCCAGTCAAATTCCTTTAAGCCATGAACTACTGATTTGGAGATGGAAACTACGCGTACGATCGTATCGAGCGGGCCGACAACTACTTCTTCTCTGAAAGCAACTATTTCTTCCATATCCTTCTTCGGCTGAAACAGTACTTTCACCGGACCGTGAAATGCATTGATCAGATGAAGATGGACTGAATTAAGAGATTCCTCCTGTTCCAGTTTGATGGATTGTGCGAGCATTGATTGCCAGGCAAAAAAGAAAACAATCAATAATGTTTTTGCCATACACATCTGAAGAATTGGGCGAATGTAACCAAACGACATAAAATCGATATTTTCAACCACCCAACCATCAAGCTTATGAAGAGACCCATGATTTGGCTACTAATCATCTGTGCCTTCAAATTGGAGGCTCGGACGGAAATCAAGACGGAGACGCTCGACTCGGCCTTGACTTATCTTTACGAAAGGCACATGTTCAACGGTACCGTATTATTCGCTCGTAATGGCGAAGTGATTTATGAGAGATCCTTGGGGATAACCGGTACGGAAGGAGCACCTTTGACCAATAATTCTTCATTTAACCTTGCCTCCGTTTCCAAACAATTCTACACAATGATGGTCATGATACTGGCAGAACAAGGCAAGCTGGATTTTGATGATGCCGTCACAAAACACGTACCTGATTTCCCCTACCCAAACATTACTATCCGGCACCTGATGAACCAAACTTCTGGGCTTCCTGAATATTTTGAGATGGCCGGACGCCACATGCATCTGAAAGACACCTTGACCAATAAGATGTTGCTCGACCTTCTCATCGCAAAAAAACCGGATTTGGTATTTATGCCGGGCGAAAAATGGCAATATTCAAACACCAATTATACCACTCTGGCTTCGCTCGTGGAAAAGGTTTCAGGCATGCATCCAGCGACATTTTTTGATACATACATCGCCAGTCCCCTGGATCTTCAGAATACCTATGTATACAACCTTATGATGAGCGAAGCTCCTTCTTCCCGGGTGTACGGCATTCGCTATGAAGGTGGGAAAGTGGTACCCAATGACTTGGTCCGCTATGACGGGATCATGGGTGATGGAAACATATATGCATCCGCCAGGGACTTATTGAAATGGGACCAGGCACTTTACGATGAAGTTTTGGTCAGTGACCAAAGCTTGAAAGAAGCTTTTTCACCGGCCGTATTAATGAATGGAGACACTACGAGATATGGTTTCGGGTGGTTCATACAAGATCCTGGCAATGTACTCTCACATACCGGTGGATGGGTGGGGTTTAGGACTTACATACGCAGAGATATTGCGAACAAGGAGACATTGATTATTTTGACCAATGGTTCGGACGGTAGTTCACGCAGGGTCGTCGAAGACATATTACAAGGGAATGATTTCACCCTCCCTAGTTCCTTCGTCATTGTAGGCGCTCATATCATCGATGGCAGCGGCATGCCGAGGCTTAAAGCAAATGTCCGTATTGTCGACGGGCGGATCGCTGAAATAGGGAATCTGACACCGGCCGATGGTGAGCCGGTGATCAATGGCGAAGGGAAGGTGCTATCTCCGGGATTCATCGACAGCCACAGCCATCACGACAGGGGCCTTGCGGAAAAGCCGGAATCCCTTGCGGCGATAAGCCAGGGCATTACAACGATCATTGTAGGGCAGGACGGAGGCTCTGTTTATCTGGATACGCTTGTAAATATGTTGAAAGCACATCCACCAGCCTTGAACGTAGCGACATTCACGGGGCATTCCACCCTACGTCATGTGGCGATGGATGGTGATGTGCTTCGCAAGGCCAGTGACAGCGAGATTGACAAGATGAAACATCTGCTTGAGCAGGAACTTGAAAAAGGATCACTGGGGCTGTCGACAGGGCTTGAATATGAGTCCGCCTTTTACAGCAACACTTCTGAAGTCATCGAATTGGCAAAAACAGCTTCCCTGGCTGGAGGCAGCTATATCAGTCACATTCGCAGTGAAGATGTACACCTTGACGAGGCGATCGATGAGATCATCGATATCGGCATAACCGCTGATATTCCTGTACAAATCTCGCATATAAAGATAGCACGTCGCAGCCGTTGGGGTACGGCCCCCGGACTCATTGCCAAACTCCAGCGCGCACGACAACATGGTGTCGATATCAGTGCCGATGTTTATCCCTACACCATGTGGTCTTCAACCCCGCGTGTGTTGTTCCCTGATAAAGATTTTACCAGTATCGAAAGTGCCCGATTTGCCACCCGTGAATTGTTTGATCCGTCGATATCCGTCATGGTCCGGTTTCCGGCCAATGAGCAATACGTCGGCCTGACGGTTACAGGGATTGGTGAATTATATGGCGAATCTCCTGATCGGGCATTGCTGCGCATTATAAGGGAGGGAGACTCTTTTGGTTCGAGTGGTGCTATCGTTGCCACTTCTATGAGCGAAGAAGATGTGAAGTTGTTTTTACGTTGGCCATACACCAGTATTTGTTCTGATGGTGCTATGTCTGGTCACCCAAGGGGTCATGGAGCATTTACCCGTGTATTGGGAAGATATGTGCGTGAGTTGGAAATCATGACCCTGGAAGAAGCCATTAGAAAAATGACCTCTCTACCGGCAGAAAGAATGGGAATAACCGGGCGTGGGTTGATCACACCCGGTTATTACGCCGATATGGTACTTTTCGATCCGGGACAAGTAACTGATAATGCCACTATTTCGGATCCGACTGCCTTGTCGTCCGGCATAAGTACCGTATGGGTCAACGGACGCCCGGTTTTCAGCGACGGCCAATCAACCGGGGAATTACCCGGAGTCTTTGTCCGTCGACCGACCAACTGAATTTTGATATTCAGTCTAGCGGGATCTTTCCACTGACAAGACTGAAAATGACGAGCACAATTGAGGCAATGGCTGTATCGTGAAAGTCGGGGAAAACCAGGTGACCAGACGTCGTATATGCCCAAATCACAAAAGCAATTACCGAAACGATCAAATGTTTCATATACGGTCTGCCCTGCTCTGCCTGGTATTTGATGTACCACGCTGTCAGGGCCAGGCATACAAGGAACAATATGAGGTATACGGTACCAAAGTTTGTTTCAGGTATCAGCTTTATCGATGGTACAAAGCCGATCATCGCGAGGTAACCCGCAATGATTTCGCTGGGTACAAGTTTGGCTACTTTTTCCAGATAGGCTTTTCCGGCTGACGATTCCTGTGTACCCATAGGCGTTTCCAGCCCTGGGCCTTCGTAATAGAGGCGAGACATAGTGATTGATTGAGTGAAAAAATGTGTGTTTATCAGCTTTAAAATACGAAGAATGTGGCAAAGCTGAGTCGCTCAGCTACGGACAATATCAGATTTTCTACGTGTTTTGGTACTCGAATGGATGAACCTACTCCTCACTTTTCGTAAAATGCTCTTATTATAAACTGGAGGTTTTGTTAATCCCGGATTTCAACCAAGAATGCGGTAGTCGGTGATGATGCGACTTCATATCATGAAAAATTTAGATCAGAGCTATATGGAGAAGTTAATCATGGGCTAAAGTTCAATAAGAAATCATGCAAGGATGTTAATTTTAAATGTGAGTTACTATTTCAATACTTGTTGTCCATAATATTTTACCTGGAGTGAATAAAGAAACCTCTCTACAAGAATGGGTTCATATGCCTCAGATCAAAGAATCCAGAGGTTGCCTCGTGGAATTGGATTTTATCCAGTTGCCTTTTATTCCTCGACGTATTTTTTACATTAGCAATGTACCTCACGGATTTCAACGTGGGGGTCACGCCCATATCGATGGGAAACAAATTGTATTCTGTGTCTCAGGAAAAGTTGAAATTGAACTTCGTAATGGTGAATACAATGAAATTGTGACCTGTGTCAATGACGGTAAAGGGCTTCTGATTAATGAAGGAATCTGGGCAAAACAGACCTACCTTACTGAAAATACTGTATTGCTCGTCCTTTGCTCACACCCATACAATAAACATTCTTATCTCCGTACTGACAATTAGTAACAATATGGACTGTAAGGTTGCTGTTTGTATACCTACCTATAATTCAGAAGATTTTATTGCACGCACACTTGCCTGTGCGCGAAACCAAACTTATAAGAATATTGAGATCATTGTTTCAGTCGACTTGTCAGATGACAATACACTACAAATAATTTCAAGGCAGGCAAGAGAGGATCCACGTATAAAAATTATTGAGAATGCTGAAAGACTGGGTTGGAGTCAGAATGCCAATCGAACCCTTGATGCCGCAACAGGCGAGTACTACTTTCTTTATTTCCATGATGATCTCATCGATCCGGAATATGTTGAGATCCTTCTCGCAACCTTGATGGAAAATACGGATGCGGCCAGTGCCCATTGCGACCTGCTTGAATTTGGTATTTTGGATGAAGTAAAACCTGCACATGGCTACTTCGGAAATGCACTGGATCGTTTGGTTGAGTTTATGATGACCCGTAAAGGCACTACACTGCGAAGTCTTGTTCGAAGGTCTGCCTTTAAGAGTGCCTTGAGATTTCCACAAATTCCAGGTGACAATCATTGGACTGCCTACGTCTTTCATATGCACCTCCTTGCCGCCGGACCCGCTTTGGCGGTACCCAGGATTCTCTATAAACGTTGGCAAAGACAGGGAAGTCTTACGCGATCAAAAGGTTGGCAGAACAAGGATTTAGACGCCTTGCTTGCCGGCCAGGAAAAAAGTATTATGAGTGTCCTCAAAGTAATTGATCGTTACGTCCATGACGAGGAAGAACGTAAGGTTGCTAAATATTGCCTTAAACTCTTTCAATATACTTTTATCAGGAAAAACCAGTTGCGACTAGGAAATCGGACAGATATTAATTCGAGATTGGATCGAATGCTAAAAATAGGACCGGGGAATTTGAGATTTGAAGTATTGAGAAAAGATCTTGTTCCGCTGATTGTTCAAGCCGAAAAAAATCTTAGCGAGATTGAAATTGAGCTTAAGAAGATTTCATCAGCTGGATGTTGATAGTACTCGTTGAAAATCGAGCAAAACCCCATCACTTGGCAAAAAAAGAAGTTGCAATTCTTGGAGCAGGGATCATGGGCAGTTCCATTGCTCTTTTTCTCGTGCGACAGGGCATCCGTGTCAAGCTTTTCGACATGAATGAACGTCCATTTTCGGGTGCAAGCAGGTGGAACGAGGGAAAGATACATTTAGGTTATCTCTATAGTGCTGACACTTCTTTACGCACCGCCAAGAAATTAATCCCGGGAGGGATCATGTTTCCACACCTGGTAGAACAATTGGTCGGAATAAAGTTTACTGAAGATATGATCACACCTGTTGACGACAGGTATTTAATTCATCGCGATTCAGTCGTCAAGTCAGATCAGTTTGAGTCTTATATTCATAAAATCTCTAAAATTGGCATTGAACACCCGGAGGCACAAAACTATTTTGTTCCGCTTCATAAGGTTAAACCGCGTCGTCTCGATTTTAAATCATATAAGCATGAATGCAATACAGAATTCATTGATGCAGCATTCGAAGTTCCTGAAAGGTCTGTTCGGACAACTGCCCTGGCCGATAATTTTATAGAAGCACTGTATGGTCAACCAGAACTCGAGCTCCTCATGCAATACAAAGTAGAATCTGTTTCCAAGCTCCCAAAGAACAAAGGATGGTGTGTAGAGGTAACGGATCCGGCAGGCTTCAAAACTTCCTTCAGCGGTTTTGGTGCCGTTGTCAATGCTTTGTGGGAAGGGCGGCCAGCCATAGATGCGACCATCGGTATTCCGGGTCCTGGCAGATGGACGCATCGTTACAGACTTTCTGTATTTGCGAAAACGAAAGTAGATACGAGTATTCGAAGTGCTGTTATAGCTGTAGGACCTTTTGGAGATATAAAAAATTACGATGGAAGCCATTTGTACCTCTCATGGTATCAAGCAGGTTTGATGGCAGAAAGCCATGAGCTTCAGCCGCCTGAAATAAAACTACCTAGTCCCGCTCATATCGCGAGAACAGCTGAGTTGACTATCCAAAACCTTGCTGAATTCATCCCTGAATTGAATACGGAATCCCAAAAGATAGCATCTTACGAGGTAAAGGGAGGTTGGGTTTATGCAGCAGGAGCAGGGCCATTGGATGATCCTAACTCAGAACTTCATACACGGTTCAGAATAGGGCAGTACAACAGACAAGGTTATTTTAGCGTGGATACGGGCAAGTATTCAGTTGCCCCGCTCATGGCTCTTGAAGTGAGTAAAGCCATATTAGAACAGTTATAGCCGCCTTTAGGGCACATCATTGGGCAGATTGTTTCAGAATGCCAGGTCAACGCCAAGAGCAAAACTCCGTCCTGCCATGCGATATCGCTCCAATTCTTCGTACTGTGTGTTCCCTCCATTGGACAGGGCAAAATAAATGGTATTGGATTTCGACATCTGACAGGACAGTCTGGCATTCCAAAGAAAATAAGCATCCGGTTCATTTCCGGGATAAATGAAAACTTCTTCGATGGCTGAGCGATAACGCCCGTCGAAGCCCAGGTTCCATCTTTTGTAGTTGGCTACTACACTAAAACCCATCATGTGTTTGGCCTTGTAGGCCAGGGCGTCATTGATACTTCCTTCTGAAGTATCGCGGGCATCGAGAAAGTTGTAGCTCAATGTAGCATTCAGCCAGTGATATGCCTTGTAACGCACACTGATTTCACCACCTTGCATAACAGCGGAATTGAGGTTGACGACGCGGTATAACAAGCCACCATTGCTTTGAGGCAATTGCTCAAAGGAAATCAGGTTTCGATAGTGATTGTAGTACAGAGCGGCATCCACGGACAGATTTTTTGAAAATCTATGGAGTATCCCGGATTCGAGGGAGAGGTCCAGTCTTTCTGCCTTGAGGGAGGCATTGGGTTGAAATCGTAATCCACCTCCCTGTTCAAATTTGATGAACCGTTCTGCAATCGATGGATTGCGAAAGGCCTGGGCAAAAAGCATACGATACGAAGTTTTTTTACCGGGTTTGTAAACCATCGATAGTTTCGGGCTGATTGTGCCTTCAGAAAACTCATTCAGAATAGAGAAATGGTCGTACCGAATGCCAGCGGTCAGGGTTAAAACAGGAGACAGAGTGATCTCGTCTTGGATATACAGACCTGCCTGTATGGACTTGTGTCTCCCATAGAGAACGCTATCTGGCAGGCCGACAATCTGATCGTATTTGATGTCGTTTCCTGCAATAATGTAATGCGTTTCATTGAGATGTACGTCGTATTGATTGATATTGCCGAGACGCTGTGCCCGGACTGATGATGCTGCCACACTCTGTTTGCCAAAGTTGACATTCGTACTATCGTTGCCGGGGTCACTATCAAAGACAAACCGAGAATGGTTTTGATAGTAATAAAGTCTGCTTGAATATTTCATCTGGCCGTTGGGAATGCTGGTATATAGAAGATCGGCATTGTATTCCCTGCGGTATTGAAAGTCGTCTTGCCGATGTGGCGCTACGCTGTACGGTTGGCTGGGGCTTAGCCAGGTGGCTGGTGTGTCGTTGTCAATGATATTGGCATTGACAGACAGTTGAAGATTTCTTTCGCCGCTCAGCAGGTATTTCGTTTTTGTGTAGAAGTTGTACAACTCATAGCCGGCTTTCTCGCGGTGGCCGTCATTGGCCTTCCTGCTAGCCGTGAAGGTAAGATCGAAGTCACCGGCTTTTCGGGCATGGCTCATGGTGATGTCCGAAAAATCACTGTAGCGATCAAAGTCTACAAAAGAAGGCGGTCTTCCGTAAAACCCATACTGCACATTGAGCTGTGTACGAGGTGTCTCTGTGGGCGTCTTTGTGATCACATTAACGACACCTCCCATGGCGCTGGAACCATAGAGAGAAGAGTAGGCTCCTTTGACGACTTCGATTCTTTCGATGGCAGCTGTAGGTACAAGATTCCACAATGCACCACCCGATTCCGGGCTTAGCGCAGGACGGCCATCGATGAGCAAGAGCACCCTGTTGCCAATACCTCCGCCTGCTACCTCTGAAGCACCTCTTATGGACAATGCCTGTACATTGGCTTCACTAGATCGCGTCAACTGAACTCCGGGCACCACATCGAACGCTTCGTCAAAAGTGATGACATTGCGCTGGGACAGCTCACGTGCAGTAACCACGGTGATGCTTGCAGGTGCCAGGGCGATGGACTGGCGCTTAGCCGTCGCAGTGACCACCACTTCGCTTGACAATATGGCTGTCGGGACCAGTTCAACTTCGATAAAATTACTGCCATGAATCCGGCAATTCACGAGCGTATCTGACCACGTGGTGTATCCCAGGTAGGATATACGTATCTCTTGATTTCCAGGAGTTGGAATCCGCAAGATAAATCGGCCATCAAAATCTGAACTCGTTCCCATCTGTGACCCAGGGAGGAATACATTGGCCCAAGGAATCGGAGTACCGTCCTGTGCATCTTTAATGATGCCACGGATAACATTTTTTTCATCGGACACCTGATCCTTTACCTGTGCTAACAGGCATACAGGAACCATGACTATTGACAGTAGGAGCAAGGTGCAACACAGTACGTTTTGGCTGGCACCCATACAAGACACCTTACCTGTACCACTGATTGACAAACCCGAAATCGGCCCGAAAATTCAATGTTTGCTGTTGTCCATCAGCAACAGTCACGGAGACCGGTGCCGGGAAGTCAAAAATGGATATGAACCCTCCTGGGCCTGGTACTTTGAGTACGACTCCATGACTTACCTGGCCGGGGTTGTCCCAGTGCACACCGAGGGTCGCGGTCCTTAGAGAGGGATCATTGATGAAATCATGTCGGAAGCCAACAGCTAACGCAGAATAAGTCCCCGGTTCGACTTCGATTTCGTATTCGTAGGTAGACTGGCCGGGCACGAATTGGAGCACCACAGGATTTTGAGAGTTATACGGCGCACCAATGGCATAACGTCCTCCCGGGACACCGGGTCCAAAGAAATCATCGGGTATATCACCCCATCCCGCGGGAGGGTTGAGTGAAAATTCCGGGAAAATGGTCACTTGTACTTCCCCGCTGTCCGCCCAGGTGGACCAGGTATCGAGGTTGTCAAAAGTGATGGTTCCTTTAATCGACGTCACATCAGGCTCATCATCGCTGCACGAAGTCGCAAACGATAAAAGTATCAGAGCCAATCCTATATAGAATAAATTGCGCATTTTTTATATCTTTTTTAGAGGGCCAAAAGTACAATTTATGAGCACCTCAAACCACGGTGACAGATCGATTTTACATTACCATGACAATTGTAAGTTTTTGATAATGTGAGGGGGGAATAGCAGTCCGGTTATGAGTTTATGGGGTTATCAGATTGTGATTTTGAATCAATGTTGACATTGATTGAAGGGAGATTATATGGTGATTTATCGTTTAATAGCTATTACAGCTTCAGATGTTGTATTGTCATTTTTCGCTAGTATGCTGAAAATACTTCCATCCTTATTCTGGATAATGGAATGAACTGATTGCCCTGCAGGCTGCTCAAGTGGGCCAGCTATAGCCACATCGATTCGAGTGGATCCTTTATACAGTCGGCAATGTTTCACCTCATCGTGGGCCAGGCAAGCTTTAAGCGGGAATAAAATATCGCTACCATCGATCAGAATTTCATCATCCCGGCGGCATTCAAGACTTGTTTGTGGTTCAAAATTTGATTCGGCCACGGGGAATGAATGAATACGGATATCCTGAGATTTGGCCCCGGCAATACGCTCTATCGTCTTTCGACAATTAATTATCATGACATCGTCCTTCAACATGGGTAATAACCGCTCAAGGGCATCTAATTTTGTGATATCATCTTCTGTTAAAAGACAATACAAAAAGGCTACTTGTTCTTCAATGATATTGCTCGTCGATAGTCGGTCCAGCTGATCCAATATTGCCCGTGCTTCCTGAAATCGTCCCAGCTCTATAAGACCGACGGCCAGGTTGATGAATATCTCGTGATTGGAAGGAGTCTTTAAAGCCGCTTTTTTAAGGTTTTCAAATGCTTGGTTGAGCAAATCGTCGGGTTCTGCAGACAACCCTTCGCGCAGTGTGAACTCGTGGAGGATGTGCAGTGGATAAACCGCATTGGGTCGAGTCACGGAAAGCGCGGCTTTCAACTGGTTCAGTCCGGCATTGTTGTAAAGCTCGGGGAGATCTATATAGCGCAGCAAATACTCGTATATACTCTGACTCCATTCATATCTGCCAATCATTTGTAAGTAATTGGCAGTTTCGAACAACAGGGTAAGATCCCGGACAAAACTACATACGGATAGTGTCAATTCGGATCGCTCTTCAGTGGAGGGATAAGATTGACTACTCAAAGGATCGATCCGGTATGCTTGGTATAGCCTTGAAATAAGATCTGGGGCTACGTCGAAGTAATTGTAACCTGCAAGGTATGCCTGAAACGCTCCATAACGGTCCGCCTCCGCCTCGGCACTTTTCATTTTCACAAATTGGCTCTTTTCCTGGTAGAAATAGGATACCTGCTGTGCTGTATTCCAGGCTTTATGTTGAAAATAGTGGGTCAGCTCGTGTCCTATCAGGAAGGCAAGTGCATCATCGGTTCTCTCGCCCATGGATCGGCAAATGTCGTATGCCTTTCGTTCGATAAAGATTTCATTGGAGCCCGGTGAATAAGAAGCAATATTCTTGATTCTGGAGGTGATTTTGACCTCGGGGTAGTCGTCCCTGTCTTCCCCCCTGGCCACGACCAGTATTTGCAATATGGCATTTACATGCTCACCGGGATCCCGTCCTTCAGGTTGGAACTGAAAGCCCATGTATGTCGAAAACAACAGATAGATCCACATAACCATGCGTAGACAGTTGGTAATCTACTTGTTCTATGCCTGAAAAAGGAAAAAGTTATCAGTAAAAGTGATATCCAAAGGCCATTTTGAGGATTAACAAATGATAAAACAGTTATATTTTTAAAAAAATACCCCGTTGACATATGTCGGATCAATTGATCAGAGATCTGCGAAGAGGAGAGCGCAAAGCCGTTGAGGACTTATACAGAAATGCCTTTCCTTATTGCTCCTCCATCGTTTTAAAAAACAATGGAACCATGGAACACGCCAAAGATCTGTTCCAGGAATGCATCCTCGTCTTGTTTAAAAATATCAGGAAGGAAGATTTCAAACTTAACTGTGACGTCAAAACCTACCTGTATTCGGTCATGAGGAATCTCTGGCTTAAAGAGATAAGGAGTTCCGCCAGGATGCAGACCCATTCTTTTACGGACGATTCTGAAAAAACATATGTCACGATCACACCGGAAGAAATAGAAGCAAAAAGAATAGAAGAGTCCAAGTACCAATGGGTCCAGCAAGCCATGGAAAAGATCAAGGAAGATTGTAAAGAGCTACTCCTGTCGTATTACTTCAAGAAAATGCCATTAAAGGAAATTGCGGGAAAGATGGATATAACCTATCAATTCATCAAAGTGAAGAAAAATCGTTGTATGAACTACCTGAAGAATGAAATTGCGAAACTTAAAAGCAGTCGATAATGACCTTGGATGAAGTCATATTGGATGACTATGTGCTGGGGCGTCTCAGCCCTGAAGCGATGAATGATCTTTCGGATAAAATAGCGAATGATGAAGATCTTCGCCTTGCAGCAGACAAACATAAAGAGGCCGTTAACCTGTTGGAAATCTATGGCATGGAGGCTTTCAGGCAAATGGTCGTCGAAGTAGAAGAGTCATTGGATCAGAAGGGCTTTTTTTCGTCGCCAGAAGAAAGAAATATCATAGAAGGTATTGAATGGACAGGTGAAAAGGAATTCGAAAAGTTGATAAAAGAAGTGGAGACAAAGACATTCGCGGATAACATCATACATCTCAAAGATCAACAGGAAATTAGTAATACAGGTCGGATAATCTCGTTGACCCGTAAATACGCATTGGGTCTTGCTGCAGCTTTGACCCTTTTGGTAGTAGCCATCATTTGGGTAACAACACCGCAGTCCTGGGACGGCCCCGGTCTGTACCAAGAGTACTTCGTTCTGAAAGATGAAAACCTGAGTGAACAGGTGTTCTTGGAAATGGAAGAAGTCGGTTTTAGCGCATCGGACCAGGAAGGCCTTAATCAACTGCTGCGTGCTTTATCAAGCTATAATCAACAAGACTTTGCCGGATTTATAGATGTTTCGGCAGGGCTGTTACAACGCCAGGATCTGGCCCATTACAAGGACAATATTCTTTTGTACAGGGCTATTTCCATGATGGAAATGGCCAATTATGAAGTAGCACTGGAAGAATTACAAAAGATAGGTATGCCGACTGAACATTCCATCTGGTACCGCGCCCTTCTCTTGTTAAAATTGGATAATATCGAGGAAGCACAAACTCTCCTTAAAGACGAAAAAATTATTAACAGCGAATATGTCGATCACGCAAGATCGATAATCAATAAGCTTCAGTCATCATAACCTCTAGCTGTTTATCCATCGATAATACTTTTCGTCTCTGCTTCTACAGGATAGAGAGTCTTAAATTTATTGTGTTTACCAAAGGGACATTATAGCCATTGCACCTTGGCCCAATTTCGAAATGGTTAAAATACCCGCCGTTTTATTGGACGGGCTGTGCGCTCATCGCATAATTATTGGCAATAAGGTCACTTGGTACATTTTGTTATATGGTTTTGGCCCTGAAGTGCCAGGACTTCAAGCAGTGTTTTTCCTTGGATGGTGTCACCCCATTTTGTGTTTGATTTCTTACCCATAAAAAGACCCCTTTTAATCAATCACCTTGAGCCTTCCGGAAATTGAATTTTATCAGACCGCAGGTGATAACCATCCTGTTACAGCGGTATAAAGAGGTGTATTCGAATTCATAACAACAAAAAATTTATCATGGAACACACCACTCTTAACATTCACCATCTGGCATTGTATATGCTCTTTTTACTTCCCTTTCCGACTATTGCACAATTGCAACCATGTGAATCCTATGGTTCTGCCGAACTGACCATGGCAGAGTTGTATGTGGACCTGGCAGATGTTGCATTGGATCTTGTGAACAACTGTGATAAGGACTACGAGGCTTGCGACCTCGCCCATGAGTTCCTGTATCGCGCCGATGATATTCTTTCCTTCATATTTGAAGGGCGCAGCACAGGTGGTTGTATAGACTGTGATTTGACAGAGTTTATCGAACTAACCAAGGATATTCAGGGCCTAGCGGGTCAGTTGAGAAGTGCGGGCAGAAGTAATCGCCTGGGCAATCAATTGCAGACGTTCCTAGATTGGAAAGACTTAACTTGCAAAACCCCCACCGCAAATCGAAGTCGTACAAAAATATCACCAGCACATCCTTTTAGCACCAATGATCATCGAGGAGACGAAGAGGCCCACAATTATCCCTGTACTTCCGATGATATGACCGGAAAGCACAACAGCAGTTTTTGGGGTACCGGTGGGGCCATACCTCTTTATAAGCATGGTGACGTATTCTGCAACAAGAAGAAAGGCTGGTTTATGGTATTGGATCACGATGAAGTCGTGAAATACGAAATCAATAGGTCTTCAGGACGCTATGAACCGGTCGAATTTTTGGTTATCAAAGATGTTAAGTATCTTAATAATGGCAAAACCAGGTATGTGACGGAAGGGAATTACTGGTTGACAGTATATTGAAAATTACCAAGGCCTGTCATCATATGACAGGTAAATGAAAATCATAAAACCGACGACATCTTAAACCGCATTTTAAATCACCAATTAATATCAGTACAATGAAAAAGTACACTTGTTATATTTCCCTGTTCTTATTACTTATTTGCACTTATTCCTCCTGCTTTATTGAAGATGATTTCTTTCAGCTTGATGTGTTCAATGACAGTTCTGATGAAGTCTTTTTACAGGCCAACGGTCAAATTTTCGACCGTGTCAAATCTGGAGAATCAAAGATTCCGGAGGATGAATTTGAATATAAAACGTTGTTTCATTTTCTTGCGGTGAGTATAGAAGATGGTTCCATAAAGTCGGAGATGTTCGTGACTGCTAATGAGATCGAATTCTATGAATGGATTATCTCGGATTAGGGAAAATAAGTCAAGGTCCATTTTATGAAGAATTACGTAGAAGCATTCACAGATTTAGAGCTAAACCAAAAGCAAAAGGCCTACCTTGACTACCATTCTGTGAGGTATGGTTTTTTAGTAAAAGAGGTCTTGGAGCTCTCGGCAAGGGTGCAATCGGAAAAGAAAGGAAACGAACTCAGGATCCTGGACATTGGACCTTCTCTTCAGACCTTTTTGTTGCGCAAAGTTCTCCCCGGTGCCACCATTAATACCCTGGGATTCAAGAATAGTTTTAACGAATCCAGGCCGCATGAATACCACAGTACTTTTAACTTGAATAACAGCAAAAGTGAACTCGACAGAGAAAGCGATCCTCATGATATTGTTGTGTTTTGCGAGGTTTTGGAGCATTTACATACTTCACCCAAGTTTGTTTTGAAGTTTATAAAGAGGTTTGTTTCGGATTCCGGTTTCCTGATCCTTCAAACCCCTAATGCCGTTGCGCTTCCCAACAGGATGAGGATGATGGTAGGACAAAATCCTTTCATGCTGATAAGAGATGATGAGAGAAATCCAGGTCATTTCCGGGAATATACCTTATCGGAACTGCACACCTATTTGAAACAGACAGGATACACCATTGTTAAATCCCATCGTAGAAACTATTTTAAGGGTACGAGTTTCATCCATAAAATGTATAACCTATCATCTATTATTCTTCCCCCGGGACTGAAGCAAGGCATTATGATCGTTGCAAAAAAGTCATGATTCGAAATCCAGCTTTTATTGGTAAAATGAATGCCTTTATCCCATAAATATTCAAGGAATCATCAAAAGGTGTTTAATTTTTCATACCTGATGGTAATACGTTCAGTCTCTTAACTGGGTTTAAGCGGAAGGCCCTTTGGCAGAAAGGGCAGGTACAGGAATCAAGTACAATTTGTTCTTCAAATAGGAAGGATTCGTCGAAGAGGTGTTAATTTTCATGGCCAGGTATAAACATGTAGTTACTATCCAACTCAAAAGTTATAAAATGAAAGATTTATTTATCCTGATATTTTTGACTTCGGTCATCTCGTCGTCCGCCCAGCATGATAGGACGGACCTTATGGCAGCACTGGATGCGCGTTCTCATGAATTCGTCAGCCTTGCGCATGCACTTTGGTCCG
>JBFKOL010000068.1:0-15791 GCA_041628815.1 Saprospiraceae bacterium | reverse complement strand
TCATTGAGCAAACCGTACGAGATACAGTTGTTGTGTTAAGGGATAAATTGGATTCCAAGGTAGAATCCGTAAAGGACTCACTACGCAATATGGCAGACAAGGAAAAGAAAGAAGTTGTTGCGCAGGGAAAAGATTTGCTGGATAGCCTCAAGGCGGGAAGAACCGATTCCCTGCTCATTAAGGGGAGCAAGATTCTTACAGAAAAGAAGAAAAGCATTGAAGATTTGAAAAAGATTTTTGGCAAGGATAAAGCTAAGAAGAAGCAAGATGGTGGATAGCTGCTGTGAACAATTATAGTTTTCGATTTGGATATCACGCAAAATTCCTCTTACCTTGCATGCGAAATCAATAAAATGTATAAATCTTTCAAAAATTGGTGGTGGCAGTATGAATTCCTGTGTATTTCGGGAGACCTGTAAGCATCGTTATTGAAAGATAAAGAGCGGCTTGTCGAGTTCCCGGCAAGCCGCTTTTTATTTGTCAATTTATAGTTATGAAAGTTCATAGTAAATCTGTGAAATTATTAGGGGACCTAACAACACCCGTAAGCCTCTTCTTGAAAATTCGGGAGGCTCACCATCAGGTCTTGCTATTGGAAAGCTCGGACTATTCCAGCCGCGAGGACAGTCTTTCCTTCATAGTCTTTAATCCACTGTCCACTTTGACCGTTCAAGACGGCGTTTTGTCGGTCAATGGAAATCTATCGACGGACTTTGATCTCTATGACGAGATGCAGCGATTTATGGATGAGATTACAATTACAGGTACGCACGAGGCATCCAAATACCAGGCGTTGGTAGGATACACTGGATTCAATGCCATCAGGTATTTTGAAACCATCCAGTTGGACAACTCAAAAAATGAAGATGGCATTCCCGACCTGCGTTATGATTTCTATCGCAATATGATCGTCATAGATCACTTCTATGAAGAGCTCTACCTGGTTGACAACACACCTGAAGGTGATCAGGATAACCTGGAAGAGTTGAAAACAATACTTTACAGGCAGGATCATCAGACTTTTCGCTTCAGGACTACCGGGGAGGATAGCTCCAATATGTCCGATGAAGCCTATATGGACATGGTGTCGCGCGGCAAAGCTCATTGCCAGCGCGGAGATGTTTTTCAGATTGTACTTTCGCGCAGGTATTATACACCTTTCAAAGGTGACGATTTCAATGTGTACCGCGCACTTCGTTCAATTAACCCTAGCCCTTATCTGTTTTATTTTGACTACGGTTCGTTCAGGATATTCGGATCATCTCCGGAAGCCCAACTAATCGTTCAAGATGGATTGGCAGAAATTCATCCCATCGCTGGAACTTTCAGGCGTACTGGAAACTACATAGAAGATCAGGCTCTTGCCCAACGATTGGCAGTCGACCCGAAGGAATCTTCTGAACACGTTATGCTCGTCGATTTGGCCCGTAATGATCTGAGTAGAAACTGCACCAAGGTTAAAGTCGAATCTTTCAAAGAAATTCAATTCTTCAGTCACGTAATTCATCTTGTTTCCAAAGTAACCGGCAAGGTCAAATACGAGTCAACCACTTTTGAGGTGTATGGCGACACCTTTCCAGCCGGCACCTTGTCCGGTGCTCCCAAATTCAAGGCCATGCAGCTCATAGACCGTTACGAGCCCAACAGCCGCTCATTCTATGGCGGAGGTATTGGTTTAATCATGTTCAACGGAAATTTATTACATGCCATCATCATAAGATCTTTTTTAAGCCAGTCTGGCAAATTGACCCGACAGGCGGGTGCGGGTATTGTGATTAAATCCGATGAAGCCAGTGAGTTACAGGAAGTTAACAACAAATTGGCTGCTTTGAAAAATGCGATAACCCTTGCTGAAAAACTATAATCATGAAGAAGGTTATCGTCATCGACAATTACGACTCATTTACCTACAATCTTGTACATCTTCTCGAAGAGTTGCTGGAGCATCGCGTCACTGTTATGAGGAATGACGCACTTGAATGGGTAAAACTTGAAGAATCAGAATACATCGTATTGTCTCCTGGTCCCGGCATTCCCGATGAAGCTGGGGCTCTAAAAGAAAGCATTAGGCGTTTTGCTGGTAGAAAGAAAATATTGGGAGTATGCCTCGGGCACCAGGCTATTGGCGAAGTCTTCGGGGCAAAGTTGCACAATCTTTCCGCTGTTTATCACGGTGTTCAGACCAAGATACACTGCACCAAGAACCGCGGAAGGTTGCTGAGCGGACTGGATGAATCATTTGAAGGTGGCCGATACCATAGCTGGATAGTAAAGAGAAAAACTCTTCCAAAAGATTTCGAAGTCACTTGTGTAGACGACCAGGGAGAGATAATGGGCTTTCAGCACGCCGCAAAGCACCTTTACGGTCTGCAGTTTCACCCCGAATCAGTACTTACACCTGATGGAAAGAAGATTTTAGATAACTTTCTGAAAATCAGTAACTCATGAAAGATGTTCTCAACCAGTTGTTCGATCATAAGCGGTTGTCCAAAGAGCAGGCAAAGGATGTTCTTATAAACATCTCAAAAGATGCTTACAATCCGTCACAGATAGCTGCTTTCATCAGCGTTTACCTGATGCGTGGAATCTCTATTGACGAACTCCGCGGATTTAGGGAAGCGCTTCTCGAATTGTGTATTCCTGTGGACCTGGACGGAACAGAGGCCATCGATGTCTGTGGCACTGGTGGTGACGGCAAGAACACTTTCAACGTGTCGACCCTTTCGGCCTTTGTAATAGCCGGTGCAGGATACAAAGTTGCTAAACACGGAAACTACGGTGTTTCGTCCGCGTGTGGATCCTCTAACGTGTTGGAATATTTTGGTTACAAATTCACCACGGAGAAAGACGCCCTGAAAAATCAACTTGAAAAGGCCAATATTTGCTTTTTCCACGCCCCTTTATTTCACCCGGCATTAAAGACCGTCGGGCCGATAAGAAGACAACTCGGGGTGAAAACTTTTTTCAATATGCTGGGGCCACTGGTCAATCCTGCACAGCCCACCCATCAAATGGTCGGCGTATTCAACCTCAAACTGGCAAGGCTCTATCAGTACCTCTTTGAAGAGGGAGAGCATCAATATGCAATTGTACATTCCCTGGATGGTTATGATGAAATATCTTTGACAGACAGTGCCAAGGTAATCTCCTCCAATAGAGGTGAGTATATATTGTCCAATGGCGATATCGGTATGCCTACCTACAGGAGTGAAGATATCATTGGAGGAGGCACCATTAGTGAGGCAGCCCATATTTTTACATCCGTATTACAAAACGCAGCCACAAAAGCTCAAACAGATGTCGTCATCGCAAATGCAGGTATGGCCATTGATTGCTTTAAAAATCATTCAGATCTGGATCAGAGTATGGAAGAGGCGCGAAGGTCCTTACTAGATGGAAGGGCGATGCAAGTTTTTGAGAAATCTATAGCCCTTTGTTCATGAATGACATTTTACATCGCATTGCGGCTTACAAGTATAGGGAAGTAGCCTTGAGAAAGCAAGAAATCAGTGTGCAATCCCTTACAAACATGTCATGGTTCAACTACCCTTGCCGTTCGCTTTCAAAGGTGCTACAAGAGAAAGACCGGATCGGGGTCATTGCTGAGTTCAAGCATCGTTCTCCTTCTCAAGCGAATATCAATTTGGAAGCTGACCTGGAAGAAACGGTTAAGGGATATGTCAGAGGTGGGGCCAGTGCCATATCGGTATTAACCGATACCCACTTTTTTGGCGGCAAGGATCAATACCTGTCAAGTGCTAGGGATTTTCTGCCGGATACGCCGATACTTAGGAAAGAATTCATTCTTGACCCATACCAGGTTTACGAGTCGAAAGCGCTTGGTGCGGATGTCATTTTATTGATATCCGAGATGTTGACAAAAGAAGAGCTCGATGCCCTTGGCGGACTCGCACTGGACCTGGGCATGGAAGTGCTGGTCGAATTACACAACGAAAATCAACTTGGTAAAATCGGAACGAATGTCTCTATTGTTGGCGTAAACAACAGGGATCTAAAGACTTTTCAGGTGGATTATGAACGATCGCTGCGGGTTTTAAACAACCTGAATCACGACACACCGAAAATCGCTGAAAGTGGCCTATCCGATCCCGAAAAAGTACATTTTCTACGAAAAAAAGGTTTTGATGGTTTTTTAATCGGTGAGCATTTTATGAGGCACAAAAACCCCGGGGAGGCATGTAAAGTATTTATTGATAAAGTTGTGAGATTGTCGTCGCGGGATCATATTGTTAATTGATCAATATATGAATTTTTATATATGATGTTTACCACAATAAATACACTACTCATCTCAATGAACGGTCATGTTGATTAAAGTCTGTGGTATTCGCCGATCACCTGACCTTATAAATCTTGCCAATACTGGTGCAGACTGGCTTGGATTGAATTTTTACAAACCGTCACCAAGATATTTTGTTGATACGTCAATTACAAAGAATCCTAACGTGAAATATGCCGGAATCTTTGTACGCGCAAATTTGGACCGGCTCAAAAGGATCGTAGAATGCTATGAGCTCGACCTTGTGCAACTCCATGGCGATGAAGGAGTGAACTATTGTATGGCTGTACAACGACTGGTCCCTGTAATCAAGGTGTTTCGAGTAGATGATCAATTTGATTTCACCCAGATCAAGTCGTTCGAGTTTTGTGATTATCTTCTATTTGACACGAGGACTACAAAATATGGCGGATCCGGCAATAAATTTGAATGGACTCTATTGCAGGGATATCATGGGCGCACCCCGTTTCTTTTGAGCGGGGGAATTGGACCAGATGATGTTCCACGTTTGCTCGCCGTGGATCATCCGTCGTTTATTGGTGTTGATATCAATAGCAGGTTTGAATTGGAGCCGGGGATAAAGGACCTCAAATTGGTATCTGATTTTGTTAAACAAATCAAGAAGCTGGCATGACCTATCAAGTTGACGACCGAGGATTTTATGGTAAGTTTGGTGGAGCCTTCATACCGGAGATGTTGCATGCCAATGTGGAGCAACTGAGGACACATTACCTTGAAATTACAAATGATCCTGGATTTCAGAAGGAGTTCAGGTACCTACTGCGGCACTACGTTGGACGGCCTAGTCCACTTTACCTGGCATCCAGGCTGTCTGAGCACTACGGTACCCGCATCTATCTCAAAAGAGAAGACCTCAACCATACCGGGGCACACAAGATCAACAATACGATTGGCCAAATTCTCCTTGCCAAGAGATTGGGAAAGAGGAGGATCATTGCAGAGACAGGTGCAGGCCAGCACGGTGTGGCGACGGCTACTGTTTGTGCCTTGATGGGAATGCCTTGCATTGTTTACATGGGGAAGGTAGATATAGCGCGGCAGGCTCCTAATGTTGCGCGGATGAAGATGCTTGGTGCAGAAGTCCGTCCGGCACTGAGCGGTAGCCAGACACTTAAAGATGCAACCAACGAGGCCATACGAGACTGGATCAATCATCCTGAAGAAACACATTACATCATTGGTTCTGTCGTTGGCCCCCACCCCTATCCCGATATGGTTTCGAGGTTTCAGGCTGTCATCAGCGAAGAAGTCATTGTACAATTGAAGGAATTAGAAGGTCGCGATTATCCCGACCATATCATTGCCTGCGTGGGTGGTGGCTCTAACGCTGCAGGAATATATTATCATTACCTGGATAATAAAAAGGTGGATATCATCGCAGTGGAGGCTGCCGGTATGGGCATTGACAGTGGCAAGTCGGCAGCCACGTCTGTTCTTGGAAAAATGGGTGTAATACATGGCAGCAAGACTTTACTCATGCAGACCGAAGACGGTCAGATCGTCGAGCCCTATTCATTGAGTGCAGGACTGGATTATCCGGGTATTGGGCCGCAGCATGCCCATCTCATTGATGCAGGAAGGGCCAGGGTATTACACGCTACCGATGAAGAAGCCCTTGAAGCAGCGATGAGATTGACAAGGTTGGAAGGCATTATTCCTGCCCTTGAAACAGCTCACGCTTTTGCCATTCTTGAGAAAGAGCGATTTGGATCTGATAAAGTGGTAGTAATCAATTTATCCGGAAGAGGCGACAAGGATCTTGCGGCGTATACCAGCTACATGGATCGCATTGATAATGATACACCGGAATAGCATGAACAGGATTACCACAATGTTTAAAAGGAGGAAAGGACCTATCCTCAACATCTATTTTACAGCTGGTCATCCGGGATTGAATGATTCAGTTCCCATCATAAAGTCCCTAGCCAATGAAGGAGTCGATATGGTTGAAGTAGGCATGCCCTACTCCGATCCTTTAGCAGACGGCCCCACGATACAGCAGAGCAGTAAGGTGGCTTTGGGTAATGGAATGACCCTTGGTCTGCTTTTTGAACAGCTGGCTGAGGCAAGGAGTCAAGTAGACATTCCCTTGGTCCTCATGGGTTACTACAATCAATTGCTCCAATACGGTTTTCACCGCTTTCTCGACGATGCGGTTTCTGCCGGAGTTGACGGTCTCATTATACCCGATTTGCCCATGGATATCTACGAGGAAAACTACGCTGGTTTGTTCACGGATTTGGGATTGACCATTTCGTTCCTGGTCACACCACAGACATCAGATGCCCGGATATTAAAAGCCGATAAATTGAGTTCAGGATTTTTATATGTCGTTTCAAAATCGTCCATAACCGGCGGATCAGGCCAGGTTTCACTGGCACAAAAGAATTATTTTACGAGAATTAACAACCTCGAGCTGCAATCACCAAGGATGATAGGTTTTGGAATACATGATAGGACGACGTATAAAATTGCTTGTCAATATGCGGATGGTGCAATCATCGGCAGTGCATTTATAAGGAGGTTGGATGGTGATGGTGCATTACATGAAAAGATCCGTGCATTTGTGACATCTATCCGTTAAGGTCCATTCTTGTACCAATGATTGAACCTGAACCTTATAGTCGTGCAGGTGATCAGGACATCTCTTCGTACCTTTCGCAGACTTAATGAGTAAGATGTTTCAGAAGTTGAGACAGATTGGACCAGGAGCCATGGTTGCGGCCGCATTTATCGGACCTGGCACGGTGACAACAGCGACCATAGCGGGTGCGGGTTTCGGCTTTACTTTACTTTGGGCAGTGCTTTTTTCTACCATTGCAACTTTCGTATTGCAGGAGATGGCAGCACGCCTGGGTATAGTTGGACAGCTGGGACTGGGGGAAGCTTTGAGGTCAAAATGTTCTGGTAAGCTCCAGCTAGCCATCGTTTCTGCACTCGTTCTGGGAGCCGTCTTATTGGGCAATGCAGCCTATGAAGCCGGCAACATCAGCGGGGCGGTGCTTGGTTTTGACCATTTCAACTCGCTCTGGTCGGGGTGGAGCTTTAATCCTCTGGTCCTTATCATCGGTGCTTTGGCCTTCTATATTCTTTACCAAGGCAGTTACCTCGTGATAGAAAAGACCCTGGTGGCCTTGGTCAGCCTGATGGGTATCGTATTTGTCATTACGGCTATAATGCTTCGGCCGGATTTTACGTCCATTATCTCCGGGCTTTTCACTCCCCACATTCCCGAGAATTCTTTGTACATGGTCATCGGACTTGTAGGTACAACTGTAGTTCCTTACAACCTGTTTCTGCATGCTTCCAGCGTGAAGAAACGTTGGGCATCCATTGAGGATTTGGCCAACAGTCGTTGGGATACTGCCATTTCAGTATTTACAGGTGGACTGATAACCATGGCCATTCTCATATGTGCCGCCGTAGCCTTTGAAGGCACCAGCGGCCAAGTGACGAGTGCTTCCGACCTCGCTCTGCAGCTCAGGCCATTGCTAGGGCCTCTTGCCGTCCCCTTTATTTCATTGGGATTTCTTGCCGCAGGCCTGTCTTCAGCGGTAACGGCCCCCCTGGCCGCTGCTTTTGCCACCTCGGAAATGCTGGGATGGGCGTCGACTATTACGGGAAAGCGCTTCCGAATCGTTTGGGTATTCGTATTGGTCTCGGGTTTGGTTTTTTCAGTGTTGGGTTTCAGTCCAACCAGCATCATCTTTTTTGCCCAGGTAGCCAATGGCCTGTTGCTGCCCATTGTAGCCGGGTTTCTTCTTTGGACCATGAATGACCAAAGGATAATGCGAGAATATGCCAACAACAAATGGGTTAATACAGCTGGCCTGATAATTATTTTGGTTACGATCGCCCTGTCGGTAAGGGGTATTAGCCTGGCCATTAACAATTTGTAGATGAGAAAATCCAAATTTAGAAAACACCTTGAGCTTCTCGAAGAAGATGAACTGCGAAGAGAACTGGATACCCTATATGAAAAAATCAAAGCGGTGCGGGAGTATTATGTCATGGAGCTCGGTACGGCTGAAGACCGCAAAGTGCTCTATGACCGCGCCAAGAGTGAAATAAAAGCCAAATATGCTACTAAGTCGTATAGAAAACCCAGACGGCCAAGGATTCAAAAAATCAATTACATACTCTCAGAGATGAAGAAAAAAAGTGTTTTTTCACACGAAATGACAGACCTCTATCTCTTCGATGTGGAAGCGGCCATTCTTTTCATGCGCCAATACGATTTTTTCAGTGAAGTGCTCGCCAATCATGTCATCTCTGTATTCGAGGAGGCCATAAGGCTTGTGCGAGCACAAAGATTGGAAGGAGAATGGTTAAACAGGTGTGGAAACATCGTCGCGGGGACCCGATTTTTGCCGGGTGTGCAAATTGAGCTCGACAGGATTTTCCAGGAAGCTTCCGCGAATATTTAAGCCATACAAGCAGTTTCAGATTCTTTCATGGATGGTTCCTGTCCGCTTCCTGAGAAAACCTCCGGTCCGCCCCTTCAGGTGAGCTACGATCTCGGCTACAATGGATAAAGCGATTTCCTCTGGACCTTCACTCCCAAGATCGAGTCCGGCAGGGCTAAAAAATCGCTGATTTTCAGTATAGGAGAATCCTGGTTCTTCATGGGCCAGTTCGTCCATCATTTTTTCCATTCTCACCCTGGGACCCAAAAGCGCCAAATATGCCAAATCCTCTTTCCAATACATGCGGATAAACATTTTGTCTTCGGAATAGTCGTGGTTCATGATTACGACTGCTGTGAAAGCATCAGAAGGTATGTTTTCAGGGTTGCTCTTTTCATGCAGATTTACAGACTTCAACACCGGTTGTGAACGCAGTTTACGATGCTTGGCTACCAGGTGTACCTCCCAATCTAAATGGACCCCTAATTGTATCATAGGATAGATGTCGTAATTCTCACCAATCACGATCAACCTAATCCTGGGAAGAATGATTTCGACCAGAATCCTTACTTTTTTCCCGGCGGTGTCTCGTGTTTCAACAACTCCTGTCCTGTTTTTTTCCAAAAGCGGCTCAATCACTTCCTGAAGTGAAGGAATGATAGATGACCACGGTGCTGAGCCGGACAAAAAAACCGATTGACCGGCCTTTACAAGATCACCCTCTGTTCCTATGCAAGTTAACAATACAGTGCTTGAACGTGCACCAGATATTTTTCTAAGTTTTTCTACTGGATTTCCGGGATCTTGGGCATCCACGGGTAGGAACATAGTTTCAATCAAACCGTTGCATCCCAATCCTACACCGATTTGATACTCATCATCCCTCGATGTGTCATAAACAACACTGGATACCTCATTTCTCATGATTGCTTTCTGCGCCCTTTTCAGTGCATCTCCCTCCAGGCATCCGCCTGAGATTCCTCCGGTCCATGTCCCGGAAGTGGTGACGAGCATTCTTGCACCAATTCTTCTGTATGATGATCCATCAACACGAACAACCTGTGCCAGGGCGCACTTTTGAGAATTGTGATCCAAAAGGTCGTAAGCATCGATGATTTGTCGAATTTCCTTCACGCAAGCAAATATAGCACAAGGAGAACTGGGTCAACATTTTTAAAATCAACCTTCGCTTTGACCATTGTCAGGCAAAGTCATCGACAGTACGATAGGCCTCTATTAGCAGTCGTTCGCCCTCTTTGCCTGGATGGAAATTGCCGTGCTCCATGCCCAGGATACCTTCAAAGCCTTTGCTATGGATGTGTTTGAAGATATTTTTGTAGTTGATCTCTCCTGTTGTAGGTTCTTTTCGTCCGGGATTGTCACCGATCTGGAAGTACGCAATTTCATCGTATGCTAGATCAATATTTGGTATGATGTTACCCTCTTGTATCTGTTGATGATAGATGTCAAAAAGAATTTTGCATGACGGACTGCCTACGGAACGACAAATTTCGTAGGCCTGAGCAATTTTTGTCAGAAATAAGCCTGGGTGATCTCTAAAGTTCAAAGGCTCAAGGACCATCGCGATTCCATGGGGCTCCAATAGTTCACTGGCGCGTTTTAGACTTTCTATTACGTTAGAAGTCTGATAGCCCATATCCCTCCTCAGGTCGAGGTGACCTGGAACAACCGTCATCCAGCGGGCGTTGACTCTTTTGGCAACCTCTATGGAGTTTTTTATATCACTCAAAAATTCTTCGCGCCATTCGAGTTTCCCGCTTGCCAGGTTGGGTTCGTTCCAGTATATCTTGTGCGCCACGAAGACCCCCATCGTCATATCTCTTTGTGCCATGACGCGAGCCATTGCCTCCTGGACGGCAATTTCTCTTCCCTTCATGCCATTGTCCTCGAATGCTGAAAATCCTTCATCGGCCATGAAGTTTAACTGATCCACAGGATCGTCGCCGGCATGATGCCTGAACATTCCCAGGTGCGGAGCATAATTTAGCTTGAACTTGGAAATATTTTTTGGCCATAAATGCGCATTGTTCATAGAAAGCGCAGGAATAGCAATAGATGTGAGTCCCAAAAAACTTCGTCTATCCATAAAGCATCCTTTTTAAGCTGTAGCTAAGCACTAAACAACTTTTGACTCACCTGGGACAGCTACAGGGTAGTATCCTTGACCATCTGGCAATACGGGAGGTGCAGCATCCCACGCATATCTCGCAGGTGATAGGTCTACGTTGGAGTTGAGGGCGTCCTTCCATTCTATCATTTGTCCGGAATAAGTTGCCATACGTCCCATAATAGCGGTCATGGTGCTTTTCGCCGCATTGTCAGTATCATCAAAAAGATATTCCCCCCGGGCTATAGCAGCGAATAGTTCATCGTGCTCTACCTGGTATGGATTTGGATCGTTTTTATCATTGTGATCCATTATGACATTACCGCTTTGATTAAGAATGATACCCGGCTGAGGGGCGGTGCCTTTGGTGCCGTGGAAAGCTTCGGTAACCCGATTGAGGCATCCTTTGATATGGCGGCACTGGCTGAACATCCTCGATCCATCTTCATACTCAAATTCCACGAAGTGATGGTCAAAGATTTCACCGTGATCTTTTCCTTTTCTCACCTCTCTGCCACCCATGCCGTGGGCCCTTACAGGATAAGCTTGTTTTACCCAATTGCTCACATCAATATTGTGGATGTGCTGCTCATTGATGTGGTCACCGCACAACCAGTTGAAGTAGTACCAATTACGCATCTGGTACTCCATTTCTGTTTGGCCGGCTTGTCGCGGACGCACCCAAACACCGGCTCCGTTCCAGTATACCCTTGATGTAATAATATCACCAATGGCTCCAGAATGGATTCGGTCAACCCATTCGCGGTAGATTGTCTGGTAATGTCTCTGAAGGCCGACAACTACATTCAATTTCTTTTCCCTTGCCATCTGGCCAACTTCGAGGACCTTTCTAACACCAGGCGCATCAACGGCCACGGGTTTTTCCATAAAGACATGTTTTCCAGCTTGAATAGCCGCTTCAAAATGCATGGGTCTGAAACCCGGAGGCGTACATAGGATGACTACATCACAAAGATCGATCACCTTTTTGTAGGCGTCAAAGCCATGAAATTTATGTTCTTCAGGAACATTGATGCGTTCGTTCAAGTCGCCACTGTCCTCTGAAGACCAGTCTGTAAAGTCGGGGTTGGTGATGTACTCATAACACTTGTCAACGTTGTCTTTAAATGCATCAGCCATCGCCACAAGCTTCACATTCTGGCCGCTTTTCAGAGCCTGTGCAACTGCACCTGTCCCGCGGCCACCACAACCGATAAGGCCCACTCTGATTGCATCAGATCCGTCTATGTAGGATTTGGCATACATACTTTCATAGGATAATAAGCCAGCACCCAGAGCTGCGGCGCCAGTAGTCTTTACAAATGATCTTCTTTTTAGTTTGTGTTTCATGATAGGAAATTCTTAATCGCAGAAAATGTAAAATGTTAAGTTACAAAATAAACGTCAACAAATCTTCCCTTTCAGCTCAATTGACACCGAACTAAAACACCCCAGAAAGCATCAAGTTACATTTTACCTAGCGCGATTCTGTTGCCCAATCTGAGACAGCTCCTTGGATTCATTGAAATCCATATACCCGGTGAATCCCAACCTGCACAGAATGATGTATTGCTCTCGCGGACTTAGAAGCCCACTTTTTACGTCCAGTGACTCCCGCCTGATCAGTCTTGTCAATGTCCTCGCTGAAATACCCAGCTCTCTTGCAACCTCTTGTCTCGTTTTAAATGTCATAGCCCTTGTAAATTGAAAAAAGTTAAACGAATCTTTTGTACCTGCAGCAGTATTGTACGGGCACATGGGGAGAGCAATGAAGTTAATAAAGTCTGAGGTATACCCTTTTATGATTTTACACAAGTTCTTAACAAGATTTCAAGAAGAGTGTCGTCTTTGTAGTTCTTGTATCACATTTTGCAACCGTTTCTCCCTCGATCTCAACAATATGAGAAGATGATACAACAAGTCTGCCGCCTCTGCAATGAAAAGCTCGTCATTGGCATCTTTTGCTTCGATGACCAATTCGACAGCCTCTTCTCCAACCTTTTGAGCGATTTTGTTGACACCCAAGGTGAACAAGCGGCTGGTATATGACTCTTCGGACCGGCTGTGGTACCGTTGGTTGATGATATCTTCGAGTCTATTCAGAAACCCGAAACCTTCTTCTGTGTTTGACTCGGCCCAGCAGGTGTCACTACCCTTGTGGCATACCGGTCCGGCTGGTTTTGCTTTGATAAGCAATGTGTCCTTATCACAGTCCAACGACCAATCGATCAGGGTAAGATAGTTTCCGCTGGTCTCTCCTTTAGTCCACAATCTTTGCTTTGACCTTGAGAAAAAGGTTACCTTACCGCTCTTTAGTGTTACCTCGAAGGCTTCCTTGCTCATATATCCCAACATAAGAACCTTCATCGTTTGATGGTCTTGTATGATGGCGGGTATTAACCCTGTTTCGGAATTAAACTTCATATCGAAAATTTACTATTAGCGGACGACGACGCCTCTCTTAGCCAAGTAGGCTTTAAGACGAGGTATCGGAATTTCTCCAAAATGAAAAATACTTGCAGCTAAACCCGCATCGGCTTTACCTTTTGTAAAAACATCGTAAAAGTGGCTCTCTTTACCTGCCCCCCCTGATGCTATAATTGGAATTTCCAGGAGATCACTCATTTTGGCCAGGGCTTCACAGGCAAAGCCTCGTTTAGTACCATCGTGATTCATAGAAGTAAAAAGAATCTCGCCGGCACCTAAATCCTGCATGCGCATGGCCCACCCGAATAGTTCAATGTCCGTGGGCCTTGTTCCGCCATGAGTATGAACAAGCCATTGCTCTCCGTTATACTTTGCATCGATCGCTACGACCAGACACTGTGAGCCAAATTCATCTGAAATTTCCCTGGCCAGCAATGGTCGTCTGACTACAGCCGAGTTTACGCTTACTTTGTCGGCACCGTTCCTTAGAATTTTAGCAACTTTCTCGACCGATCCAACACCACCGCCGACGGTAAAAGGGATGTTAACCTGCTTGCCAACAGACCTGACCAGATCATATATGGTCTCTCTTTCCTCTTGCGTTGCCGAGATGTCGAGGAAAACAAGTTCATCGGCCCCTTCTGATGCATATATTGAGGCCAAATGTACCGGGTCACCCGCGTCTCGCAGGTCGACAAAATTAATACCCTTGACGGTACGACCATTCTTGATGTCAAGACAGGGTATGATTCTTTTAGTCAGCATCTTTCACAAAAGTCTTTACCAATTCATGCATGTCCAGGAAACCTTCATACAAGGCCTTTCCAATAATAGCTCCATGCACACCCAATTCTTTCAACTGATGCAGTTCCTCCATCGTTGAAACTCCTCCGCTTGCTATTAGCTGTATTTTGGGAAAATGATCCAGAATGGCATCGTACAATTCCACGGTAGAGCCCTGCAACATGCCATCTTTCGAAATATCCGTACATACAAATGTCAATGCACCACTGTCCACAAAGTCATTGATAAACTCAAGTATATCCAGATCTGTTTTTTCCATCCAACCGCTCACAGCTATTTTTCCTTCTTTGACATCTGCTCCTATGATTATTTTGTCCGGACCATACTTCATCAACCAGAATTTTACCAGGTTCGCATTTCTAGCTGCGAGGCTGCCTACCGTAACCTTATCAGCGCCTGAACGCAATGCCTGTACCAACGAATCCTCGCTCTTTATCCCACCGCCAAAATCAATGATGAGATCTGTTTCTAAAGCAATATGGTTCAGCGTATAGAGATTCTTGGGAGAGCTTGATCTTGCTCCGTCCAGGTCCACAACATGCAGGTGTTTAAAACCATTTTCCTGGAAGGTTTGTGCCACCCTGACGGGTCTTTCATCATAAATTTTCTTTTGATCATAACGACCCTGGGTGAGTCGGACGCACTTGCCATCTATTATGTCAATAGCCGGTATAATGATCATAGCTCGCCATTTAGAAAATTGGATAATAGTTTTTCTCCTACCTGGCCACTTTTTTCGGCGTGAAACTGGATACCATAAAAGTTGTCTTTGCGGACAGCTGCTGAAAAAGGCAATTGATAGGTACAGATAGCTGTGGTCTCCCGTATTTGTGGCACGAAATAACTGTGCACGAAGTAGAAATACGACCCGTGTTCAATTTCACCGAAGAGACCGTCATCACCTATAGGGTGAACAGTATTCCAACCCATATGGGGAACCTTCAGTTCCATACCCCCATTAAATCGAGTTACCGGATGTGGCAGGATACCCAGACACGCGGTATCTCCTTCATCGGAATGATCACAGAGCAACTGCATACCAACACAGATGCCCAGGACCGGTTGATGAAGGTTTTTAATGACTTCGACCAGACCATACTTCCTCAATGAATCCATTGCCGCCCCAGCATGACCTACACCCGGGAAAATAACTTTGTCAGCATGCTGGATAACGCGGACATCCCTGGAAAGAGTATAGTCGACTCCCAGGCGATTGAGCGCATTCATAACACTGCAGGTGTTACCCGCATCGTATTCAATGATGGCTATCACAATGATCCTTTTGTAGTGGGTAATCTGTCGCTCTCAACATCTCTTTTTACACCCATTTTCAATGCATGAGCGAATGCTTTGAAAATGGCCTCTATTTTGTGATGTTCGTTATGGCCTTCGGCCGTAATATGAAGATTGCAGGCCGCATGGTCGGACAACGACTTAAAAAAGTGTTCAAACAATTCTGTAGGTACATCTCCGATTCTTTCTCGTGAGAATTGAACGTTCCAAACAAGCCAGGGACGTCCGCCGAAATCTACGCCTACTTGTGCGGCACAGTCGTCCATGGGGAGAAAGAAGCCATAGCGCTGGATACCGATCTTGTTTCCCAAAGCTTCTCGAAGGGCAATACCCAATGAAATCGCAGTATCTTCAATGGTGTGGTGCTCATCAACCTCCAGGTCACCTTTGCCATTAACAATCAGGTCTATCT
>JBFKOL010000067.1:0-15902 GCA_041628815.1 Saprospiraceae bacterium | reverse complement strand
GGGGTAGTACATTTTCAGACCGTAGAACCATCGCTTACCACACAAGAGAGATCTGAAGTGAATGGTAATTATTACGGTAGGTTCTCGTCCGCCAATCGAGAAAAAACCGTTCATGCGGATTTTACTGTAAGCGGTAAGAAATGGTCCGGGCTAACGAGCATCACTTTTAGTGACTTTGGTGATTTGCGGTCGGGAAGCCGACGGAATGAGCGCTTTCCCGATTTTGGAAAACGTTTGATCTATCAGGATACCGATGAGGAAGGAAGAGATGTGGTCATTTCCAACGACAATCCCAACATCCAAATAGGAACGGCTTATTCTCAACTGGACGTCTTGCAAAAGCTGCGCTGGAGACCGAATATCCATTCTAATGCAGTCCTCAACATACAGTATTCAACAAGTTCAGATGTCCCGAGATACGACAACCTTTCCGAAATTGACAATGACAAGTTGAGGTGGGGGGAGTGGTATTATGGACCACAAAATAGATTCCTTGCTTCTTTGCACTATCGAAACCTCAAACCCAAACGATATGCCGATCAAAGCACCTTAATTGCCTCTTATCAACGCATCGATGAAGACAGGATAGAGCGATCCTTTGGGCGTCAGGTTCGATTACACCAGGAAGAAGATGTTCATGTAATAGGCTTGACTGGCGACTTTACCAAATTCCTCGACAAAGATCACCTCTTCGAAATAGACTATGGCATAGACCTTCAACACAACCTGATTTCATCCACCGCTTTTTCCTCGGATGTACGATCCGGCCAGGAGAGCGGTGGTGTGTTGAGCAGATATGCGAGCGACTTCAATCGCTGGTCGACAATGGGTGCTTTTGCATACTTGAGAAAGAAATCGGTCAATGATCTCTTCAATTGGAGCGCAGGTCTCAGGTATAATCTTACTGACTACACGTTGCGTTACAGCAATGATGACATCATCGACTGGCCGGAATTATTCATCGAAGGGGTTAATGGATTCAATGGAGCAGTGACATGGAGTATTGGAGGAACCATGAACCATCCATCGGGATGGCAAGTGAGGGCTCTTTTGTCATCGGCATTCAGGTCTCCCAATATTGATGACCTCTCCAAAATTCGCGTCAATGCAGATGAAATTACATTTCCAAATCTCGATCTTAAACCTGAAAAATCAGTCAATGCAGAACTCACTGCAGGTTATAGCTTTAACTCAGATTTGAAACTGAATGCCACCGCCTTTTATACGCGTCTTGACAATGCCATAGTAAGGGATGCATTTACTACTCCGAACGGACTTACTACCTGGGTGACAAGTGGTGATACACTGATGGTAGTGGCCAATCAGAATATTGCGCAAGCCGAGATTCGCGGTATTTCCGCAAGTTTTTATTGGGACATCAATGGGGCATGGTCATTGCGCTCTTCTGGAAATTGGACATATGGCAATGATACGGGCTCTGGGGAACCCCTGGCCCACATCCCGCCCTTTTATGGTCAGACAGTATTGGCCTTAGAAAAAGGTGCCTTTAGGGGCCGCATGATGGTTAGTTACAACGGTCGAAAACCATTGGATAAATTTGGCGGTTCCGAGGATAATCCCGAATTGGCTACCCCTGACGGTGCGCTGGCCTGGATGACATACAACCTGTACAGCAGTTACAGCATTGATGAGCGATGGTCAGTCTCATTGGCTTTGGAAAACATTACTGATCTCCACTACCGAACATTTTCAAGTGGAGTAAGTGCTCCTGGAAGAAACTTGATTGTTTCGCTGCGAGGTAATTTTTAATCCAATAGAAGGCATACTATCATCGAGTCCTCTCAACCCAATTCAGTCACTGATGATGGTCTTTTTTAATCAATAAACCTGGGATTGATTTCAGTAGAACCAGAGTTATTCGATGTTATAATGCCAAAATGACATGAATTGTTGACTAATAAGCGCCATAATGGCAGCAGTTGTAGATGAAATGTTACGAGTTGTCATGAAATGTTTAGGTGGTATGTAAGTTGATCAA
This sequence comes from Saprospiraceae bacterium, assembly GCA_041628815.1. Lineage (GTDB taxonomy): Bacteria > Bacteroidota > Bacteroidia > Chitinophagales > Saprospiraceae > JBFKOL01. The sequence goes on along the minus strand of JBFKOL010000067.1, from coordinate 13,903 downwards.
TTATGGGTGATAGTCAATTGTAAAAAGTTTCCCGTAAGAGGGTATTAAAAAAATCACTATGTATTGTACGACAAGCACACCGAGGATATTCCGTCAAAACAGGATGAGCAGACCGTCGGTTCAGGGCACAAGAGGAGATGCGGCTCCGGCAGGGCAGGTATTGTTGGATCACAAAAGTCCCAGAGCCAATATTGTCGTTTACGACGATCGTTTTGAAATAGCTTTGGCGTTGCCGGGTTACGGCAGAGAAGCCATAGATATTACACTGGATAATGATCTGCTAAAAATTGAAAGTACAACTTCTAGCGATCAGACTGACGTGATATTTCAAAGAAGAGAGTTCAGTGTAAGAGCTTTCAAGCGATTTTATCGCTTGCCCGAATCGGTAGATACATCTTCCATAGATGCAATAATGGAAGACGGTATTCTTACAATTGTTATGAAAAAGAAACCAGAGGCTATACCCACGCCTCCCAAGAAAATTAATATTCATTAACTAAAAAAAATAAAGAAAATGGGAATTGTAAAGTATAATCCATTCAAGCCGTTTAAACCGGTTGCTTTTGACAATTTTTTGGAAGATTTCTTCGGCCGTTCATGGACAGATTTTACTGATCATGAGCTCATGTCTTCCAATCCTTCTGTTAATGTCATCGAGAAAGAGGATTCATTCGTAATTGAAGTAGCTGCTCCAGGTATGAGCAAATCTGACTTCAACGTAGAAATTGATAATGACCGTCTGATCGTTTCTGCTGAGAAAAAGTCTGAGACAGAAGAAAAAGAAGAAGGTAAGTTTGCCAGGAGAGAGTTCAACTACACCAGTTTTAAAAGAAGCTTTCAACTGTCTGAACACATCGATTCATCAAAAGTCGACGCCAGTTACAACGATGGGATTTTGAGAATCGTGTTGGCCAAGAAGGAATCAGCCGTTACCAGGGCACCTAAGACCATTGCAATCAGTTGATAGAAATTGTAGGCTGAAAATCGGTTTGTAAACATCGTATCATTGCAGGTGAAAGGGTGTGTCAATTATATGACACACCCTTTTTCCATTAAAAAAACCCACATTCCACAAGGGAACATGGGCTTCATCAGCATCATATAGGGCATTCTTTATCAATCGTCCCCACACTCTTCTTTAATGCGTTCGAGTGCTTCTTTGGTAGCCACCGCAGCGGTCGAGCCATCGGCAAATTCAATATTTACCGGGAATACGAGATGTGGTCGATTTTGGGGATTCGGATTGTGGTGTTTCCATTCTCTAAGCACGGCTTTCAGTGCCTGGGCATTGGAGGCAGTAAATACCGATCCACCCGGGAATTCAATACTTACGGGATAGATGAGCTTAAAACAGATATCCCTGTGATGTCTCCTGTGGTGTCGGCGTATATGTCTCAATATATCCCTGCGGCACTCAGCGCGAAGTTCGCGCAGCTCCTCCCTGCTCTCGACGGTAATAATTTCGCCATCTTCATCGATTACCTCGAGTGGGAAAGCAAGTGAAGGCAGTTGATCCCAGGGAATATCTTCCATTGTAAGGCTGTCGTTGGGCTCAGGCCAATCTATTTGATGGCCGTTTTCTTCATGCCATGCACGAAGTTCTTCCCTCAGACCTTGGTAATCTTCGACAGTGACACTGGTGCCGTCCGGAAAATCGATCGTGATGGGGAATACAAACTCATAGCATCCAAATCTCCCACAGTTACTCTGTGCGTGCAGGTAATCGACGGACTGGTCGACATAATTTTCGACATTGCTTTCATCAAGTGCGTTGTCGTCTCCGCATGAAACAAACATGGCTGCAAAGCCGAAGGCCAAAAGACCTAAAAAACCGGATTTAAAAATTGACTTCATCATCATTAAAAAGTTTTAGTACGAGAATGCTTCAGCCCTAATGATGAGTGAATAGCTGCTTTTTGCTGTAGTTTGATATGTATCTGAAGCAATCTCAAGGTTTAAATAATTCAGTTTACATGGATGTAAGGAGGAAGCTCCACACTTGTACTCAAAATTTTAGATAATTTTTTTACTAGGATGCACCCCTGCGTCGTCTATTCCTGCGAGCTACAGAGATCGAAGAAGGATCGGGCGCGCGAAGTAGGTTGCCGGATTGCCACGAAAACAAACCATTCACATATCACAAATCAGATAATATCTGGTTGCAAGGTTGTCGAGGTCTGAAGATGTGCGCCCTGGATCTATCATTCACAGTTGGTATATCAAAACTCGCTGTCTCCAAAATTTTTTGCTACGAATCCGAGTTCCTATTTTTATCCAATCCAGGATAGGCCAGGAAAATGCAGCAAATGTCAGACGTTGAATTGTGGGATGAATTACGCGAGGGCAGCAGGAAAGCACTCCGGAAAATCTATGACTCGCATTTTCACTATCTCTATAACTACGGCAGGAAAATATTTCAGGATACAGGCCTGGTGGAAGATTCGATACAAGATCTATTTGTAGAAATCTGGCAACGCCACGATCGGTTGGGTAAGACAGATTCCATACGCAGATATCTTGCCGCATCACTTAGGAGAAAGATCGTCGCTACGCTGAAGAAAATGCAAAAGACTCAGCAGGTAGAAGGTTTTGAGCAAATTGGATTCGCCGCAGAACTGGCCATAGAGGACATCCTGATTGCGAGGGAAATGACAGAAGAACAGGCCTTGCGTCTCAAGAGAGCATTCGATGCTCTGAGTGGCAGACAAAAGGAGGTACTCTATCTGAGGTTCTACGAAGGATTGGAATACGAACAGATCGCGGAAATTGTAGGAATCAGGTATCAGTCGCTCAGGAACCTCATATCGGGAGGTATCAAAAGACTGAGATCCGAACTTATGGCAGGAATTGTATGGCTTTGGTTGATGAATTGAATGACAAATTATGAGTACAAAATACCCAGGAACTTCTTGTATAGGAAATAGCCTTTATCGTGATGCGAAAATGTAACCCGTTGCTTTGGCTGGCTGCCTTATGGCTCACAGCTTGTTCAGATGAAGATCCTTACGTCATGGAAGACTATATTCACACGGATCTCATACCCTATTTTGAGTCATTTGCCATGGAAGGCAAATTGAGAGGTATAGAAGTGGATTTTACACACAGTGGCATCACGGCTCTTTTTGGTGAATTCAGTGGAACCATTGCGGGCCAATGTACAAGTGATGAGACGGGATTCAGGGAGATCCGGATAGATGCCGGTTATTGGCGCACGGCGTCGCAAACAGAAAAGGAGTACGTGGTGTTTCATGAATTGGGTCATTGTTATCTTGGCCGGTCGCATATAGACACCCGAGATGAACGAGGGCGCTGCACAAGCCTGATGAACAGTGGACTGGGCGTCTGCCGAAACGCATATTCCCCGTCAACTCGAGACGATTATCTAGATGAACTTTTTACCCGTTAATGTACAATGAATGATCAATATTTATCATATCAGACAGAGGACTTCATAACAGACGATGCCTTTGTAGCGTGGGTGCTGAAAGGTGAAAAAAACGCTGAGTGGACGGACTGGGTGAGTCGTAATGAACAGGTTGCCAAGCACGTCCATAGAGCGAGACAATTTGTCTTGACCATGAAGTTTAAAACAGAGCCTGATGATCTTCAAGCCAAAAAGCGGGTATGGGCTCATATTGAGGAACGGACAGCCGGCCATGTGGTCGATATGAAGCCATATAGAAAATATTTGCGTTTCATCATTTCGACGGCGGCAGCTGCCATGCTGGCTCTGATCATATATGTCAACCTGCCCTCAACCATACAAATCTCCCATGATGGTCCGGAACCGCTGATAACAACGCTGCCATCACAGTCTACGGTTGAGCTTATAGGTGAGACTACACTGTCTTACCACAAGAAAAAATGGGAAAGTGAGCGGCGCATCACATTGGTCGGCGAAGCCATTTTTGATGTGACGAAAGGCGTGCCTTTTATAGTGGACACAGATAATGGCAATGTACGTGTACTAGGCACAAAATTCAGGGTCGTTTCCCGAGAGAAGACCTTCTACGTGGTCGTGGAAAGTGGGCGGGTGGAAGTTTCCTCCGGAAGCGATACCGAAGTGCTCACGGCCAACCAAAACTTTGTCAGAACCGTTGGCACTCCAGACGAATCGACGGTAGACATTGTACTGCCGGAATCTACGCAGACGTCCTACTATTTCCAGCGAGAAACCCTGGATCACGTATTTGAGATCATAAAGCGTACTTATGGGGTCGATATTGTCCATGATCTTGACCAATCGATGCAGTATACAGGACTTTTCAGGAGCACGGACGATCTTATACAGGTTTTAGACGCCCTATCTTATACCATGGGCCTCACATACGAGATCGAAGGCTCGACCGTTACATTGACTGACGAATAGGGATTATGTATCCGAACGGAACCTGTCTGGCAATGCTTTTTATGATCGTCTCTTTTTGTCTAAGAGCGCAAACAAAGATTCAATTGTCCCTGCAGGATATCAGCTTCGAAGATATGATTGGCCATATTGAAGATATGTTTGATGTCCGGTTCTCTTATGCCCCGGAACTCTTTGACGACCAAAGAATATCGATTGCCTCTGAAGTAAAAGACCTAACCGAAGTGCTTGACCTGCTGGAAGCCGAACTGGAAATTGAGTTCCGAAGTGGCCAGACTGACATCATATGGATCAGGCCCAAAAGGAAAAAAACTCATAATGACAATACGGCACTCACCTTTCGGGTCATCGATGGTACCAATAATGAACCGCTTGAGTTTGTGGCGGCATCTCTAAGAGGATCCCGTCGCGGTGCATACAGCAATAGTGATGGTATTATTTCGCTGGGAATGGACGCCAGTGATACCGTTGAGTGGGTCGACCTCAGCCTGGTAGGATATGGACTGAAATCTTTTCACCTGGCGTCTGTAAAAGAGGGTATGACCATCACTTTGGAACGCGAGGCAGTCGATATTGACGAAATTGTCGTCACCGACAGACAGGATATTGTGCATTCTAATCCCGAAGACCAAAATCTCCGGTTAGGTGACCGGCGTATATCCGGAGCGGTATCGGGACTGGCCGGTGACGATATATTCAGGCAGGTACAGCTCTTGCCAGGAATCAATGCCCATGATGAGAGCAGCGCAGGATTGCGGATCAGGGGTGATGATGAGGACCAGACGCTGATCATGCTGGACGGCATTCCAATTTACAATGCCGGCCATTATTATGGCATCTTCAGCAGTATAAACAGCTCCTATGTGAGTACCATGGACCTTTACAAGAATAATCTGCCCGTGGAATATGGCGGTAAGACAGCTGGTATGCTCAACATCAATTCAGCACGTCAGAAGGCCCTGGAAAAAATGGAAGTAACTGCCGATATCAACCTGTTGACAGCCAGTGCAACGATGCAGCTACCGCTTTCAGAAGAGGCGGCCGTGCTGGTCAGTGGCAGATCGACATACGGCAATGTGTCCAACTCACCGTTTTCAGACCTGCCGGAGACCTTCGATCCTGACCCGCAAAACCTTCAAAATTTTAATTTGCTTTCCAGGGATGAAATATTGGCCACCCTTCCAGATTTTAAATTCAATGACTTCAATGGAAAATTCATCTGGAATCCCAGCGAAAATATAGCTTTGGATGCCAACTTCTACAGCAGTAATGACGTGCTGAACATCGACATCGTCAACGACTTTTTTACGCGTGCAATGAGAGGTATACGGGTAATGAATCGCGAAATCTACTCCGATACGGAAGAATGGTCGAACCTGGGTTTCAGTTTGAATGGAAGAGGGAAGTCCGGGGACCTTTGGCTTTTTGATGCGTCAATGTATTATACACAATTTGACAATTTCGAATCCACAGTCACAGCCCTTTTTAGACAAGCAGGGCCATTTCAAGACCAGATAGAAAACGTCAACGATCGCAGAAATCATATCGAAGACTACGGATTCAGAGCTTCAGCCTCGCGTATCTTTGGTAATAAGAATCAGCACAGGATCAAGGCCGGGCTTGATATCCAAGACCATACAACAGATCTTTCGGTCACCGAACAAACCCGGGAAGCACTTGGTATAGAACGCTCCGCCTCAGAGGCTACCTTGTTTTCTTCCTATCGGGTCAGTCTTGATTCAGGATTCGGGATGGAAGCAGGGCTGAGAGCATCGTATTACCAGGGCACCTCTGAGATCTATTATGCTCCCAGAATCAGCCTTTATTACAGGACAGAAGACAACATTACTTTTAAGACTTCGGCAGGTAGACACTACCAGTTTGTAAGAGAGTTATCCTTTGAAAATTTCAGAGGCAGAACGGTCAATTTCTGGACCTTGAGCGGTGGACAGTTGGATCCGAGCGTATCCAACAACCTGATGATTGGAATGAACTGGGAAAAGGGCCGCTGGCATTTCGATGTTGAAGGATTCGTCAAAGAAGAAGAAAAAGTCGTCGAGTTTGCCCTGCTCACGGCGCCCTTTGACGGGACGAGCTTAACTCCATCTAATCAGTCAAATCAGCCTGGCTATGTACCCTTTGAAGGCACTGGTAAATCTGTAGGGTTGGATTTCCTGGTTTCACACACGTCTAAAACCTATGCCACCTGGATTGCCTACACACTGAGTAAATCGACACAGTCCTTCAGACGCATTTTACAAGGCAGGGAGTTTCCGAGTTCCCTCGACCGGCGACATCAGCTCAAATGGGTCAACGATTACAGGATCGGAAATTTTTCTTTAAGTGGCAATGCGGTCTACAGCAGTGGAAGACCTTATACCGACATTGCCATTCTCGATCCCAACCTGAACCGTGATGAACTGCGTCCCGAAGACCGGATAGCACGTTTGCCTGATTATGCAAGACTGGATCTAGGTGGACGATACCACTTTGAACTTGGACCTGCAAAAGCAACGGTTGGCATTTCAATCTATAATCTATTAAACAGGCAAAATGTCAAGTACCTCCAATATATTTTCAGTATACCGAGCACAACCATCATGAACCAGGAACGAATAGTGAATACGGTAATTGGTACCCAGTCCGATCTTCTCCCACGGACAGTTAATCTCGTATTCTCTGTAAAATGGTGATCATCACTGTGTAAAAATATCCCTTGCCTTTTTTATGTTCTCATTGGCTCCCAGGATAATCATGCAATCTTTAGGTCCTATGACCGTGTCAGCAGCCGGGCTGGGTATGATGCCCTTGATGTCGTCTTTCACACCGATCACATTGCACCCAGTGGAAGTCCTCAATTTCATCTGCCTTAACGACTTATCCCTATACTTGGGTTTAAGCTGGTCATAGTGAATACTCTCAAGATGAAAGCGGGCAAACTCAGCATTTCGGCCCGTCAAGTGGTTGAGGAATTCAATGGTAACCGGTTTGGTGATCATATGAGCCATAAACATACCTCCCAGCTGGTCAGGCATTACGACGTGGTTGGCTCCAGCAAAGTACAATTTGGATTCAGATTCAGGTTTGGTAGCACGGGCAATGATCTCCATGTCAGGATTCATTTTTCTGGCACTCAGGGCTATGAATACATTGTCTGCATCTGATGACGTGGTAATGATAATCTGGGCTGCCTTTTCGACATGGGCTTGTCTAAGAGTGTCTTCATCCGTGGCATCACCTACAACGAAATGAAAGGCGTTGTCATCAGGTAGTGATTCGATCACTTCATGATCACTTTCGACGATGACAAAGGTAAAGCCACTGCGCTCCAATTCTTTGCATGCCTCACGACCGTTTCGGCCATAGCCGCAAACAATAACGTGGTCTTTTAACGTACTGATTCTTCTGTCTATCATATAGCGTTTGAATACGTGACGGAGTCTTCCTTCAAAAATATAACTGGAAAGTATAGATACGAAATAGGCAAAGAGACCAATATTGATTAAGATAAGAAATGTTGTAAAGAGCTTTCCGGTCTGGCTTAATGATTGCACCTCGCCAAATCCCACAGTGGAAACTGTGATGATCGTCATATAGATTGCGTCGAGCACCGAATAGCCCTCAATCCATACAAAGCCAGCCACACCGACTACCTGGACAATGGTAAAAATGGCAATCGTTCGCAGAAAGGGGGACAACTGCTCTTTCATCTTTAACGCTTACCTTATAGGACGATAATTCATAAAACCATGTTAAAGATATTTAATCAGATGCAACCTTTGATAACCTTAATGTGTCCTTCCTTTTGAACTGCAATCTGGAAAATCCACGTTTGAAAGAGATCGACTTAAAACGCGATTTAATAGAAGCTTGCAAACGCAAGGAAAACGCCGCTCAGCGGGAGCTGTATCTCACCTATGCAGATGCCATGTACAACATATGTTTTCGCATGCTTCAGGATCACGAGGATGCTCAAGACGTGCTGCAAAATGCTTTTATCGACGTATTCAGGAATCTCGACAAATACAAATACGAGTCGACGCCCGGAAGTTGGATCAAACGGATTGTCGTCAACAATTGCATCAATTTTTTCAGAAAGAAAAAGATCAGGTTCGAAAAAATAGACAATCTGGAAATAGAAGATGCCGCCGAAGACGCTCCATCATCATATGAGCTTGAGAGAGTCAGGAAGGCTATTGCCGGCTTGCCTGAAGGATATAGGATGGTATTGTCTCTTTACCTTCTCGAAGGGTATGACCATAAAGAGATCAGTGATATTCTCGGCATCACGGTTTCAACCTCCAAAACCCAGTATCATAGGGCCAAGCAAAAATTGAAAAGAATGCTTACGCCCATAACGACATAGACTAATGAAACAATTGGACCCTTTAGAGCAATTCATCGTAAATCATCGCGAAAAGCTTTTCCCAGAAAAAGCACCGCCAGCTGCATGGGATAAAATTAGCGCGAAGCTGGATACACCTGCCGTACCGCGTAACCCTTACCGGACCGCATTCTGGATCCTTGTCGCCGCCATTTTGGCAATCGTGTCCTACTGGTATTATGCCCAGACCATCGATCGAGAACCGCAACAAACCATGGAATATGCAGCCATACCCGATTTTGATGAAGTCCAGTCATACTATAGGTTGGCTGTAGATCAAAAGATGGAAGAGCTGTACAAAGTACACGATGATGCAACCATAGATGATGATTTGAGTCTATTGGATCAGATGGAAGCCGAATTGCGCAAAGAATACCAGGAAGCTCAGGGACCTTTCCGGGAGATGATACTAAGTGCACTGATTGACAATTATCAAACCAGGCTTGCGCTTCTTCAAAAAGTTTTAGAAGAGGTAAAAGCCAAGGAACTATCAGAATCTATTTATCATGAAATGTAATATATACCTCTTCATATCTGTCCTCTTTGCAGGAACGTATGGTTTCGCCGGGAGCGAAGGAGTCCCGCTGCCCAAGGAAATAACAAAGACAATTAGCCAGACTTTTAATACAGGTTCCCAGGGACACCTCGTGATATCCAATCGCTATGGAGATGTGGATATTGAAACCACTTCGGGCACTTCAGTTGAATTTGAAATCCTTATCACTGTTGAGGCAAAAAATGACGAAACAGGTCGGGATATGCTCGATCAGATCGACGTAGATTTCAAACACACTGATAATAAGGTGGAAGCAATTACAGAAATCGGAAAGAATAGTGGATGGCGCAAAAAATACAATACGATTTCCTATCAAATTGACTACAAAGTCAGAGTGCCGGATCGACACACAGTCAATGTTACCAATCGCTATGGGGATGTAGCACTGGCAGACCGTCAAAATGACGTTCAGTTGGAGTTGAAATACGGCAATGCAAACATCCAATCAATCGATGGTAATCTTGTCTTAAATATAGGGTATGTTAAATCCTTGAGCTTCGGAGAAATAGCGGGGAATCTCGACATTGTGTCCTCCTATTCCAAGGTACATGGTGGCAAGGCTGGCAACGCAATCATCAAGACTAAGTATTCGTTTTTTGAGATTGGAAGTCTCGAAAATGTAGATATCCAATCCGCTTATGACGAATTTGAATTTACCGAAATTCGCACGCTGACGAATGTCGGAAAGTACGACGAATGGTTCATCGACAAAGCTGGAGAAGTAAGTATCGAAACCAAATACAGTAAAGTCAAAATCAATTACCTCGAATCCGTGGGGCAATTTGAATCTGGATATGGAACAGTTTCCATTTTGAAGGTAGGACCTCAATTCTCGTCTATATCTATTGAAAGTCGTTATACCGGTTATAGGATTGATGTAGATCATGCCTTTGATCTCGACCTCACTACCAAATATGTAAGTGTTTCGGTACCTGATGAGATGAATTATTCAGAACGCATCAAGGATCACAGTACTTTGATTCTCAAGGGATACCATAAGCAAAAAGGAATGGGTAAAATCCAGGCGGTCATGAATTACGGAAATTTGAAAATCAACCGATAATAAAAGCATTCGCCATCATTGATGCCGGATTGTTTTAGCATTTTTTATTGATAGGTTGCTGATAAATCCGCTCATCAGAGGTGCCATATTCTCTCCTTTGTCTCCCTGCAGGAAATCCAAGCAGGATGCAAATGGTTGCTTTATCGTTGCCGCTGTCAATCTTGTAAAGTTTATACTTATTTAATTCAATGAAATGGCCCTTTACCTGTCATGATGAAGGAGTTGGACATCCGGAATTTTGATAGGAATGCATTCAATGGCTGCCGCGAATAGGAATGTTTTCGATAAATGCGAGGGCATCCGATGCAGAACGTTCGGGTATCTCTTTCATTGGGATGTGTCCGGCATCATCGTAGACGATCAATTTCGAATTTTGAATATCCCTGGCGAAATATTCGGCAAACTTTACGTCTATGACGACGTCATGCTGACCCCAGATGATTAGCGTTGGTTGTTGAATTTCACGAATGCGGTCAGACTGGTCCCAGAATGATTCATTGATCCGTTCCACCAATACTTTTCTGTTTCCTTCTCTTCGCATCAGCGCCATGTACATATCGGTTTCTTTATCATCAAAAAGCTCCGGATCGACAAAAATTCGTTGTAGCGATTTTTTCACCACAAACCGTGGTGTGATTTTTGATACCACGTGTTTGAACAGTGGATTTTTGAGCATTTTGAATCCGAGAACCAACTCTTTCTTGTCCTGATCCAAATAGCCCGCCGAGTTGAGCAACAGCAATTTTTCAACGCGATTGGGGTGTTCCAATGCAAATTTCCATGCAATGGCTCCTCCCATGCTGTTTCCCGCAAGACAGAAGCTATCAATTTCGAGTACGGTTAAAAAACGATCGAGAAACTCCACTTGGGCACTGTCGCTGTAATCAATGCCGGGGGCAGCCCCTGTGAGGCCGTAACCGGGAAGGTCCAAACATACGACATCGAGATGATCGCCCAGGATGTCATACCATTCTGTCCAGTTGCGCAGGTTTCCCCCAAAACCGTGGACCATGACAAGTGTTTTTCCGATGCCTTTCCTCCGATAGTGTATTTCATGCCCGTCGATATTGACAAACTTCGAATCGAACAAACTGTAATCTGCTTTTACATCTTCTGCAGGGAGGTCCGAAGTATAGAATGCAACGCCAAAAGACAAAAAGATGACCGGTATGCTGATGAGCAGGAAGCGTATCGACCAGTGCATCAGAAATACTTAATGCTCAGGTCAATCAGCTTTTGTTTGGCGCTGTTGTATGGAGGTGTCATCCATTCGATTGCACTTATCGGACTCCATTGCTTCAGGACACCACGTTCATTGGAAAACGCCCTGAATCCCCATTCTCCATGTGATTTTCCGATTCCACTGTTGTTGACCCCCCCGAACGGAAGGTTGTTGTTGAAGAAATGAATGGTGCTGTGATTGATACAGGTACCGCCGGCTCTCGTTTCGTTGATTAGCGTCCGTATGTTTTTCTTTGATCGGCTGTAAATGTACATCGCCAGCGGCTTTTCCTTTTCATTAATCCTTGCAATTACATCTTCCAGACTGGAATAGCTGTAAATGGGCAGAATCGGTCCAAAAATCTCGTGGAGCATGAGATCCATTTCATCATCGACGTTGGATACGATTGTGGGTTCGATGTAATTTTCATCTTTGATCATTCGCCCTCCCCGTTCGATTTTTACATCACCTTCAAGGGCATTGTCCATGTATCCCTGCAATCGTTGGAAATGACGATCATTAACGATGCGGCAGTAGGATTTTGACTGATCGACCTTGTCACCGTAAAGGGTTTTTATTTGTTCATCAAGCAATTTTATGAGTTGGTCTCTTTTTGATTCGTGGACGAATATGTAGTCCGGCGCGATGCATATCTGGCCATTATTGAGGCACTTAGACCACGCAATTCTCTTGGCTGCACGGGAAAGGTTGGCCGTTTCGTCAACCACTGTGGGACATTTTCCTCCCAGTTCCAGAGTCACGGAAGCGAGGTTTTTTGCGGCTGCGGCCATCACAATTTTACCGACAGAGGGGGCACCGGTAAAAAATATGTGGTTAAAAGGCATTTCCAGCAATGATTTGGCTGTTTCGACGCCACCTTGGAACAAAACCACTTCTTCGGGAGAAAAAAGTTCAGCGACAATTTCACCCATAACACGCGAAGCGTGTGGTGTGTTTTCACTAGGTTTGATTGTAACGCAATTGCCAGCGGCTATTGCGGAAACGAGTGGTCCAAAAGTAAGATTGACAGGAAAGTTCCAGGGAGAAATGATGAGTACGACCCCTTTAGGCTCATAATGAATCCAGGAGCTGGACCCAAGCAAGGCCATCGGAGTACTGACCGGTTTGGATTTCATCCATCGTTTAAGATGGGCAACAGTGTGCTTTATGTCACCCACCACAGGATAAATTTCCGTAAGATCAACTTCACTGGGATGTTTCTTGAAGTCGTCATAGAGCGCTTTACGTATGTCTTCCTTTTTCTCCAAAAGAATTTTCTTTAGGGATTTGAGCTTGGCAATACGCTCCTTATGCGTCGTACGAGCGACGATCGGGCTATGTGCGATCTGGCGATGGAAAATCTCTTTGATCTGGTCCTGAACCTTGGAGTCTGGGCTGGTCTGTATTTGCATAATGTAAATGGTTAAAGAAGATGTACGTGATCATCTCGTCGTGGTAAGATCCGATCGAGATTACCTTTTAATGTGAATCTGTTTTCAAAGTTACATTTTTAGCCGATGACAGGTAAGGGATTTAGTCAATGCATTTTCCCCGTACGAGCTTCGTTTCAGATGGCCATTACATGATTCGTTCCAGCTTGATGGGATAAGTCCGGCCGGAGTACCATTGTGCTACGTAGATGTTCTCATCGTTATCGATGCATACATCATGCGGGTTTAAAAACGTTATTCCGTCGTATTCGGGAGCCACCAATTCACCGTCGGCATACTCAGGCGAACTTCCTCCTGGCAGGGAAACAACATGGTTGTTACGGTCCAGTATGGCCACCATGCCATCATAGGCCCACCAGCTTTTTGTTACAATTACGGCAAAGTAAAGATGATCGCCCTTGATGACAGGTCGGCAGATCCAGCATCCGGGTAATCGAATCGTTTCCAGGTATTTGCCATCGAGGGTGAAGCGTTTGTACGCTTGTTTTGATCTCGATGTGATTAGCAATGTCGGGGTTTCTCCCCGATGATCCACACAAATGCCATGTGGGCAATCAAATTGATCGCGCCCGTCACCAAGTCCTCCAAAATGGCGAATATAGCGGCCCTGGCTGTCATACTGGATGATGTAACTTTTTCCATATCCGTCGGCCACGTAGATATCACCATTGGGTCCTATCGCCGTCTCTGTAGGTTTGTAGTTTTCAATGCCTTCGTAGACGCCGCTTTCTTCCGGATATTTAAGAGAAAGCAGGATCCTGCCATCAAGTGTGGTTTTATGAACTTCGTGCCTGTCAGAATCCGTGATGTAGAGAAACTCTTCTCCTCCCTCGTCGTGGATGGTCAATCCATGAGCCGAAG
>JBFKOL010000066.1:0-15909 GCA_041628815.1 Saprospiraceae bacterium | reverse complement strand
GACCGGGATTTCGTCGTTAAAATGTACGGTGATGACTGGCGGAAGTGGCATGAGCAAAAAAAGAAATTCCTCAGCCCTGAGGTGGCACAATTGTTCTCCAGCAAATATTTGCGTAATCGGGGCCTGTAATCTTTACCAAAGATTATGAGAACGAATGGAACCAACCAACCGAGCACCAGCACCGGCTCCCCGCGGCGGTGGTCCATAAAGTCAGTCTGTGCAAAAGTTGAGACCCACTTCAATTGTATTTTGATCTTTCAGAAGAAAGTCGATCAATGGCGACAGACGCACTTGCAGGTCGTGTGCGTCAGCCCGGAACGCCTTAAGATTTTGGTGATTGATAATGAGAAACCATTCTAGCGAATCGGCTTTCTCTCCGTTTAAAGGTATCTCCATGGTAATGGGATAACGCATGTTGATTCGGGATTCATCGTCCCGTATGATTGTCCGTTTGGCGGCAATCAGGTAGGCTATGCGAGGGCCGAATAGTTTACCTGCAATAACATATTGTTGAATCAATAGCACGGCAGACCAGTCAACCCTAAAAGGGTATAAAATACCGGCATAATGAGTTGGTGAAACGGCTTTTTCTGAATTTCAACACGGACAGATCGACCTGTTAAGTCTTAAATCGGTTGTGGCCTCTTTTAACCAAAACCCCATTAGCGTAGGTTTAGATATATTGGAGCTAGCCCTCAATGATCGTTATCACACGTCAAAGTGATTATCATTAATTATGATCACTTATTCATTTAAGGAATCAGTCCTTCCATTACCGGGCGCTGAAATTCTTGATTGACCCTAATAAGGGACTTGTTATTTCACTGTGAATCAGCGATATTAAGAGAAGGAGGACAAAAGGATTAGGTATAGTGTCAGGATGTAAAACTTTGTATGCAAACAATTACCCACGAAGCGTACGAAATTCTCGAAAGCCGGTACCTGCAACAGGATCGAAACGGTAGAGTCATAGAGTCGCCAGAGCAGATGTTTGAGCGTGTGGCGAACCATATTGCCGGAGCAGAGCAACAGTGGGGTGGGCATGAAAAACGAAAGCTTTGGGAGCGACGTTTTCTCGAGACATTGTGTGATCTCGATTTCCTGCCCAATTCTCCGACACTGATGAATGCAGGTCTGCCGGCAGGTCAGCTCAGTGCGTGCTTTGTCCTTCCAATAGAAGACAGTCTGCATGGCATTTTTTCGACATTGAAACATGCCGCACTCATTCATCAAAGTGGTGGAGGCACAGGATTTAACTTTTCTTCGATCCGCCCCCGTGGCAGTCTTGTAAACAGTAAAACCGGTGTTTCTTCTGGACCTGTTCGCTTCATGCAAATGTTCAACGAAGCAACCGAAGTGGTAAGACAAGGCGGCAAACGGCGCGGAGCCAATATGGCGGTTTTGGATGTGGATCACCCGGACATAGTTGATTTTGTGCACGCCAAAACACAGGATGAAAAGTTGCGCAATTTCAACATAAGTGTCGGTGTTACCGATCGCTTTATGGAAGCGGTGCTGGCCAAAAAAAAGTGGGTTTTGTCCCATCCTGCATTATCCACCAACGGACGAACAATTGATGCGGAAAAGCTATGGCATATGATTGTAACACAGGCGTGGCAGACAGGAGATCCCGGGCTTTTGTTTGTTGATACCATCAATCTGTTTAACCCCACTCCAGCTCTCGGAACTATACGTGCTACCAATCCATGTGGCGAACTCCCCTTGTTGGATTATGAGAGCTGTAATCTCGGATCTATCAATCTTTCCCATATGGTTAAGAAAATCAATGAGAAGCACTCGGTTGACTGGTATAAACTTGGCAGCACCATAGAGGTGGCCGTCCGATTTCTTGACAACGTCATCGAGGTAAACACGTATCCACTGCCCGAAATATGCAGTATCACCAAGGCAAACAGAAAAATTGGGCTGGGTGTTATGGGTTGGGCAGAAATGTTGATTTTATTGGGAATACCATATGCATCCGAAGAAGGAGTCGAACTTGCCGGAAAACTGATGCAATTCATAACCGAAAAGAGTGGTGAGGTTTCCCGGGAACTTGCCCGGGAGCGTGGGGAGTTTCCCAATTTCAATCGTAGTATTCACACTGGCAAATCGCCATTGCGCAATGCTGCCAGTACAAGTATAGCTCCGACGGGAAGTATTGCGACTATAGCTGGCACTTCGTTTTCTATTGAACCTCTATTTGCATTGGCCTATACAAGATCGGGGATTCTGGAAGGACGATCACTGTCCGCGATGAACGCGTTGTTTGTTGACCGGATGAAGGAGGAAGGCTGTTGGTCCAACAAATTGGGTGTGCATATTAAAGAGAATGGCACTTTGTCGGATTGGCCTGACCATCTCCCGGAAAGGAATAGACAACTTTTTCAGACGGCCCTTGAAATTCCCTGGTCCTATCATCTGAGGCACCAATTGGCATTTCAGCAGCATACCGACAATGCCGTTTCCAAAACCATCAACTTACACGAGGGAGCTTCAGTCGACGATGTTTCAGAAATTTACTTTACTGCGTGGAAAGGGGGAGCCAAGGGAATCACGATCTATCGCTGGGGAAGCAAGACTGACCAGGTCTTTCACCGGGGCTGCAGTATTGAAAAATGTTGAATCGCAATTTCAAAAAATGAAAAACATAGAAATTCTTCCCCATACGGCTGACATCAGGATTAAAGTAGAAGGCACTAGCCTGGAAGAACTTTTCAGGGCGGGTGCTTCTGCGATTGCTGGAATCTTGTCACCGGGTTTTCAGCGCGACTCGGGCGAGACGGAGGTCATTCATGATATTGATTTTAAATCGGCCAATGCGACTTCATTATTTGTAGATTTCCTTTCTGAAGTGCTGACCCTGTCCTATGTAGAGAAGTCAATATTTTACAGGTTGGAATTTCGGGAATTGACCGAGCGATCGGTCAGTGCAACGGTACATGGCCAGGTGGTCAACGGATTTGATGAAGATATCAAGGCGGTCACCTACCATGAGGCCGATGTACGATTGAACGAGTCAGGAAGGTGGGAGACCGTGTTTATTATTGATATATAATGGATCCCTATGAAAAAATCACAGCTTGTACCCCTCGATCCTTATCGCTGGGAGATTCCCAGGACCTTCAGGAAGGATATGCGTGTACCCGCCTGGGTATTTGCCCTGGAGGAGGTACTTGACGATGTCTTGGCTGACCGGTCATTGGATCAACTCGTCAATGTAGCCACTCTTCCCGGTATTGTCAAAGCAAGTATGGTAATGCCCGATGTTCATGAGGGCTATGGATTCCCGATCGGAGGAGTGGCAGCAACCGCCTATCCTCATGGAGTGATTTCTCCCGGTGGTATTGGGTATGACATCAACTGTGGTGTTCGACTGATGGTATCGGATCTTCGTTATGAGGATGTAAAAGACAAGATGGAGGCGTTATCTGGAGAACTATTTCGCCAGGTGCCATCCGGTATAGGTAAAGGTGGCCAAATCGTATTGTCACCAAAAGAAATGGATGCTGTTCTTACCGGGGGAGCAGCATGGGCAGTGGAAAACGGCAAAGGATTCAAAGAAGACCTTGAGCATATCGAGAGCCATGGTTGTCTCACCGAAGCCGACCCCTCCATGGTATCGGAACGTGCCAAGCAGCGGGGTCGAGACCAGTTGGGCACCATCGGGGCGGGCAACCATTTTGTGGAAGTGGACGTGGTGGACGAATTATTTCACACCGATGCATGTGAGGCATTTGGTCTTCAAAAAGGACAGTTGGTAATCCTGATACATACAGGTTCGCGAGGCCTGGGTCACCAGGTGGCGACGGACTACATCCGGCTCATGGTCAATGTTATGCAGAATTACGGCATTCAATTGCCGGATCGCGAATTAGCTTGCGTGCCATTTAACTCCGGGGAAGGTCAAAGTTACTTCAAGGCCATGTGTGCCGCGGCCAACTTTGCGTGGTGCAACAGGGAGGTGGTCTCTTGGGAGGTGCGGAAAGCATGGAAAAGTGTATTTGGGAAAGGAGTGACTCCACCGCGATTATTGTATGATGTGGCGCATAATATTGCCAAGATAGAATCTTATGGGATGAATGGAAAAGAGCAAAAAGTGATCGTTCACCGCAAGGGTGCAACAAGGGCTTACGGTCCGGGTTATCATGAGCTCCCCGAGGCGTTCAGGCATATTGGTCAGCCCGTGCTCATACCCGGCAGCATGGGTACTGAATCGTATGTGCTTGTCGGAACCCAGAAAAGCAGGGAGCTTTCCTTTGGCTCCTGCTGTCATGGTGCAGGTCGTCGTATGTCGCGTAGAGCGGCAAAGCGGCAGGTCGACGCACCCGGATTGCAACGTAAATTGAGGGAAAGAGGCATATTTTTAACTGCGGGCTCGTTCAAGGGTATAGCCGAAGAAGCCCCTATAGCCTACAAAAATGTCAATCTGGTTGTGGAAACTGTTCACCGTGCTGGGATTGCGTTAAAAGTAGCAAAATTGAAACCTGTTTCGGTGATCAAGGGATAAGAGCGAAGGTCGACGGATATGGTGTCATTTTTGCAGTACCAAAGACGAACCTTTGGAAATGTCGGAGCGCTCTCAGCAAAATAAAAATAAACGTCACCATGTCTATGTGGTTGAACTGGACAGACGCATTTGGACTGATTCCTGGAAATTTCGCCAGGCAAATCCACATTTCAAGGGTCTCAGGGAGTGTCTTTATGTAGGCATGTCCTCGCTTACACCTAAGGCTCGTCTTAATAAGCATCTTAACGGTGCCCGTAGCAAGCGAGGTGTCAAGATTTCTTCCTGGGTGGTGGAGCGGTATGGGCGCTATCTCAGACCGAGTTTGTACGCCCATCTGAATCCCTTGACTCTTGGTGACGCCAGATCACTTGAGCGCAGGCTTGCCGAACGGCTGCGGCGGCAAGGGTATGCAGTCTGGTGGAATTGATACAGAATTCTTAAATATTACGTATCTTTGACCCATTATTTAATACTCGCCCTTTTTTCTTCAATAGATTTAAGTCAGAGAAAAACCGATTATGACCTTTAAAGAATTACAGGTCGCTGAGCCATTATTGCGGGCTTTACGCGACAAGAAATACGTAAGTCCTACACCCATTCAGCAACAGGCAATTCCATTGGTGTTAGATCAAAAAGATATCCTAGGGACTGCCCAGACAGGCACAGGTAAAACGGCTGCATTTGCACTACCGATCATTCAAATGATTGATGAAATCAAGAAAACCGAAAAAGACCATTATCTGAAAGCTTTGATCGTGACCCCTACACGGGAATTGGCCATACAGATTGATGATAACATCCGCCAGTACGCAAAATATACCCGTGTGCGGCATACCGTTGTATTCGGTGGTGTCAATCAATACAGACAAGTCGAAAGACTGAATAAAGGCGTGGATTTGCTCGTAGCCACGCCCGGACGATTACTGGATCTCATCGGGCAGGGTTTTATAAGTCTTGACTATATCAAATTGTTTGTCCTCGACGAAGCGGATCGTATGCTCGATATGGGTTTTATACACGATATCAAGAAACTCTTGAAATTGATTCCTGACCAACGTCAGTCGCTGTTTTTCTCTGCAACCATGCCAGATAATATTGTCGAGCTGTCCCAACGTATTCTGAAGGATCCCGTAAAAATAGAGGTTCATCCCAATTCGTCAACAGCCGATATGGTGGATCAGGTGGTCTACATGACAAATCGCGCAACCAAAAAGGATCTGCTATTTTATATTCTTCGTGATGAATCGATCGACCAAGTTTTATTATTCACACGTACCAAAAGGGGCGCTGACAAATTGGCCAGGATACTGAAAAAGAAAAATATAATATCCGAGGCCTTGCATGGTGACAAAGGCCAAAATCAAAGGCAAAAGGCGCTTAACCAGTTTAAAAATGGTAAAATAAGAGTACTTGTTGCCACCGATATAGCCGCCAGGGGGATAGACATTGATAAATTGCCTTATGTATTCAATTACGACATTCCCAATGTGCCGGAAACCTATGTGCACAGGATAGGCCGATCAGGCCGCGCGGGTGAAAACGGGATGGCCATATCAATTTGCGAACCTGA
Source organism: Saprospiraceae bacterium (assembly GCA_041628815.1). Taxonomy (GTDB): domain Bacteria; phylum Bacteroidota; class Bacteroidia; order Chitinophagales; family Saprospiraceae; genus JBFKOL01. The sequence continues at coordinate 9,829 of JBFKOL010000066.1, read as the reverse complement.
AGAAAATATCTACATTCGCAACATCGAACGGTTGATCTCTCAACGCATTGAGGTGGTCAACGATCATCCCTTTCCCCAGACCGACAACCCGATGACTGATCAGGAAAAGAAAGCCTGGCACAAAGAAAAACAACGCCGGAAGATGACCTATTTTGCACAAAAGCGCTGGTCGGCGAACCGTTAAGCGAACTGAATTGTTGTTCATTTAGTCATTAACAAAAAAATTCATTTTGATTGTAATTAACAGAAAAGACGAAGAAACCATCGATCGAATGATCAAGCGCTATAAGCGTAAACATCGCGACGTACAAATCCAGAAGCAGGTCAGGGCCCGCCAACACTATGTCAAACCCTCCGTACAACGTCGCAATGAAATTCTCAATGCCAAATACCGCGAAGAAAAATTCGGGGATAACTAGACAGTCAGAATTAAGACCTAAGATTGGTTGTGCCCTTTAAGGTCTTATGGGTGCATGCTCATTTTTAGATCTGAAGTATCCAACCGTCTGTCGACGTCCAACTTAATGGTTGTTTGTGATTTTTTGAGAAGTGAATTGCATAATTTTATTTTGAGGTCAAACAACCAACAACCAATATAGCCTTAACGCCGAAACTTCAGTTTAGGCGTGCATCCAGCCTTTTCGCAGCATCTTGCTACCGATCAATAGAATAGCAAAATAATCACCGGTTCACTCTTTAATCTCAAACGCTGCTACTTGACAATTTGTCAATTTGCCAACCGGGAAACTAAACCCTTCTCTTCCCATTTCCATTATCATTGTGAAAAACCTTTACACCATGCGACCCTTTCTGACATATCTCGCCATTGCTGTATCGTTTCTGGCCCTTGACTCTTTATGGCTCGGGGTATTGGCTAAAGAAATGTACCAGGAACGACTCGGCCCTGTAATCAATCTTGAATTCAAGTTATGGGCAGGTGCGATATTTTATCTCGTCTATTTTGGTGGTGTGGTATATTTCGCGGTGATGCCAGCATTGAAAGACGCCAATTGGAAAACGGCATTGATCAATGGAAGCTTGTTAGGAGGATTGTGCTATGCTACGTATGATCTGACCAATCTCGCTACGATTGTTGGATGGCCTTTACATGTCGTAGCCGTTGATATATTATGGGGAATGTTCGTGACGGGGGTGAGTGCATGTGTTGCCTATCTCGTAGTCATGCGATTGTGATGGATTTCTGTGATTAGATTCGCGGAGTTGTAATTTTCGTTTCTGATGCGACACGTACAAGACGTAAAATTCCTAATTCACTCAGGCTTGGTATAATTGGACCTTTCCGAGGACTCGCAGAGTAAACAAGAGGATAGTGACGTCTTAAAACTAAAACCGACCACTAGCTGATATCTAAAGACTCATCTCCTTCCAAACTTCCGAACTAACATTTTCGCCCAATCCAATGTCTTTTCACCGGGTCGTGCAATGACGATTTCCTGGGCGCGAACATTGGCATTGACGAGGTAGTGGTTATTACCATCTTTCGTCCACCGGGCACTTTTCAGGAATTCAGCGTCTTTATTCGATTTGTATAGGCAGGCTGGAAGCCGCCATATGGACCGTGGTTGTCCTGGTTTGGTGAGGATCAGATCCTTGTGAAAATGAAACAATCCCATACCAGGCAAAAGAGGTGCAAAGTCAAGGATTTTTCGGGATATGTATAAGGTATTTGGCGGTTTGTAAGAATGACGATGGATGTATTGTGGATGATTTGCCATCCAAGGTTCAGAAAGTTCTTCTCCAACCTCGACGATCCTTCCTACCTGCATAAATCCATAGATCACATGCATCCCAGTGGGATATTCCGAATCTTTGGCATAACGAAAATGACCATTCTTGAGAATAACCCTTTCAAACCAGCCGAAAAAGAGGAACAAGTCTCTTGGTCTAACACCGTGTCTTTTCAAGAAATCGTTTGGAACTCCCGCCTGACCCATCAGACCTGGCCATTTCCTTGAAATGTGCGGGCTGAACCGATGCGGAAAGAATGGGTTGAGATCGCATTCGTCGAAGCTGCTAATATCCAGATCTTTCATCAATGCAAGGTAGGAGAGTCCGTCCGTAAAAGTCAGGTCATCATATCTTATTCCAGTGCCTACCTTGGGGACAGGTATGGGGTAGAACTTATCCTGATACAGGACATTGGGTCGGCCTCCACGCTGGGATGACGAATCAATTCCCTTTCTCGACATGATGATCTGCATTGCACTGATTGTATAGCTTAGAAATACATAAAATTTAATTCTTTATCAAGGGACTCAAGGGCTTTGAGATGTACCTGAAATGGTCTAAAATCGGTATATGTGGCGTACGTGCAATCCAGTGGATTTATTCTGTTGGTCGGTTAATTGATGTACATCACTTCATGAATTGGCGATGATCAAGTCACTGGTCATGTCAATACTATACATTGGCCTGATGGTCAGAAAACTTTTGGCATATAGTACCGTCATCCTGGCTTTAGCAGTGGGGGTAGTGATCTACATTGGATGGAGAGATGGAAGTCAGGTGTCTTTTTTACGCCCATTAGCTGGAATGATAAATATACAAAGTATGGCTTTTGAGGCGTCGGTTCCTGATTGGGTGATTTACAATGTCCCTGACGGTTTGTGGATGCTGGCCTTTTCTACTTTTATACTGATACTATGGAATTTTTCTATTGAAGGCGGTGGACTGATTTGGTATGGGCTCTCTTATGTTACCGGAATAATCTATGAAGTAGGCCAGGAATGGGAGTTTTTTCCTGGCACGTTCGATGTAGGTGATATTGTTGCGATGACAATAGGTTGTTTGTTGGCTGGATTGTTATTCATCAAAAAGGGAAACCGATGAAATTTTATAAAAATCATGTCCTGAGTCTTATGGCCTTTGGGATATTCACGTTAATTGCCTTATCCAGTGAAGACCTGATATTCATCCCCGAAGAATCCGGATTAAAGTGTTGCCGGTTTCCGGCAAAAACGCTTACCCGAACCATCATTATTAATGTCAGTGATATCACTAATGTCGGCACTACTGTTCCTGCTGAGGGGGTCACCGTTACCTACAGCATAATAAGTAATGATTTGTTGAATGAAGGATCAGAACCGCCCTGTCCCTGTGACAATGTAAACAAGTCCAAGGAATCGGGATCAGCCATCACAGGACCCGATGGTCAGATTGTGTTGGGTGAACGCACGTGGGTATTAAACTCCCCGGAAGAACATGTCATTATTTTTGCCGAAGCGCAAAAAGAAGGGTATTCAACCGACAAAGGTCGTCAAGGGTTTTTCTATACGGTCAGATTCAACGACGATGCCACAATACGATTGTACATTATTAACCGTTCTGAGCTGTAAAACCTTCAGAGCCATATCCTTGGTATCCGAATTCAGAAGTCAGGGTTGAGATCAATCATCTTCCCGGTTGAAAAATGGTAGTCGTCCATGAAATTGTTACTCCAATTGACTTTAGTCATAGATTGCCTTTTGGTGAATTTTTAATAAAACAACGAAAGTGTGGGTTCAAAGGTATTGCGGGTTTCACATGCTATTGATTTACCACAGCATTAAGGCCAACGATCGTTGAGAACCACTGCAGCATTTTTATCCATTAAATTTAACTCAGTCCATTGCTTCTTTTATAAGCTTAACTGATTGATTATAAAAATTGCCTAATTGTATTGATCCGCGTGAAAAGCCACTGACGCACATCATAACGGGTGATAGTAAAAATCAAGTCCTTAAATTTTGTATTAACATACATTTAGCCTGTAGTCAGCATTTATAAGCAAGACAGCAATTATGAGCTCATTTATCAAACACTTAGGCAGTAGTATGGTACTGGCAGTTTTCCTAGTAATAGCCTTGGGTTCAGAACCAGATTCATTGATCGATATCACCAGTGCCAATGAGTGTTGCCTCGTGACTACGAAATCCTTTTTTCGAGTTGTAGACATAGTGGTGATGGATAGAACAGAAAGGGTGCCTTTGGATGGAGCGACAGTCACTTATATGATAAGAAGGCTTGACTATAAAACCGATGATTTCGAACCTCCCTGTCCATGTGACGAAAAGCAAGTCAATAGAGAAGTTGAAACGGTTACGACAGGTCCGGATGGTACCATAGTGATTGGTGAACGCGAGTGGTTTTTGAATGCTCCAGGAGAAAATGTGATCATTTTCGCTTCGGCAAGTAAAAGCGGATACACGACGGACAGAGGTAGAATATATTTTGGCTATAATTCGGAAACGGTAAGTATCCGAAAAATCCAACTTAACCTATTAAAACGAACAGAGCTATGACAAAACACCTATTGGCCATTGGGCTCATGCTTATTGCATTGCCTCATGTTCTGAGATCGCAATCCTTTGAATTTCATTCAAATAACCCTTTCGGTATTCAAATTATCGGTGAAGAAGGTCAGTTGCCTCCATTGATGTATATGTTTCATGATATGGATAATGATAGCGATGTGGATTTGATCATGGCCGGTATCGACTCATTTGATTTGACCGAGGGCCTTAGTGTAACGTTTTTTCTTGACTATCAATTAAATTTAGGCACTTCCAGCGAACCCATGTTTGGGCCGCGTCAATCGTTTGAGGATTTCAAGTATCCCAGTTTTATCTTTCTCCCAACGGCCGGTGATTTAAACAATGATGGCAGGATTGATATAGTGGCAGGGTTGGAAGAAGACTCAACAGGTACCCGTCGGCTTATTTATTACCGCAATTCTGGAATCAATACTTTTGATGTCTTGTTGCTTGACGATATGGGTATCCCCCCCCTTCTCCCGGAAAGTATCATGTATCCCAAATTGATGGACCTGGATGCCGATGGTGATTTAGACTTGTTTTTGAGTGGATCATATCCAACAGTTGATGATCCACTTCACGGAGAAAACTATTATTTGTATGCCAAAAATGTTGGCACTCGTGAAGTGCCAGAATTCCTGGGATGGTTTGATGAGCCCTATGACCTTATTCCAGATGAATTTACCACCCTTTTTGCCGAAGGCGACATTGATAACGACGGCGATGTAGATCTACTTTCTTTGGTGGCAGAAAATGACAGAACACCTTTGTTGTTTCTCGAAAACATTCCTGGTGTGGACGGGAAACCCAGTTTTGCGGCTCCCGTAGAATCTCCGTTTGGACTTCCTGTTACTGGAACTGACCAGCAGTTTTTTAGTCCAGTATTTACCGATATCGATTCGGACGGAGATCTTGATTTCTTTGTGCTCTCCATTGCGGAAGCCGATCTGGGAGGTGAGTTACAATTCAACGGTTTAGCCTATTACGAAAATGTCTTAATTACGGCCACCGATGAGTTAACACTGGACAGGTTGGATATTGAAATACGGCCCAATCCTGTCACCGATCGATTTTACATCGAAAACCATACAACTTCATCCATAGAAGCCATCCTGATCTATCGCACCGATGGAACCCTGGTTCGCACGATAAAGGGTGAATTTGAAGAAGATTTAAGATTGGATGGTCTTGTTCCGGACACCTATTTTGTCCGTATCCGGATGAAAAATAAAGATGTCATTCGAAAGGTTGTTCTAATACCATAATTGCAGCAGAACTGACAATTTTCGCGTCGGCAGTGTATTTCTACTCCATGTGGCAGCTCCATTTTTCAATATGCCTTGTTTTGAATAGCGTAAAACGTTGGTCTATTTAGCACAATGGCCTATCTGCGCACGTCGGTTTCGGCTCAGCAAACTAGTTGCTTTAGTACGCTAATTTCAGACCGAAACTTATTAATCCCGAAACAACTTACATTTCACCTTGCTATCTACTTGTAATTCATAACTTTATAACGGTCAGTTGAATTACCGCGCTCATGAAGACAGGTTCAAAGAGACAATTTTTACTTTACATCCTGTGTATGGTTGTTGTTTCCTTCAATGCATCCTCGCAAAAAGTGAAGCTTTCCGGGGTGGTCATTGATAGCCTGAATAAATTCCCTTTACCGTTTGCCACAGTGCAGGCCGGTAGCATCGGAACCATCACTGATCTTGAAGGAAAATTCGAATTGTCGCTGGAAGCCGGCAGTTATCAAATTGAAATTTCATATGTGGGTTTTGAGCTGAAATCGGTCCCTGTTGAGTTGAACGGTGATGAAAAACAATCCCTGACCGTTTATCTCAATATTTCAGAAAATCTGCTCAAAACGGCGACGGTAACCGGATCCCGCTATGAGAAAATCCTGGCAGAATCGGTGGTCTCCATTGAGGTCCTGAAAAAGTGGTTCCTTGAAAACTCCAACATCACCAATGTCGAAGAGGTATTCAGTAAAATACCGGGAGTCCAAATGCTGGATGGTCAGCCCAATATTCGAGGCGGAGCGGGGTGGTCGTACAATGCCGGAAACAGGGTCATGTTGCTTATTGACGATATACCGGCGCTTCAGCCAGATGCCGGTCGAGCACAATGGACAGACATACCTGTCGAAAACATTGCTCAGATCGAAGTCATAAAAGGAGCAGGATCAACACTTTATGGGTCTGCCGCAATGAATGGAGTAATCAATGTACGTACCGCCTATGCCACTTCTCAACCTGAAACCCATCTAAGTCTATTTCATACACGATACGATGGTTATGCGGATAAACGTAAAAACTGGTACAGTCATACTCCCCAGGATTACGGTATGGCACTAACACATAAACAAAAATTTGGCAAGTGGGACATCGTAGGTGGAGCTTTTTATTTTAGTCAAGACAGCACCAAGACCTATCGCCAACAGGATTTTAGGTATAAATTAAGAGGCAACCTGGGCATCCGCTACAGGGCATCCGACCGTGTAAATTTTGGCTTAAACACAATTGTAAATAAAGGCCGGTCCAGTAGCTTTTTTCTTTGGAAGAACGGATCCTCCGGTGCGCTGCTGCCGTTTGATGGTACCGTCACCCGTTCTGAGAACATCCGTTACATCATAGATCCATTTGTATCCATATTTGACAAAAAGAACAACAGGCATAAACTTCACGGACGCATTTATTACAACGACAATGACAACAATCTCAATCAATCCAACAGATCCTTCATGATCTATGGCGAATATCAGTATCACCGGATGTTTGAGCAAATCGATATGAACCTTACGGCAGGGGTAGTAAGCAGTATGGTAGATAGCGATGCTCAGTTATTTGGCAATGCAGATATCAGTCACAATAACGCAGCCGCCTATTTTCAGCTTGACAAACAAGTTGGTGAAAAATTGAATCTCAGCGGAGGATTGCGCTTTGAGTACAACAAACAAAGAAACAGCGACATACAATACACTTCCATCTCAGTCCAGGAAGAAGAGCGATCAGAAGGGCAATTCATTGGAAGGTTTGGCGCCAATTATGAGCTGGGTGATCATACCTTTTTACGCGCATCAGTAGGACAGGGATATAGATACCCCATTCTCATTGAGCGTTTCTTATTTACAGAATTTGGTGGCTTCAGGGTACTCCCCAATCCTGAACTCGTATCTGAAAGAGGATTTACCGCTGAACTGGGTATAAAACAAGGCTACGACCTCGGGTCCTTAAAAGGCTATGTAGACGTGGCTGGTTTCATACAGCGCTATCAAAATATGATGGAATTTACTTTTGTTTCTGACCCCACTTTTGGATTCAAAGCTCTAAATATAGGCGATACGCAAATCTCGGGATTTGAAATTGGTATAGCCGGAAGATTATCTGCTTCCAATACACCTGTAAGCTTTTACGGGGGGTACAACTTCATCTCGCCCAAATATCAAGAGTTCACCCCTGAGCTGGAGAACATCTCTTCTGTCGATGATAATATACTGAAATACAGGACAAGGCACAGTTTTACCATGGACATACAGGTGGATCACAAACCATTCATGATAGGATTTGCACTGAGAGGGTCGAGTCACGTGATTGCCATAGATGCGATCCTGGAATCTTTTGTACCGGACCTGCGAGGATATCGTGAACTGAACAATCAAGGCTATCTGACTTTTGACAGTAGGATAGGCTATTCATTCAAAAACTGGAAAGTATCTATACATTTAAAAAATGCTTTTAATGATGAATATACCCTTCGACCTGCACTGATCGAACCTCCTCGAAATATCGCCCTGAGATTGGATTTTAAAATTCAGGGTTGAGGCTGTCAAGTCTTCCCTTTGATTCGCTGGCTTCATTTTTGCCGATAAGAGAGGAAGGGTTTTGTGTTGAGCAGTCGGGTCTAAGCAACCCTTCATCACAAGAGATCCTTAAATTTGAAAAGATTCAACCTGAGTATTAAGTAATTTATGAATAGTGACCCATGAAAAAAGTAAACATCTTTCTGGCGTCTTCGGAAGAACTTAAGCCGGAACGAGAAAAGTTTGAAATAGAATTAAGACGAAAATTCAAGTCATGGTACGAAAAGGGATTTTATCTGGATTTGGATATTTGGGAAGACCTCACCACTCGTATGTCCGCAAAAGGGTCCCAGGAAGAGTACAATAATTTTGTGCGATCCTCCGATTTGTTTGTTCTACTTGCCTATACCAAGATGGGTGTGTTTACCGCTGAAGAGTTTGAAAAAGCTTTCGGTCAATTTAAAGAAACGCAAAAGCCCTTCATATTTACTTATTTAAAGGATGCACCTGAAAAAGTGGATAAAAGCCTGGAGGAATTCAAACAACGCTTAATGGAGCTGGGTCACTACTTTAGTTCATTTGTTGACGGAAATGACCTTTGGAACAAATTCAATAAAGAACTTGAGCAATTGGAAAAAGAAGAATTCACCAAATTTGAACGTGGAGGTTCCGCCAAGATAGCACGGGTGACCGGAGATAAAAATGTGGTTGTTCAAGCCGACAAAAAAGCAAAGGTTAAGGTCAAGACGGGAAAAAAGTCCGTGCAGAAAGCCGAAAAGATCTACAACATCAAACATATCGACAAGGCAGACTTTTCTTAAGCAATGGCCATGAAAAAAGAAGAAAAAGCCACTGAGCCACCCAGGAAGTCCAGCAAAACAGGTACGGTTAAAGAGGGAATCGTCATACAAGAAGCCGAGAAGATCTATAATATTGAACATATTGAGACGGCCAATTTCGGTTTTGTTGCCAGTGATAAAGTGTTCAACCAAGTGCTCACCAAGGAATTGTTACTCGCCATCAGACCCTATCACAAGGACGTCGATGATTTTATTAAAAAGATTCCCAAAAAGTTTTCAGATACATGGGAAGTAGAAAAGACTTATTCCAATCAAGCTAAAAGTTTAATAGAGGAACACTTTGTTTGGGTTTTAGGGTGGCAGCTTAGAAGACTTTTTGCAATTGGAAACAAAACAGCTTCTCCCGAACAAACGGATGATTACCTGGATCAATGTTTACTGACGTTCAAATTGACATTACAGCTCATCAACTTCAGTTTGTTGTCTCAGCTGTGGGACATTTTCAAAGTAAAAAAGAAGTCTTTGGCATCAGACAAATCGGTAATAGATCCCATCTTTTCTTCTGAAGTGGAACTGCGGCCCGACCAACTCGTAGCATGCATGGCAGCCTTGCTTAATGCATTTTTAAAGGATAAAATTACCCTGCCCTTTAAAGAGCTAAAAAATCCGAAAGAGTTGGCAGATCCGAAAGGTAGCTTTCTTAATGCTTGTAAGGGTCTTGATGAAATTAGAGAGATTTATTCACAGTCTAAACACAAACCCGAACACTGTTTTATAGCGGAAGAGCACCTGGCAACTGTTTTGACTTCGGTCGCTTTCTTGTCCAACTATCAACTGGTCTCTATGAAGAAAATAGAATACGAATGGCCAAGAAATAATGACCCTCGTTATATCCGTGATTTTAATATTTTGGG
>JBFKOL010000065.1:0-15946 GCA_041628815.1 Saprospiraceae bacterium | reverse complement strand
GATAATGGAAGAGAAAAACGCCTGCACGAAATGAGCCCCTGGGATCATGAACAATATGGAAAAGGCGAAGGTGAGTTGTATGTGCAATTCATCGTTGATATCGTCAAACCCTACATGGACAGCCTGTACCGCACCAAAGATGACCCAGCCAACACGGCACTTCTTGGGGCTTCGCTGGGAGGATTTATCACACATTATGCGATTTGTGCGCATCCCGAAGTATTCGGCAAAGCAGGCATCTTTTCACCATCTTACTGGTATTCAGATGCTGTCTTCACATATACATCCCAACGTCCTCCAGCAAATAGTGCAAGACTTTTTATGGTGGTGGGTGAAAAGGAAGAAGAAGGAATGGTGGAAGGGGCATCAAGGATGTATAGCCATCTTCAAGAACTGGGTCATCCTGAAGGGTCAATGCAGTTGATCGTCGACCCTGAAGGTGAACACAACGAGGCATTCTGGAAAGGCCATTTTCTCGAGGCCGTATGCTGGTTGTTTGAAGTAGGTAAATAGTGCACGCTTTCGTCCATTGAATAGAAAATCAATAAGTCCTGGAAGGGTTGCAGCGACGGATAATACGATTACCTTGTGTTGATTTGGGTTCTGATCTAATACCGCATATTGAAGCGTGCGGATGCTATTCCCATCAAGGCACCTTTTGAGTAACTTGCAGCGCCAAATGTCAACTCGACTGTAATGAAGATTCAAATGGATAATAAGTACTTGGCCAATACATCCTTGCATTATTTGCTGGCTGTGTTCGCGGTCAGCTTTTTTGGTTTTAACTCTTGTAAGCCGGACCCTGCAGGAGGCACGGCAAGTGTCCGTGTCGGTAAGATTTCTTCGGGTGTTGTGGTTACGGGATCCATGGAAGAAACCATTAAGGGAGGTCGGCTTTTTGGAATGCTGCACCTGGACAGTATTGAAGTTAAGGAAGCATTGTACGGGCTGGGCCCGCTCGAATTTTTGATGGGCGAGTTGCTCATCATCGATGGGGAAGCCTATGTGTCAAAGGTGCTGAATGACTCTGTTGCGCTCATAGGTAAATCTTACAATGCGAAGGCTCCCTTTTTTGTACACACCTACTCAGACTCCTGGTATGAATTACCGGTAGCTAAACCCGTAAATTCAATTGAAGAGCTCGAGTCCATGGTTGCCGGATATGCCAGAAAAGCAGGGGGACCATTCGTTTTCAGGCTGTCAGGTAAGGTTGCAGAAGCCACAGTACACATCGTCAATCTGCCCCCAGGGTCTTCTGTGACCAGCCATGAAGAGGCACACCAGGGTAAGATCAACTACCCCGTTAGTCACCGCGATGTTGATGTAGTTGGCTTTTATTCCAGCGATCATAAGGGCATTTTTACACATCATGAAACCCATATGCACGCCCATTTAATCACCGGTGATCGTCGTCTGATGGGCCACCTGGACGATATAGCCTTTGAAGCGGGTTCTATTACCTTATATCTGCCAAAGCATGCCGCAGTTTCGGAGGAAGCAAATTAGACGAGTCTGATTTGTCAAGAGGTGTCATAGAGGATCCTCAGACAAAAAGTATATGGGAAGCCACCCTGGATTCACACGGCAATGGGGTACGGCGGTTCAAAAAAATTCCGGGCAATTAAATCCCAAGAGCAATCATACTCAGTGGGTCACGATCAATGTTCCATTGCGCACCGACCAAAATTCTGTGTTACAGGCCTCAATACCATCCCACTGTTTCATATCAAAGCGACCGGACCCATATGAAGTGGCATCTATCCTGCAAACCCTGAGGGCCATTCCGTCCCTGTACCAGGTAATTGGTTCTGCAGGTTGCCGGTTGCAAGCCTTCACCGAAGTCTCGGCACACAGGCCGGTTACTGGGATCAAGTTGCCCGTTGAAAGATTGAAAGGAAACTTTACACTTTTAACTGAAATTTATCACACAACACACGTCACTTATCACATATCAATCCCATTTTTTCTCACCCAACTCCACCTATCTCAGCTTGCATCCGGTAAAAGCCTTTTTCGATGCTCAGCAATTCTTCATGCCGCCCTTCTTCTACGATCTTACCCTGGTCGAGTACATAGATCCTGTCAACATCGCGGATGGTACTGAGGCGATGGGCGATGATGATCGAAGTGCGTCCTTCCATCAACCGGTCAAGGGCCTCCTGTACGACCTTTTCGGATTCAGAGTCAAGGGAAGAAGTGGCCTCATCGAGCAGCAGGATTTCAGGGTTCTTTAAAATCGCCCGGGCGATAGCGATGCGTTGGCGTTGGCCTCCCGAAAGCTTGATGCCCCGTTCGCCCACAATCGTATCCAAGCCCTCGGGGAAGGAAGAGATGAACTCCCAGGAATTGGACTGCCGGGCAGCGGAAATGACTTCTTCTTCCGTGGCATCTTCGCGGCCATAGAGGATGTTTTCTCTTACTGTACCACCAAAAAGTATGACCTCCTGGGGTACAAGCGACATGTGGTTGCGCAAGGCGGAGAGGTTGTATTGGTAAATGCTTTTCCCATCGATCCTGATATCACCTGACTGTATGCCATAAAACTGCAGCAAAAGCTGGACAATGGTACTCTTCCCGACACCACTTTGACCGACAAGAGCCACCTTTTCTCCCGCCCCAATCTTGAGGTCGATACCGCGTAATACCGGGATATCAGGTCGGCTCGGATAATGAAAGTGAACATTGTCGAATTCTATGTGACCATCAATCTGGATGCTTTCGACCTGGGGACCTTGGTCGTCGAGGCTTATTTCCCCCGGTGTATTAAGAATTTCACGCACGCGCTCCGTGGCTCCCAGGGCACCCAATATTTCCGGGTAGAAATTGCCGAGACTGGCAATGGCGCCGCCTATAATGAAAGTGTAGGTTACAAATGACACCAGGCGTCCCGCTGAAATGGTGCCGTTCTGTACCATGACAGCACCCTGCCATATGATGAAAAACAAGGCCCCGAAAAGTACGCTCACGATAAAAGTGGCAAACAAAGCCCTACCATGGGCATATTTCATTGCGATACGTACAACTTTTTCGATGGACTGACCATATCTCCTCACTTCGAACAGTTCGTTGGCAAATGCCTTCACAACCTGGATGGCCTGTATGGATTCACCTAAAATACTATTGGAATGGGCAAGTTCTTCCTGGCGCTCCTTGGATAATTTGCGAATGTAACGGCCAAAAAAGATGGCGCATATGACTACCACAGGTACCGTGGCCAGCATAATGGCAGACAGCCTGGGTGTCATTATTACAAGGAAAGCAATGCCGACGATTAGAATAATGATCTGCCTGAGAAATTCGGCCAGCGTAATCGAAAAGGTACTGTACAACTTGTCGACGTCCGAGGTGATCCTGCTGATCAAATCGCCGGTTTTGCTTTCTTCGAAGAATGGAATCGGCAAAGTCATCAAACGCCGGTAAAGCGCTTTACGGATATCGGCCGTCCCTTTTTCACTGACATTGGCAAATAGCAAAACACGCGTATAGGACACCGCTCCCTGGACAATTAAGACCAAAATCAAAAACAAACCAACATCCTTAAGTGTATAGCTCAACTCCGATTTACCCTGCGCGATATCGACCATAATTCCTATTAACCAAGGAAATACCATGAATACGAGTGCAGAAAGGAACAACAGCGCCATTCCCCCAAAAAAGGACCACCTGTAGGGTCGAATGAAGGCAAATGTCCTGACGGCCTCCCGGAGGCTTTCCCGGCTTAGCCGGGTCTTACCTTGTTTGGAATCCTGAGGAGTCCCATTGTTTTGTGACATAACGATGTCTTGAGTTCTGCGAACGACAAAGGTAAATCCTTACAAGCCAATAGCAATTAGATGCATGGATTAAGTACAAAACTCAAGGAATAAAGTTTAGGATGTCCTTGTTCAATTAATTCTTTACCGGACAGTTGAGATCTAGCCCTTGGAATCCATAACTTCACGGATCATGTCTGTCGAGGTACATAAAATCCGTTCACCCATGTCGGGCATCGTCATCGAAGTAAAAAGCAAGGCCGGAGAACAGGTCCAATTGGGAGACGAATTGGTCGTCCTCGAGGCTATGAAGTTGGAAACAGTCATCAAAGCCGAGGTGAACGGTGTCATTGCACATGTTTTTATCAGGGAAGGTCAACAGTCCGATGCGGGTCAGCTATTGATGACCATAGCTGAGACGACACAAGCCGAAATGAACATTGTTTCTCAAAATGAGCAAGAGCAATCGTTGAGGAGCCCTGGCCTCGAAGACCTGGTGCAGCGAAAATCTTTCTTGTACGATGACGCCCGCCCTGAAGCGACGGCAAAAAGAAAATCGAAGGGTAAGAATTCAGCCCGGGAAAACATTGCCTTGCTCACAGACCCAGGAAGTTTTGTGGAATACGGCGGGTTGACCCTTGCAGCGCAGAGAAGCCGCAAAAGCGAAGAGGAACTCATCCAAAAAACCCCGGCCGACGGGATAGTAACTGGAATAGCCACTATCCATGAAGACATTTATGGTGAAGCCTCGGCCCAAGTGATGGTATTGGCATACGACTATACGGTTCTGGCAGGCACCCAGGGTTTCATGGGCCATAAAAAAACCGACCGGATGCTGCAACTCGCATCTCAAAGACTTTTACCCATCATACTTTTTGCTGAAGGTGGTGGAGGACGACCTGGAGATACAGACTTCCAGGGTGTTGGTGGCCTTGACGTCAAGACCTTTTACCTCTTTGCTCGTCTAAGCGGTCTAGTACCGAGAATAGCCATTATAGGGGGATATTGTTTTGCCGGAAATGCTTCGCTCGCCGGTTGTGCAGACATAATCATCGCTACGAGGGATTCGGCAATTGGTATGGGCGGTCCCGCCATGATTGAAGGAGGTGGCCTGGGGAAATACCATCCTTCGGAGGTCGGGCCATCCGATGTGCAATCACAAAATGGAGTTATCGATGTCCTCGTGGAAAATGAAAATGACGCCATCCATCTAGCCCGGCAGTACCTTGGGTATTTCCAGGGCAGGATGGAAGACTGGAAATGCAGCAATCAAGAGGAGCTTCGAAAGATGATCCCCGCCAACAGGAGAAGGACCTATGATGTAAGGAAAGTAATAAAGAGCATCTCTGACACAGATTCATTTTTAGAGCTTCGTAAGGACTTTGGAAGGAATATGATCGTGGGAATGACACGGATCGAGGGACGGCCACTGGGACTGATTGCCAACAATCCCAGCCAAGGTGGAGGAGCGATCGATTCGGATGCAGCGGATAAAGCTTCGAAGTTGATACAAATTTGCGAGGCCTTTGGTATGCCGCTATTGTCGCTGTGTGACACACCGGGCATTATGGTCGGCCCGGAAGCAGAACACGCTGCCACGGTGCGCCACGCCAATCGAATGTTCATTATCGGTTCGAAAGCCACAGTACCCATTTTTACGATCGTAACCCGCAGGGCCTATGGCCTTGGCTCGATGGCCATGGCAGGGGGAAGCTTTCATGTCCCTCATTTCACGGTTTCGTGGCCGACCGGCGAATTTGGAGGTATGGGTCTCGAAGGTGCCGTGAAACTGGGCTTTCGCCGCGAACTCAAAGCCGCAGAAAATGAGTCAGAACGCGAAACACTCTATGAAAAACTGCTTGCTGAAGCTTATGCCAAAGGAAGTGCCATCAATACAGCTTCGTACCTCGAAATCGACGATGTCATCGACCCGGCCGATACCCGGCGATGGATCTCGATGGGACTAAATAGCATAGATCGTAAAGATCATCTAAAAGGAAACGGTAATCTAATTGATGCATGGTAGAAATTACGATTTATAAGGGACGAATGATGATTGAAAAGTGAAGAGTAAAAAATCTTTTATCAACCCGACAACCTGAAACTTGTAACGAGTACCCAATATAATGCAAACACAAACCAAATCACTTGAAACATTTCGAAAGGAAACCCGTCAATGGCTCGAGGACCACTGTCCACAGAGTATGCGGATCCCTGTTTCTTCCTTTGAAGAGACATTCATGGGTGGTAGAAACCCGGAATTCACCAGCGAAGATCAGCGCATCTGGTTTGAGAGAATGCGGGACCGGGGGTGGACCGCCCCTGACTGGCCCCAAGTCTATGGTGGTGGTGGCCTGAATCAACAAGAGTACAGGGTCTTAAAGGAAGAGATGTCGCTAATAAACTGCCGAGCTCCCTTATGGAGTTTTGGACTGATGATGTTGGGACCGGCACTGCTTCAGTTTGGGACTGAAAAGCAAAAAAAGAAATACCTCACGGAGATAGCGCGTGGGGAAGTCTGGTGGTGCCAGGGATACAGTGAACCGGGTGCCGGAAGTGATCTGGCCAACCTGCAAACACGGGCAGTTGACAAAGGTGATCATTACGAGGTAACGGGTCAGAAGGTGTGGACCTCCTATGCGGACAAGGCAGATATGATCTTCTGTCTTGTCAGGACAGATCCCAATGCTTCCAAGCACACGGGGATCAGTTTCCTTCTGATAGACATGACCAGTAAAGGCGTATCCACGCAACCGATTAAGCTGATCAGTGGGAAAAGCCCTTTCTGTGAGACTTTCTTCGACAGGGTGCGCGTATCCAAAGAGAATATCGTAGGGGCAGAAAATTATGGTTGGACAATAGCCAAATACCTGTTGACGCATGAGCGATCGGGCATTGGTGTTGTCGCCAAATCAATCCCTTTGTATGAGAAAGCACTGGCTTTCAATGGACTTAAAAAAGGCCCTCTGCCCGATCCCGTACTGAGGGCTGAAATCGCCAGGTGGTCGATCGATGAGGAAGCCATGAAGCTTACGCTCGAAAGATCTTCCGATGAGTCAAAGGAAGGAAAAGAACCCGGAGCAAAATCTTCTTTCTTTAAATATTATTCCTCTGAATTGAATAAAAGGAAGTACGAATTACTGCTGTCGTGCGGAGGACACGATGCTCTTGTTTGGGGCAACCGTTATGAGGAGGGAAAGCTGGCACGCGATATGTGCCGCACCAAGGGCAATTCCATCGAAGGTGGCACATCTGAAATACAGCTGAACATCATATCCAAACACATTTTAAGATTACCCAATAAATAAGGAGACCATGGCTTTGATATTGAACGAAGAACAGCAAATGATACGACAGGCAGCGCGAGAGTTTTTTCAAGCCAACGCTCCGGTTTCACAACTGAGGGCCTTGAGGGACAGCCGCGATCCGCTGGGATATGAGCCGTCTCTCTGGCAGTCAATGATGGATATGGGATGGCATGCAATGCTCATCCCGGAGCAATACGGCGGACTAGGAATGGGACTATCGGAGATGGGGCAGGTATTGGAAGAATCCGGACGCACGCTTACATCTTCTCCGCTGCTCACTACCGGCGTATTGGGCGTATCGTCCATAGTATTCTGCCACAACGAGCAACTGAAAAGCGAGATCTTACCCGCAATAGCCGATGGATCAGTATCTATAGCACTTGCACATGAAGAAACCCATACCCATAAGTCTGTACCGGAGTCCGTGATGGCTGAAATCGACGGGCAGGCATTCCGCTTAACGGGCAAGAAAAAATTTGTTGTCGATGGTACAAATGCGAATCGCCTCATAGTGACTGCTAAAGAAGGTCATCGTACCGCATTGTTTCTCGTTCCCTCATCGGCAAAAGGGGTGACAATGACAAAGAGGATCATGATGGACAGTCGGTACGCAGCGGAAATTTCATTCGATCGCGTGCTTGTTGAACCAGAGTTGAGGTTGGATCAAGGAGAGAGAGGCCAGGATCTCCTGGAGAAAATATTGGACACCGGCCGTATTGCCTTATCAGCTGAATTGCTGGGTATAGGCCAGGAAGCCTACGACCGTACCCTGGCGTACCTGAAGGAGCGAAAGCAATTTGGTGTCCCGATCGGTTCTTTCCAGGGATTGCAACATAGAGCTGCTCACCTATTTTGTGAACTTGAGTTATGTAAGTCTCTTATTATCAAAACATTGAATGCATTTGATGAAGGTAAAGATATAAGAGTTTTGGCTTCGATGACTAAATCAAAACTATCCGAGGTAGTTCAGCACACCACAAATGAGGCTATCCAGATGTTTGGTGGTATTGGAATGACGGATGACGAAGAAATAGGTTTTTTCATGAAGCGTGCAAGGGTGGCACAGCAGATGTTTGGTGACGCTAATTTTCACATCCACAGATTTGCTAGTTTGAAGGGATTTTGATCATCTTGCAGGCCATGAGCAAGCCCATTTGGATGCCGTCGGAGGATCTGATTGCCTCTTCCAATATTACCCGATATAAAAAATGGCTGGAGGATTATTGCCACCTCAAGTTTTCCTCCTATGACTCGTTGTGGTCATGGTCTGTGGAAGATGACCAGGATTTCTGGAAATCGATCTGGAAGTACTTTGATATCCTTCATGATGGCACTCCTGAGTTTATCAGAACGAATCATCCCATGCCTGAAACGAAATGGTTTGGCGGAACAGAACTGAACTATGCCGAACATATTTTTCGGATGCAGACCGATGACCATCCAGCGATTATAGCATACAATGAATCTGGTATTAAAAGGGTAATCAGTTGGGAAAATTTGCGCTCCTCAGTTGCCAAGATGGCTGCCTGGTTGAAAGGCAAAGGAATAGGGGAAGGTGATAGAGTTGCGGCCTATTTGCCCAATATTCCCGAGGCGACCGTTGCCTTTCTTGCCACGAATACGATCGGCGCAGTCTGGTCCAGTTGTTCACCCGATTTCGGTGGAGCCAGTGTACTGGACCGTTTTCAACAAATCGAACCTTCCGTTTTGATAGTGTCTGCACATTACGTGTACAACGGTAAAAAGTATAATCGTTCAAAAGAGGTACTTGAAATAGTCAAAGGTCTGTCAAGTCTGAAATGGGTAGTCTCGGTAAATGGTAATGAAGATATAGGGACCCGGCAAAGGGTCACCTGGGAACAAATCATGAACCGCAAAGCCGCTCATCTCCAGTTTAAAAGAGTGCCGTTTGATCATCCAATGTGGATCCTCTATTCTTCGGGAACAACAGGAATGCCAAAAGCGATTACACACAGCCAAGGAGGTATGCTTCTTGAACACCTGAAATACCTGACGTTTCACAATGACGTTAAACCGGGCGAAAGATTTTTTTGGTATACTACGACAGGATGGATGATGTGGAACTATGTACAGGCGGCAATGCTCTGTGGAGCCACCATCGTACTCTACGATGGCAGTCCTTCGTATCCGGATCTTGATGCCCTGTGGAAAATGTCCCAGGATTTGGTTATTGACCATTTCGGGACAAGCGCCCCTTTCCTGGTGGCATGTATGAAGTCAGGGAAACAACCGGGTCGCACTTTTGACCTATCACGGCTGAGGTCAGTCAGTTCAACGGGTGCTCCTCTGCCAACTGAGGCATTTGAATGGGTTTATGCATCGGTAAAGAATGACCTGTGGCTGGTATCGATGAGCGGAGGAACGGATGTTTGCACGGCATTTATCGGCGGTGTACCTACGGAGCCCGTATTTACTGGAGAGATTCAGAAGCGTGCATTAGGCGTTGCCCTTTATGCCCTCGATGAGTCCGGGACATCCGTGATCGATGAAGTGGGAGAGATGGTAATCTCCAAAGCTATGCCTTCTATGCCCGTGTATTTCTGGAACGATCCTGAAAAGAAGCGATACCTCGCATCCTATTTCGAACACTACCCGGGTGGTATCTGGCGTCACGGTGACTGGATCAGAATCACTCCGCGACTGGGACTGGTCGTCTATGGCAGATCTGATGCGACACTCAATCGGCAGGGCATAAGGATCGGAACGGCAGAGATCTATCGATCCCTGGATAAAATACCAGCCATCCAGGATGCCATAATTATCCATGTGGAGAAAGACGGTGTGTCATTTATGCCCCTGTTTGTGGTTCTCAAGCCGGGACAAACGATGGATGAAACCCTGGTCTATAATATCAATAAAAGGCTCAGGTCCGATCACTCTCCAAGACATGTCCCGGATGTGGTAGTTCAAATCCCCGAGGTACCCTATACCATCAGTGGAAAAAAACTGGAGGCACCTGTAAAAAAAATATTGATGGGTATACATCCCGATAAAGCCGCCAACCGCGGCGCTATGCGCAACCCGTCTTCACTTGATTTCTTCGCGGAATACGCCAGATCAAGGAGTACCGTAACTCCATCAAGCGACAGTTGAGCAGTAGTAAGAGATTTCAGATAGGCTTTTTTTGACATTTGCTAGATCGAAATTCATTCCCCACAACCCCACAACCCCACAACCCCACAACCCCACAACCCCACAACCCGACTCCGCTTAAGCTTCTTTTGGCTAAGAAAGCATCCTGCAACAAAACTATGGTAAGATGACAACTGACGACTGACCACCGACATCCGACAACATCTTTTCCAAGAAAATCCGATTTTTGCAAGCTGAAAAGATAAAATGATGTTTCCCGAATACGATGTCATCGTCGTGGGTGCCGGTCACGCCGGTTGTGAAGCTGCTGTAGCAGCAGCCAATCTGGGCAGCAGGGTCATGCTCGTGACGATGAATATGCAGACCATCGCACAGATGTCCTGTAATCCGGCCATGGGTGGCGTGGCCAAAGGTCAGATCGTCAGGGAAATAGATGCGCTTGGAGGGTATTCGGGAATTGTCACTGACCATACCATGATCCAATTCCGGATGCTCAATAGATCCAAAGGACCTGCCATGTGGAGTCCGAGAGCGCAGAGCGACAGGATGGAGTTTGCGCGAAAGTGGCGGAATATGCTCGAAGCACATCCCATGATCGATTTTTGGCAGGAAATGGTCACCGGTATTGTCGTAAAAGATGGTGTAGTCCGGGGAGTAAGGACCGGGATGGGCCTGGAGATTCGTTCCAAATCGGTCATTCTTACCAACGGGACCTTTCTCAATGGATTAATACACATAGGTGAAAAGCAATTTGGGGGAGGTCGCGCCGGTGAAAGGGCCGCTACGGGTATCACCGAACAGCTTAGGGAGCTTGGGTTCGAAGCGAGCCGCATGAAAACGGGCACTCCACCAAGGGTAGATGGCCGGACATTGGATTGGAACAAGATGGAGGTACAGCACGGAGATGCAGATCCCGGTTCGTTTTCCTTTACAGATACGCCGCCATTAACCGAACAGATTCCTTGTCATGTCACTTACACTAATCCGGAAGTTCACGATATCCTCAAGACGGGGTTTGACCGGTCACCCATGTTCAATGGAAGAATAAGAGGCCTTGGACCGAGGTACTGTCCTTCCATAGAGGACAAAATAGATCGTTTTTCATCGCGCGACAGGCACCAGCTCTTTGTTGAGCCGGAGGGTCGAGATACATGTGAGATTTACGTCAATGGTTTCAGTAGTTCTTTGCCCGAAGATGTTCAGTACAAAGCGCTCAGGAAGATACCTGGTTTTGAAAAAGCCAAGATGTTCAGGCCCGGATATGCCATCGAATATGATTTCTTTCAGCCCACGCAGCTGACGCCATCACTTGAGACCCGGCTGGTGCGAGGATTGTTCTTTGCAGGCCAGATCAACGGTACCACAGGTTACGAAGAGGCAGCGTGCCAGGGGTTGATGGCAGGAATCAATGCGCACCTCAAAATCAATGAAAATTCTCCATTCATCCTGAAACGATCGGATGCCTACATCGGTGTTTTGATAGATGATCTCGTCAACAAGGGCACCAAAGAGCCCTACAGGATGTTCACTTCGAGGGCTGAATACCGAATATTATTGAGGCAGGACAATGCCGACCTGCGCCTGTCTCCATTGGCCCATCGACTGGGCATGAAAGATATGGACGACCGTATGAAAGCTGTGGAAGTAAAAATAAATGCCATAAAGGAAATCCAATCCTTTATTGAAAAGACCAGCGTCGACCCCGATCTGATTAACGGCTATCTGCAACATAAAAACTCTGCCCCCCTGACACAAAGGGTCAGGCTGCAAAGTGTGCTCTCGAGGCCTCATATAACACTATCAGAAATCGCAGACGTGCTTCCAGATGTAAAAGCGTTCTTGGAAACAAAGAGAAAAGAGCATGTTCAAACGGCGGAAATTGATCAAAAATATGCCGGATACATAGAAAAAGAACGTGAAATGGTAGAAAAGATGAATCGTCTGGAATATGTGCAGATCCGTGCGGACTTTGATTACGAATCCATTGGTTCACTGTCAGCTGAAGCAAGGGAAAAACTGTCCTCGCTTAAACCCTTGACCATAGGACAGGCGAGCAGGATAAGTGGTGTTTCTCCATCCGATATTTCGGTTCTACTCGTTCACATGGGTCGATGAAGCTGGGATATTACCTGGGAAAAACGCTATTTTCGGTCCTTTTATAAAATTGACCTATGTATCGGAAAAAGCGTTCGAGAAGAACATTTATTAAGAAAATGGCTGCCGGAGGTGCAGCATTGGGAACACTGCACAAAGCTTCCATGGCAAATGGTCGCCTATTGCTTCCAAGGATAGATCCAGTTGCGTCGAGCTATGGGCCCAATGACCAGATACGTCTGGCGATGATAGGTTGTGGCATTCAAGGTTTCAGCAATGCGCGTGCAGCGACTTCAGTGGAAGGGCTTGAAATCGCGGCTGCTTGCGATCTTTATAGGGGTCGTTTGGTAAGAATGAAAGAGGTTTTTGGAGATCATCTTTTCACCACCAATGACTACAGGACAATCCTTGATCGACCGGATATAGATGCCGTTTGTATTTCGACCTCCGATCACTGGCACGATCATATGACCATTGCAGCACTGGAAGCCGGCAAGGCCGTGTACTGCGAAAAGCCGATGATGCATCACATTGAGGAAGGACATGATATGATCAAAGCGGAAAAAAAATCTGGTTTACCATTGATCATTGGCAGCCAAAGGGTCAGCGGAATAGAAACACTTAAAGCGAAAGAACTCTTCGAATCGGGTATCATCGGAGAATTGAACTTGGCGGATATAAGATATGACCGCAGCAGTGCCCTGGGTGCGTGGCAATATTCCATTCCCACTGATGCTAAATCAGGGACAGTAGACTGGGAACGATTTCTCGGAGATGCCCCAAAAATGGATTATGATCCAGTGCGATTTTTTAGGTGGCGCAACTACAGGGATTACGGTACAGGTGTAGCCGGTGATTTGTTTGTCCACCTGTTCAGTGCACTTCATGTGATCACATCTTCGCTGGGTCCAGAGAGAATATATGCCACGGGAGGCTTGAGGTTTTGGCAAGATGGAAGAGATGTTCCAGACGTAACCTTGGGATTATATGATTATCCTGCAACAAAAAATCATCCGGCATTTAATGTTCAGATGAGGGTGAACTTTGTCGATGGATCGGGTGGTGGTTCGCATGTGCGCCTTATTGGAAATGAAGGAGTGATGACCATCGGTTGGAATGGGATAAGCATTCAACGGTCAAAGGTCAACACCGTTCCGCAATACGGTGGATGGGACTCATATGCCACGTTCTCAAAAGCTCAACAAGCCGATTTTGAAAAGTGGTACGATGCGCACTATCCCCCTGCCAAACCCGAAATGCAGGCACCTAGAGATCTGGAATACACGGTCCCTGAAGGATACAGCTCTCATCGTGACCATTGGTGGTATTTTGCCGACGCCATTAGAAACGATACGCCTCTTGTTGAGGATGCCACGTTTGGTATGAGAGCAGCAGGGCCCGCCCTTGCCACTAACGTGAGCTATTTTGACAAACGCATTGTTCATTGGGATCCCGTTTCGATGCTGGTACGGGGCTGAGGGGCTATCTAAAAATGCAATTTATCAGGTTCGGGTTGTCTTATGATTGACCAATATTGGACAAATTCGGTCAGATCAACCCAATACGCCTCGGATGTCAAAAAAGCCACTTAACTTGCCGACAGGTTCGCAACTGTCGGCAAATTGTGCGCCTGATCTTGCACCGAAGCGGCTTATAACCTTACCTATTTCTTGAATATACCAACTGCGACGGGCCATGCGAAACGGCACGAATTTAGGGCCCTATTCCGCAATGTGAATTTCCAAGTCGTCGCCTTTCTTTTCCTGGAACAGGACAAAGAACAGAATGCTGATAACAAAAGCCATAATGGCCGGAACCATCCATATGGCCGGCCAAAGTCTTTGTCCTTCAGAGGAGGTGTAGAGGTCTACGAACCACCCAGAAGCCCATGACCCGATCAACATTCCCACACCGTAGGTGATCAAGGCAATGAATCCTTGGGCGCTCGCCTGTATTTCCTTTGGAGCAGCCTTGTCTACATATATCTGACCTGTCACAAAGAAAAAATCAAAACAGATGCCATGAAGAATGATGGCGATATAGTACATGAATACGAGTTCATCGCCATTGCCATAAGCAAATAGTAGATACCTGGTCACCCAGGCGATCATACCTATCAGCATCATCTTTTTAACACCCAATCGCATAAAAAACAAGGGCATGAGGAGGAGAAATAAGATCTCAGACCACTGTCCGAAGGTCATTTTAAAAGCTGCGTTTTCCATGCCCATATCGTTGAGAAAAGGATTGGTAAAACTGTAGTAAAAGGCCAGTGGAATTGAAATGAGGAGCGAACTGATGATAAATATGGCAAAACTGCGATCTTTCATGAGCTGCAACGTATCCAATCCGAGAACATCCCTGACATTGGGAGCTCTACCCTTTGATTTTGGAGGTGTATTGGGTAGGAAAAAGGCAAATAATCCAAGTGCCACTGACACGATTGCTGCTACCTGAAACTGCATGTGGCTGTCCTCGTATTTCATAAAACTGATCATCGTGCCTGCAGCTATCCACCCCAGTGTGCCCAGTACCCTGATAGTCGGAAATTCTTTTTCCGTATTTTCCATTTGGTAGAAACTGATGGCATTGGCAAGAGCAAGCGTCGGCATATAGAGCACAGAATAAAAGAGTAACGTCCAAAAAAAGACTCCAGGATCAGTGACAGAAGAGACATACCAAAGGATGCCTGCACCAGCCAGGTGTATGACTGCCATTACTTTCTCAGCAGAAAAAAAACGGTCTGCGATCATACCTATAATAAAAGGTGAAAGTATCGCCCCCCAATTGACGGTGCTGAAAGAAGCACCTACCTGTAGCCCGCTGAAGCCAATTTTAAACAAATAGGTGCCCATGGTGGCATACCAGCAACCCCAGATAAAGAATTGAAAGAACATCATTGTAGAAAGCTGTATGCGAGTATTGAGCTTCATGGCAAACCATTATATTTTTGAGGATAGCACATTCAATGTTAGCCATGCAATGTAAAAAGTAAGTCATGGAAGCCTGCAGGTTGCCTGACAATATTTACAGGATTTTTAACATTTCGTGATTTTACTTTTTGAAAAACTTCAAGTCTAAACTCTAAACTAAAACAGTAACACATGAAAATTGTACGATCACTTACTCTTTGTTTCATCATGGCGGGTACCGCTTCTTTTTTGTTTGCACAAATGGAATGGAGCATCGACAAATCACACGCGAGGATCGGATTTGCCGTGACTCATATGGGTATTTCTGAGACCGAAGGAAAATTCAATGAGTTTGATGGTAAAGTAATCACGAAGGGCGACAAATTTGACGGCGCCACCGTCGAATTTACAGCTAAAACTGCTTCCGTTGATACCGATAATGAGCGAAGGGACAACCACCTGCGCAGTGATGATTTTTTCAATGCAGAAGCATTCCCTGAGCTGAAATTTATGGGTAAAATCGCCAAAGAAAATGACCAGCTTGTTCTCAACGGAGATCTTACCATTCGCGATGTGACCAAACCGGTACAATTTAATGTCACGCATAAGGGTACTATTGAAGGCAGAAGGGGACCCAAAGCTGGTTTTAAAATCGCGGGTACCATCAACAGGTTTGATTACAACCTGAAGTTTGACCGTGCCATGCCTGGAGGAGATTTGGTGGTTGGAAAAAATGTCGACATTATTTGCAATGTTGAAATTGACG
>JBFKOL010000064.1:0-15988 GCA_041628815.1 Saprospiraceae bacterium | reverse complement strand
CCCTGAAGCCATCAGGGTGTTCTGTGATAAGGTGGGTATCGCAAAACGCGACAATGTAATCGACTTAGCGCTGCTGGAGGCGTGTGTGAGGGATGAGTTGAACAAAACAGCTCCTCGTGTCATGGTTGTACAAAACCCGGTGTTATTGGTCATTGAAAACTATCCAGAAGGACAGACTGAACAAGTCGTTATAGAGAATAATCCTGAAGATCCAGGACAGGGAGAACGAACTATGACCTTTGGAAGAAGGTTGTTGATTGAACGCGAGGATTTCATGATCGACCCTCCTAGAAAATTCTTCCGGCTCGGCCCCGGCAGGAATGTAAGGTTGAAGGGTGGATACATAATCAACTGCCACGATTATGTGCAAGATCAAGAAGGCAACGTTGTAGAGATCAAATGTGCCTATTATCCCGATAGCAAGAGCGGACAGGATACCTCTGGAATAAAATCCAAAGGAACGCTTCACTGGGTAAGCGCAGATCACAACCTGAAAGTAGAAGTCCGTCTATACGACCGTCTTTTTACCGATCCAACCCCGGATGCACACGAGGATAAGGATTTTCTCGATTTTTACAACCCCGATTCGCTTCGCATAGTGGAGGGTGCAGTTGCCGAGTCTTCCTTAATGGAGGCAGCGGAAGGGGATCGATTCCAGTTTTTGAGAAAAGGCTATTTTGTTGTGGATAAGGAAAGCAGCAAAAACAAATTGATCTTCAATCGTACCGTGACCTTAAAGGATACCTGGAAAAAAATTCAAGCTCGTTGAAATTATTATGAGCAAAGGCAAAGTCATATTGAGTGAAGACCGTTTCAAAATTACGATGATGCGGTTGTGCCGGCAATTGATAGAGAATTATGACGACTTTCAAAATACCTGTATGATCGGCATACAGGACCGTGGTGCGATATTCTCCGATCAAATCATTCACATCCTTAAGGGTGAATATAATCTGGGCATGGATTACGGAAAGCTCGACATCAGCTTTCATAGGGATGATTACAGAAGACGTGAATTCCCTTTGACACCAAGTGAGACGATCATGGATTTTATTGTTGAAGATAAAAAGGTGATCCTCGTGGATGATGTCCTGTATACGGGACGAACGGTGCATGCCGCTATGTCGGCGCTTCAGCAGTTTGGTCGTCCAGCCCAGGTGGAACTGCTCGTCTTTGTGGATAGACGATTCAACAGACATCTACCGATACAGGCAGATTATGTAGGTATAACTGTGGATGCCATCGATGAGGCTTACGTCAAGGTTGAATGGAAGCACATTGAGGGTGGAAATCAAATTAAATTTTTCAGTAAAAAAACGAAGACCTGATATGTCAGATGTCAGTTTGAGTACCAAACACCTACTCGGTATCAAATACATCACCCGGAAGGACATTGATCATATTTTCACAACAGCAGAAGGTTTTCTGGATGTGCTAAGCCGGCCCATAAAAAAAGTCCCTTCACTTCGTGATGTCACCATTGCCAACTTGTTTTTCGAAAATTCGACCCGTACCAAGATTTCTTTTGAATTAGCTGAAAAAAGACTGTCGGCAGATGTAGTAAATTTTTCGGCTTCTTCATCCTCCGTAAAAAAGGGGGAAACACTACTGGATACGGTCAGAAATGTGTTGTCGATGAAAGTGGACATGGTAGTGCTCAGGCATCCGACACCTGGTGCACCTATGTTTCTATCTAAAAAAATTGATGCGAACGTCATCAATGCAGGAGACGGAACGCACGAACATCCCACGCAAGCATTGCTGGACGCTTTTTCACTTCAACAGAGATTTGGATCCGTGAAAGGCCTCAAAGTAGCCATCATCGGTGATGTAAAGCACTCGAGGGTAGCCCTGTCCAATGTATTTTGCTTGAAGAAACTGGGTGCCGAAGTCATGGTTTGTGGTCCTCCGACCTTGCTTCCCAAATACATTCATACCCTTGGAGTAGGAGTGACCTACGAGGTGCAGAAAGCCTTGGAATGGTGTGATGTAGCCAATGTACTTCGCATCCAACTCGAAAGACAGGATATTCAATACATACCGAGCCTCCGTGAATATTCACTGTATTATGGAATTGACAGGAAAAGGCTCGACCGGCTCGAAAAAGCGATCACCATCATGCATCCAGGACCAATCAACAGGGGCGTCGAATTGAACAGCGACGTCGCTGATTCAGAACACTCGATTATATTACAGCAGGTGGAGAATGGTGTGGCGGTGCGGATGGCCATCCTGTATCTCTTGGCAGGTCGTAAATCCACTTCCTGAAAAACGTTAAATGGTCCTTAAATAGATAGGATGGGGGATAATTTTAAAAGATTATTGTTGTTTAATTATCACAAATTCAAATAACACATGGCGTATAAATACTTCTTTCTCGCATTCTCTTTGGTTTGTTTTACTCTCGCGAATGCGCAGCGCACCGATTTAAACATCCACTTTGCCAACACAGAATCAGATACTCTGATTTTGGCTTATTACTATGCAGACAAAATCCTTGTGAAAGATACTCTGTATAGTGAAGACAGTGGCTCGTTTGCATATGAACAAGACACCTTGTTACCGGAAGGCATGTACTTGTTGGTTTCTAAACCTTCAGGCAACTATTATCAGGTGCTTCTCAATGACAGGGACCAGGAATTTTCGGTCATCATCGATAGAAGCAAGCAACCCGAACTCGAATTTGAAGGCTCGGAGGAAAATACATTGTTTTACGACTACCTAAGCTTTATCAATACAAGCAGGCAGCAATTAACCAAAATCGACAACGCACTCAACTCGACTGATAGCATGTTGGTGTCGGTCATCGATCAGCTCAAAAAAGACAAAGATCAAGTCAACAGGGTCGTAGCTCAAGCACAAAATGAACTGTTGGAAAAATACGACGGATGGTTGACCGCGAAATTGATTCGATCGAACCTGCCGTTTGACTTTCCTGTTTTCGAAGGAAATCCTGATGAAGTTCAGATGAAAAAATACCTGTACTATAAGGCAAGATACTTCGATCAGGTCGACCTCGGTGACCCGGCAATGCTGCGTACCCCGGTTTTGGACCAACGCGTAAATTATTATCTCCAGAATTTGACGCCCAACCAGGCGGATTCCATCATAGTCTCTGTAGATCGCATTTTAAGTTTATTGGAACCAAACCAAGAAGCTTACCAATACTACTTGAGCAATTTTCTCAATAGCTACGGTAATTCAAAATACATAGGAATGGACGCTGTTTATGTTCATCTGGCATTAAACTATTATGGTAAGGGAAAGGCTCCTTGGGTTTCTGAGGACAACCTGGCTGAGATAGTCGATAATGCCCGGAGAATCAATCCTATACTCATAGGCAAAAAGGCACCAGATTTTACCGTGTACAGGCAAGATGGAACAGCGGTCAGCCTGAGCGATTTTAAAAACGACTACACGGTCATCGTTTTTTGGAAACCGGATTGCGGACATTGTACCGAGGCGATGCCGCATGTTATAGATTTCCAGGAAAAATACAAGGATCAAGGAGTGGACGTGCTGACCGTCTGTACCTATTCAGGAGAGAAATATGGCAAATGCTGGGAGGACGTCGAGGCTAAAGGAATGAGCAACCTCATTAATACGGGAGATGAATTCAATCGTTCAGGAATATTTTCAAAATATTTTACCACGAGCACACCAAAGATTTTCATACTTGACGACGAAAAGAAAATATTGCTCAAAAAGGTGCCTGCAGAAAATCTTGACGCCGTAATGATTGAATTGATGAAGATCGATAAGGAGAACCAAAAGAGCTGATCAGTAAACTCCAGGAAAAAAGATTTTTCTTTTCGCGGGATAATCTGGAAACTGGGATTTGTACCATTGATGATTGCTGATGGCCCTGGGCAATAGGTTGGCAAGGGTAAAGATGGCAAATGCAAGTCCCCCCAGTGACCACGTCAAAATAGCCCAGCCACACCACTGAATGAACTCCCCGAGGTAATTGGGGCTGCTCACCCACCTGAATAATCCGCCTCGGGGAATGCTGTAACGGGATCCTCCCGACTTAGTCCGCAACCTGAGAATCGTCCTGTCAGACCGGTAGTGAATAACAAAGCCGGTAATGAACACCAGCATGCCGCCAACAAACGATGAGCTTATTGCAAAGGAAAAGTCTTCCGCAGGCCGGATATCAAATAAGTAAGAGCCATTTACATATCCGTTGAGAACGTTGAAAAAGACGGCCATAAGTACAATGACCACGGGAAAATCTGTCCTTATCTTCGTCATTTGCATGGGAAAGTAGAATGTGCGGTATAAGTAGTGAAATTCCCACATAAGGATAAAAATGGTGTTTACAGGATGGAGTGAATCGATGTTGTATAAAAAAAGTACTCCCATGGTGAGTACAGCAGGAAGCTCCATGGCTATCCATGCAAACCGGGCATTCATGACTGGCCCCCATCCAGGACGAGCATGACGACCATATGGAGCTGTTTTGAAAACCAAGCTGAAGAATACCACAGGAGCAAGCAGAAATTCTGATAAAAGGAGGATTTGATAGGTGTATTCTGTCTCCATGAACGACTAGCAGGTGCCTTGTTAACAAACAATATTGGAAAAATTCAGCTGAATTCTCCCATGAATGTTCATCTGTTTGTCAATCTGGATATATCGATAAGGGTTAATCGGTCTGCTGTAATATGGCGAATCTTGTACCATGGAAGGATGGCCGATCACCATGATCTCATGCGTTGTGATATTTCTCACCACTGAGAATTGAAAACGCCCTGTACAACTGTTCCAGCAGGATGAGGCGGGCAATGTCATGTGTCAACGTCATTTTAGATAGAGATAAGACGATATTGGCCGAATCAAATATGGATGACTCCCATCCATACGCACCCCCGATTAAAAAGGTAATGCCAGGGGAAGACTCATTCATTTTTTTTTGAAGAAAAACAGACAATTCTTTTGAGCTCATCGCATTTCCACTTTCGTCAAGCACGACAACAAAATCACCAGGTTTGATGGCCTCCCTCAAGACTTTCGTTTCGCTTTGCCGTATTTGCATGGGATTTTTGATCTTTTTGATTTTTCGTATTTCTTCCACATCTATGTTACAATAGTGAGACAGTCTTTTGTGGTACATATCTATCAATTGGCGCAAATGGTCGTTCTTGGTAGCACCGATCCAGACAACTTTGATTTTCATTGTAGGAATCTATGATCTGCCTGACAAGGCCGGATCCGTCTCATCATTAACGAAATAGGTGGCTAAAGCAGCTATAAGGAAAGAAAATCCCCCTATGGACATCGCATAAATGGCTTCTCCCCCGAACATTCGACCAATGAAGAAACCCAATATGGCAGCTGCCACCACTTGAGGGATCACGATAAAAAAATTGAAAACGCCCATATAATAGCCCATCTTATTGGAAGGCAGTGATCCAGTAAGGATTGCATATGGCATCGATAAGATACTTGCCCATGCAAAGCCAATACCTATCATCGATACCAGCAATAAGTTGGGATCCCGAATGAAGAATATGGAAACGAGACCCACTGCACCCAATACCAAACAAATGATATGCGTGATTTTGCGGCTGGTTTTTCTGGCGATTAGGGGAAGAAGAAATGCGAACAATGCGGCAAGACCATTGTACACGGCAAAACATACACTTACCCAGTCGGCACCGTCATTATACAACTCGGACGTAGTATCGGTCGAACCGTAAATGGTACTCGTTACAGCTGCGGTCGTATATATCCACATGGAGAATAGGGCAAACCAAGAAAAGAACTGTACCACGGCAAGTTGTTTCATCGTGGTGGGCATATTCTGCAAGTCGTTGAGTATGGTCACAAATCCGTTATCGTATTTGCCTCTTTGTTGCCATAGGCCAGACAAGATAAGCAGGAGGCCATAAGCTACGAGACCAAAAGAGAGAATGTGGAGCTGTTTGTCGTAATCAGAAGACAAAAACCATATAGCCATCAAAACCCCTACTATGGCGATGATCACACCTGTTCGTAGTTGTTTTTTTCCGTTTTCCGCATATTGCGCATCGTCCCATAATTCAGGACTGAATGTATTTTTTTCACCTTCTGCCTCTTCAAAGGCGGCAAGTTGTTCAGGTGGATACTCTTTTGAAAAAATAACGGTCCATAGAACCGCAACAAAGAATACAATCCCTCCAATATAGAAAGACCACTTTACCGAAGAAGGTACTATGCCTTCGCCGGCAGTATTGCTTACACCAAACCAATTGGTAAGAATATAGGGTAAGAGAGACGCCACCACGGCACCAACACCAATAAAGAATACCTGTGCGGCAAATCCGGTAGTTCGTTGTTCTGAAGGTAAATTGTCACCCACAAAGGCGCGAAAGGGTTCCATAGAAACGTTGATTGAAGCATCCATTATCCAGAGCATGATCGCTGCAACCCACAGTACCGGGGAGTTGGGCATAATGAACAGGGCTATCGTAGCGAAAATGGCTCCTGCGAGAAAATAGGGTCTTCGTCTGCCGAGTCGGTTCCATGTACGATCACTCATATAACCTATAATCGGTTGAACCAACAATCCTGTCAACGGCGCCGCAATCCACAATATCGGAATGTCTTCAACATCTGCTCCGAGTGTTTCAAAAATGCGACTGACATTGGCATTCTGCAGAGCAAAACCAAATTGAATGCCTAAAAAACCAAAGCTCATATTTATGATCTGGGCAAGAGAAAGTCGCGGTCGCTTCATAGGTTTTTCCGTTTCGTTGTGTTGTATAGTTTCGGTTAGAACTTCATCAATGAAGTAGTTCTGACCACATGTAAACCTGAAAATACAAATACTGAACAATCTAGTAAACACAAAGGCTGGGATAGGTAAATCTGCCGTGGGATTTGGAATGTTTTTACATGCAATGTATCAATGACTCTATTTTTTTAGAGGATGCAGACACTATGTATGGATATTATATGCGTTTATTGCATTGTAATCTCTCAACTATGTTCTACTCAATTCTGCGCGTATGCACTGTATTCGTTTTGATCGGCATGTTGCTTTCGACCAGTTCTTGCAAGAAAGAGATGGTGGAAACGGCCTATTACCCTCGTGAGGACCATTCTTCCTATGTGGAAAGCTTGCGGAAACTTCATCTCTCAGATGCAGCCCTGGGCCAAGATTGGATCGATGCCGCTGGCCGGGCCCTGGATGAACCACTCGACATCGAACTCCCTTATAGGGAGGAATTTTACCTTCCACCCACTGGCGCAGCTAGTTTTGGATACCGCATGGATATATTGCAGGGTCAGCGTCTTGAAATTTCTGTCGAACCGCTGAATGCTCAAGACGGCAATTTATTTATTGACCTGTTTAGGCAGGAAGCAAGTCAGCAATTGAGGCATATTGCAACGGCAGCTTCAGAAGAAAAATTCATTGCGATTGAGACGAGGACGGATGCTGTATATATTTTAAGGATTCAGCCGGAATTGCTACGAGGAGGAAAATATAAAGTTGACATTTCGGTTAGTCCTTCGCTGGCATTTCCAGTCGAGGGTAAAAGCCAGTATGATATTCAGAGTTTTTTCGGTGATCCGCGCGACGGTGGTCGCAGAAAGCACCATGGCGTTGACATATTTGCCAGTAGGCACACTCCAGTGGTGGCTCCTGCGGAAGGAACTGTGCGATTCGCTGGAGAGCGTGGTCTCGGCGGAAGGGTAGTTTGGCTGCAAGACTCCAAGAGGGATCAGACGCTTTATTTTGCACACCTTCATGACATATTTGTGCACCGGGGACAAAAAGTAAGTCCGGGAGATACAATAGGTACTGTTGGTAATACTGGAAATGCGCGCACTACGCCCCCTCATTTGCACTTCGGGATTTACAAGTCCGGGCCTCAGGATCCA
The DNA here is from genome assembly GCA_041628815.1 of Saprospiraceae bacterium. Lineage (GTDB taxonomy): Bacteria > Bacteroidota > Bacteroidia > Chitinophagales > Saprospiraceae > JBFKOL01. Next base: position 8,119 of record JBFKOL010000064.1, on the reverse strand, counting down.
TTTCATTACATAGCGGCTGTGCAGCGTAGTGCAAAAAAAGTGATGGGAAACAGCGATAAACTCGGCTTGTGGATGCGTACGCAAAAAGCCACCGCACTTAGGGATCCGTTTTCCGGCAATGCTTCTACCCTAAACCGGCACCAGATGGTCCACCTGATAGCGGCCACATCTGCATCTTATCGCGTTTCATTGCCTGATGGCAGAACCGGCTTTATACGGTATTCCGACCTGGAAGATCTGATTAGCCCTGTGGCCATTCAAGATGTGAGCCGTCCCGTTTTTCTGTTGGAAAGCCCCATTGAACATGCTCCTGACATCAAAAGACTCAGTAACGGTGTTGCTCTTCAAGTACATGGCTTTCACGAAGATTTCAGTTATGTATCAGACGAAACCGGCAATAGGGGATGGGTAATGGCACCCTAATCAAGGCTGACCAAGCAGAAAGATTTCTCGAGGATCAAAGTTCACCTTTCCGTCGCTGACAACAGCACTTTGACCGCTGTAGTAATCATATACAGTACTGCCTTCTTCAAAAATATCTCCCACCTCGACGATGCCATCGCTTAACCCGATAGAGACAATGACCTTGTCTTCGATGCCATTCCAATCCAATGTCCTCTGGAAGACATAGGGCTCTCTAGAACGCATCTTATGGAGTCCTGCTCCTACTGAGGGATGGGCACGTCTGAATTGTCCGATTTTTTGCCAATGAACCAAAAGCTGTTCTGTTGAGTTATCCTCTCCCTGTAGATCTGACCAATTCATGTTCGACCTGAGATTTGCATCCCCATTGGCTCCTTCAATCCTGAGAGGCCTTCCGGTTTCGTCTCCATAGTAAATCTGGGAAATGCCGGGCGACAAAAGGAGCCTCAATGCTGATTCTCCTGTCTTTTTCCTTTCGAGGTCATAGGGAGCGCCATCGTCGTGTGATGAAATGTAGTTGATAACGTCAAGTCCATTGAGCGGGCCACCATTCAGTGATTCTGAATACATACTGAATACTTCCTCCAATTCACGGTCAGCAGAAGATTTCAGGTCAAAATTGATCAAGCCATCGTAGCCATAATCGAAAAAGTCTATCGTATCGCCACCACCCATATCAAACGTTCTTCCATGTTGGATGAAATAGTTGTAGACCTCTCCCATTATGAAAAATGGATTGTCGTCCAATTTCTTTTCTGGATTTTCCTTTTTCCAGTTTTCGAAGGCTTCACGAGCGACACTTTCGAGTTCTGACCATACTTCGGGCTCTGTGTGTTTTGCGGTATCTATCCGGTAACCGTCGATTCCCAATTTTTTTATGAAGTCTATTAACCACTTCATAATATAGTGTCTTGGAGAACGGGGAAAGCCGGTCGATTCGAAAAATGTATTCAACTCGTTCAACTCTTTTTCAAGCCTGCCCTCAGAACGCCATTTTTCTATAAGAAAGTGAGGGAGCTTTACGTCGTCATCGCTTTCAGTGCGGATATCTGGTAAATTTTCTACCAACGTGCAAGTCACTGTCGTCTCAAAATCACGAAATGTACAAGCGGGTCCAGTGCGAACCCATTGATCTGGCCACTGGCTGTCGGTAGAAGTTACAGGGCCGGTATGATTCAATACAACATCCATGATGACACGGATTCCCTTAGAATGAGCAGCTTCCACCATATTGCTCAAGTCTTGCCATGTTCCAAAATTGGGATCGATCTGTGTCCAATCTCTGGTCCAGTACCCGTGGTATCCATATGTCTTCCCGGTACCCTCATCCGTATGACCATGAATCTGTTCTACCGGTGGGGTCAACCAGATGGCCGTGACACCGAGATCAGTGAAATAGTCATCCTCAATTTTTTGGGTGATCCCTTTGATATCCCCACCTTCAAAATTGCGGAGAACTGCACCATCGGTCTTCCTATCGAAATTGATGTCATTGGAAGGGTCACCGTTGTAAAACCTGTCGGTGAGTAAGAAATAAATAGTGGCATTACTCCAAGTAAATGGCTGGTCTGAGCCAGGTATTGTTGTATTCCCGGGATCCTGGTCACATGAGGACAACAAGAGTCCTACTGTAAGAAGGATCAAAAGTTTATTACACATAGAATATTGTTTTTAGGCAACCTGTTGGGACACTCGAACCGTTGCGTCAGCGTTTCCTTCAATGTTTTGGCATTCATCGAATACAACAACTGAAAAAGGACCATCATTAAGATTTTCAACTTTGACTTCTTCCTGACCTACTACTAATCTGAGAATTTGTCCTCGAAAAGATATCCTGAAGGCATAAGCTTCCCAAGCTGGAGGAATGAAAGGTTTGAAATGTAACACGCCATCACGTACTCGCATTCCAGCGAATCCTTTTACGATGGAAAGCCAGGTGCCTGCCATACTCGTGATGTGACAGCCATCCTCTGTATCGTTGTTGTAGTCATCCAGGTCAAGGCGGGCGGTCCGGAGATACATTTCGTAAGCCTTTTCGCCGTTTCCAATTAGAGCTGCCAGAATGGAGTGGACACAGGGCGAAAGTGAAGATTCGTGTACCGTCTTTGGTTCGTAATATTCAAAATTCCGGCGAATCGTTTCTATACCGAAATCTTCTTCAAAGAAATACAAACCTTGCAACACGTCGGCCTGCTTTATAAAGGGCGAACGCAAGATGCGGTCCCAAGACCAATTTTGATTCAAAGGCCTGGCCGCATGGTCGAGGTCTTTTACGGTGAGATCTTCTTTGTCCTCAAATCCATCATTTTGTAAAAAGATTCCGCGGGACTCATCGACCGGATAATACATTTCTTCCACGATTTCATTCCAATGTGAAAATTCACTCTCCTCGTCGAGATTTATTTTTGATCGAAGTGAAGTATACTTTTGAGGGTCTCTCTCTTCAACCCATCTTGCAGCTGCAATTGCATATTGGAGACACCATGCCGCAATGTAGTTCGTATACCAATTGTTATTAACATTGTTTTCATATTCGTTGGGCCCTGTTACGCCGTGCATCACGTATTTTCTTTTACGAGGGCTAACATGTACGCGTTGTGCCCAAAACCGTGCTATGGCTATAAGTACTTCAAGCCCGTAATCCACCAGATACTCTTTGTCCCCCGTGTAACGGATGTAATCGTGAATAGCATAGGCAATGGCGCCATTGCGATGGATTTCCTCAAAAGTTATCTCCCACTCATTATGACATTCTTCACCATTCATGGTTACCATTGGATACAATGCGGCACCCCCAGAAAATCCGAGTTTAGAAGCATTTTCTATGGCCTTTTCAAGGTGATTGTAGCGATAAATCAACAAGTTTCTGCCAACGGAAGGATCAGTTGTGCTCATGTAAAAAGGAAGGCAATAAGCCTCTGTATCCCAGTAGGTGCTTCCACCATATTTTTCTCCGGTAAATCCTTTAGGTCCTATATTTAAACGGGGATCATCGCCCGTATAAGTCTGAATCATCTGGAATATGTTAAAACGAATGCCTTGCTGGGCTTTTACATCTCCGAGGATCTCAACATCGCAACGTTTCCATATGTCGCCCCATGTCCTTGCTTGAGCTTTGCGAATTTTTTTGAATCCATCTTTCATAGCCGTCTTGGCACTTGCTGTGGTGACACCTACCAGTTCTTCTTCACGATGATAGAATGTCGAAGCGATAGAAACATATTTTTTAAGGGAGATAAAACCTCCCTGTGTCACGGTCGTACTGGCAGCACGTTCGATACGGCCTTCACGCATGCGCTCAGAAACTACCATTTCAGAGGCGTTGTCGGTATGCAATTCCTGGCGCATTGCGGCACAAACCGTAAAACCAGTTTTCCTGGTCGTTGCCATTACCCATGCCTTCTTTTTTTTGATTCCTTGCTTTCTGTTTTTCCAAAAATCTTCCTGGTAGTTGGCATCAGAATTCAACACATTGGTGTCCAGGTACCAAGAAATATTCACCTTGGCATTAAAGTTAACCGGCTGCACCCTGTACTGCATCAGACATAGATCCTTCTGTGCCATGGAATAAAATCGTTCGCACCGAATCTCGACCACGCGATCCTTTTTCAATTTTATCGTTACCGAACGTTTCAGCAACCCTGATTTCATGTCCAGTTCTCTCTTAAAATCAATTACCTTACAAGTATAGAGGTCTACTATCTCCCCGTTGATCTTTAATTCGATACCTATCCAGTTTACCGAGTTCAACACCTTAGCAAAATATTCCGGGTATCCATTCTTCCACCAACCCACTCTTGTTTTGTCCGGGTAATAGACTCCGGCAATGTAACTTCCCCTTAGTGACGGTCCGGAATAGGTCTCTTCAAAGTTGGCCCTTTGACCCATTCGACCATTACCAATACTGAACAAACTTTCTGAATTCATCTGTAAATGAGGATCGAAGTGATTTTCGATGATCTTCCACTTGTCAGCAACGATGTAATCTTTCATCAACGCGAGTTTTGCTGTAAGCTAACTTAAAAAAAATGAAGACTTCCGTACCTACAGAAGTTTTACTTTCTAGCGGAATTTACTCTTAGAGCTGAAGTTTAAACTTCAACTATTTCGATGTTTTTAAGAAGTTTTTGCCAGCTCAGATTTATAAAACCCGGAATTACCAAATTTGCATATTCTCTCAAATTTTCCCCTCCGACGCCAACAGCGATGAATCCGCCTTTTTGTGCAGCTATAAGCCCTTTTTCAGAATCTTCAAAAACAATGGTTTCTTGAGGCAATACCGACATGCGTTTTGCCCCTGTCAAAAACACCTCAGGATCGGGTTTGCTGTTAAGGACCATGTTTCCATCCACAATAACATCAAATTCACCGTACAACCCTATCCTCTTGAGAATAGTACCTGCATTTTTACTGGCCGAACCGATAGCGGTTTTGATTCCTTGAACCTTTACGTCAGCGAGAAATTTTGTTACACCTGGAAGAATTTCGGCGGTATCCATCGAAGCCACCATTTTCAAGTACCATGAATTTTTTGTTGCACAATATTTCTTTTTATCCTGTTCGCTCAACTCCAACCCGGCCAGTTGTAAAAGTCTCTCCAGAGATTCAATTCGACTGACACCTTTTAGTTTTTCATTTTCCTCTTTCGTGAAATCATAATCAAAAAGCATGGCTAAACGACGCCACGCTTCATAGTGATACTTTGCCGTATCTACGATAACTCCATCGAGGTCAAAAATGCAAGCATTGATCATAATTGGTTCTTTATGAAAACCCATACGCTATCAGAAAAGCCAGTTTTTACAACACCACACGAAAGTATAATATTCCGCCGGATTAATTATCTAAGACTTGTGAACAAATATTATTTTAATTTCTCATTAGATTTAGAATTATATCCTATGAGTTTTTGAAGGTCTTCTGTTGCTCAGAAGGTCTTGTATGCCTTCTTCCCATATCCGGTAAGCACTTCTGTCAAGTATCTGGCCGAGATGGTTCCTCAGGTCCCTAACGAAACCCCTTGCCTGCGAGCCAAAGTGTTGCTGCAAATATGTTTTTGACAAAGCAAGGTACAGCAAGGCCATGCGATCGGGTAGATGAATTGCCAACTCACGGTCAAATCTCTTCAGCGAAGATATATCTGCATGCTCTTCCAGCAGGTCGAAGGCTTTTTCGTGAAGATCGAAGGCCATCAAAACCTGAATATGTAAAATCCAGTCTGTTTTCAACAGCTTTGCTGTATCTGTCTGGGTGAAACGCTTATAGTCCAAACCGGTATATTCCGCCAAATATCGAATGAGAGATGATTCTTTGAATTTTTCAAAATAATCCAACAATCGTTTTTCAAGTTCGTCATCAACGCTATCCCGGTTGATGTTGTTAAGGATTTGCATCAAAATGGGATAATTTAAGCGGTACAACATGACGATCTCTCGGAGGCAAGCGTTGGCCTCAGATGACCAGTTCATTTCGATGAGATGATGAACTACTCGGTACATTTCCTGACCTGACAGGCTTCGAATTGCATCTTTTCGACTGATTTCATCGAGAAGTATAAGTTCGTTGGCAAGCATAAAATAATAAGTCGCCCGATCACCAATGGGAGGACTTAAAAACTTCTGGTTGACGGTAAGCAACAAGTCCTTGTCATCAGAGGTCTTGATGAGTTGTACCCATAGGCCCCTTTCATTTGCCGAATGCAAGGTAATGTAAGAAGAAGACAGAAAGTCTGCCAAATCCTTGAGGACTGATTGTCGGAATTCTGGTGCTTCAATAAGATCTATAGTTTCATGGAAATTTTTGAGGAGATTTTCGTGGTTTTCAATAAAATGGTCTCTGGAAGGTCCGTAATGAAATTTGATATAGAACGATTTTTTGACCATCCCGAAAATCAACCGATAGGCCTCGATGAAATCGTTCTGTTGGATGTAGGACTTGAAGCAATCCAGAAGTTCACCGCAAATTTTAACAAAAGCACTGATTTTCTTAGTGGGCTTTCTGGACTTGGTCTGTGTTACAACGGGAAACAGGCTTTCGAGAAATGATTCTTTTTCGTCCAGGTTTTTCTTGTCATAAAACCTGGCCTGGATTTTCATTTTGAACCATTGATCAGATCTGGCATGATCCCTGATGAAATCCTTAATTTCTTCGGGATCAATGCTATCCAACAAAGACGCGAAATGCCGCGCAGATGACCTTTTGGGTTTATCTTCATGTCCTGACTTTTCCTGTTGTCGATGTGCCCTTACATAATACAAAGCACCCGAAACGTGCCCACAAATCCTGTTTTGATTGAAAAAGGTACAATTGCATCTGTAGTTTTGAATGATTTCTTCCTGTAGCAGGATTTCAGTCTGAAAATGAAAAGTTCCATCGCGGACCCATAGATCCCATTTTCCTGAATGCCCCTTCTCTCGGCCGCTAATAGCGTTCTGATCCATGAGGGATTCCGCTGCCAGAATCATTTCTTCTTCAAGATCCATCTCGATGAACGTGATATTTTTTCCCTTGAGTACGATTGTACTTATGATTTTTTAGTGATTTTGTATTACATTGACCGGGACTTGCCAGAAACCTGGCAAGTTAATAAAATGGTGGGGAGTGAAAAGAATTTATTTTGTACGACATGCTAAATCTAGTTGGGAGAATTTGAGTCTTTCGGACCATGACCGGCCACTCAATCCTCGTGGTAAGCGCGATGCACCGATTATGGCTGCCGAGCTGGCGAGACGCGTAAAGCATATAGATCTTTGGCTAATAAGTACGGCTAAACGCACCAGAAAAACTGCCAAACAATTCCAGAAGCTCATAGGAGCTGAAGAAACAATACTTGAATCCAGAATTTACCACGCTCACACATCAGAATTGATACAATTAATTCACGAACAACATGACCGACATGATTCGTGTATCTTCTTCGGACACAACCCTGCTTTTACCTACCTCCATAATCACTATGCCAAAAGGGCGATCGATAATCTTCCTACCTGTGGTGTGTTCATTTTAAGCAGTACAGCGGATAAATGGGCCGATGTCGAACCCGACAATACGCAAGTGGAAGAATTGATATATCCCAAGATGATCCTGGGAGCCCGTTAAATCCCTATGGCTTATGCGTGCCAGAATCCCTGTTTTTTTGTTTTCCCTACTTAGTTCCGTTTACCTATTAACAATAACAACGGGATGTAGAAAAAGTGAAGACATCCATATTGAAGAAGAAAAAATGGTAGCAATCCTGGCGGATCTAAATATATCGGATCAAATCATCCGAAGGTATCCGGCTATTTATCGGGACTCCATTAGAGAAGTTTTAACGCAAAGTTTACTTAAAATTCACGATATCACTCAAGATCAACTCGATACGAACCTATACCTTTATCAAATTGACCTGGAGCGGTACAAAGACGTATCCGAAAAGGTAGTAAGGCATTTGGAGTCAATGCAATGAGCTTAGAAGTATGACAACAATTGCTTTTTTATAACGGTCAGCATCAATGATCTATAAATCTTTTTTTTGAACCGCGAAGTCAAAATACTTATCGTCGACGACGAGGAGGACATCCTTGAATTTTTAAGTTACAACCTTGAAAAGGAAGGATATACCATAAAGACAGCCAATGATGGCCCTTCGGCACTTGTAGTGGCCAAAGAGTTTTTACCCGAACTGATTATTCTCGATATTATGATGCCAGGCATG
>JBFKOL010000063.1:0-16032 GCA_041628815.1 Saprospiraceae bacterium | reverse complement strand
GGTGATACCAATGACCCGGAAGATCCCATGGGACTGGTGGTTGGCACGTATTCGGTGATCGTGACAGACGGTGCAGGAGGACGTGATTCCTTGACCCTAGAAATTGTGGAAAAGGCATTTTTTATTGGTGAAACCCACCAGGATGTGACGTGCAATGGAGCGGGAGACGGGAGCATTGATATAAGTGCCTTCGACGGTTCTGCGCCTATTTCCTATAGTTGGTTTAGGGATGGTATACTGATGACAGACACCACCCAGGACCTGATGTCATTGGATACGGGCACTTACAAGGTAGTGGCTACCGATGCGCTGGGATGCAAGGACAGTCTTGCTGTTGTCATTCAGGAGAACCAATTGTTTCTTGGCGAAACACACCAGGACGTGACCACTTTTGCCGGAATCGATGGGAGTATTGATTTGTCCATCCAATATGGTACCGGTCCTTTTACGATCGATTGGGACAACGATGGGGTAGGCGATGATGATGATCCAGAAGATTTACAAAGTTTAACTGCCGGCACGTACCGGGTTACGGTGACAGATGCATTGGGTTGTCAGGATACGCTGACAGTCGAAATAACCGAACCTTCTCCTATTGAACTGACGGCAGAGACAACTTACGTTTCCTGTGATCCTGGAAATGACGGCACCATAAATCTCACAGCCCGTGGCACATTCAATAATTCTGTTAATGAAATTCGTACTTCTCAATTTCCGGCAGGAACTTGGGTGATCGGTATGGACAATTTTACCCAACCGGGCCTTTCTTATACGTCTTCGCCAACGGGGTATCCCAACGGCAATGCCGGCGCAGGAACTATGCCGTTTAATCTGAGGGTATATGGTTTGGCCAATGAGCTTCTTCAAAACGAAGTTCCTTTGTTCTGGGCTATAAGGGATGGCAAGCAAAAAGACGGAATCGACTTAACAGTCAATGCCCAAAGATTGTATCCAAATGCCGATGGTAATACCACTTCTTACGATTTCAGATCGGGCCCCCTCGTGATTCACCCTAAAGATACCTCTGCTGCAAGACCGGTCATTGAATCACTATTGTCCGACAGCGTGCGAGTTTATCAAACGACGGAACCTAAATTGATCGAATACAAACACAAATTGACTTTCAAACCCAAAATTATCATACTCGAAAACGGTGGAAACGTCCCCATTCATTCGGCCATCATGGATATTGCCGGTATTGGTAATCAGTACTGGATCGATACGCTGGCACGTGATATCGAGCTTGATTCTACCTCGTGCTTTACCTTTGCTTCAGAACCCCATTGGAGAGATGGACAGATTTCTGCTTATGGTGATGCAAATGAAACCGGCAGAGTTCGCCAGTTTGTCGAAAGTGGTGGAAATTTCCTAGCCCAATGTGCGGGAATCGAAGGCTATGAAAACTATGAATTTTTTCATACTACCTCTGGAATATTAAGTCGCGCAGACGCCTATTACTCAGGTGCCCAAAAAGGAGAAAACCATGTTGAATACAATTTCAGCGAAACTTATTTTCAAATTCATGATACGCTGGAGCAAGACCCCACAGGTACATTCGTCGGTATTCATCTGAGTCCGGGGAGTGAATATAAAAGTGAACTTATACTTAATGTCGCCAAAGATTCTATCAGACCCAACGTGACTGATTACGATGAAGTCATGGGCGGCATTAAATTGACCAGTGATTCTCTTTTTGGTGGTTATGTTTATTACATGGGCGGACATAACTGGGCAGCAAAACAAGGTGATGACAAACCCTATGATATCGGTTTCGTCAATGGTTTAAGAATGTACCTGAATGTTGCCATCTTGACTCCGCCAGGCAGGCCGCTTTGTCCCGATCTCAATTTTGAAACCATTACTGGTCCCTATACCTATGATTGGGATCATATTCCGGGGACCGATGATCCGGAAGATTTGACCGGCCTTGTGCCTGGCACCTATAGCGTAACAGTAACCGATGCTGTCGGTCACTCTTCATCCATGGATATAGAGGTAGCAGAAGGCCCTGTTCTAGCAATATCCCAAAATCATACAAACGTTTCATGCCTGGGAGCAGGTGATGGATCGGTAGACCTGACTGTTTCAGGAGGAATAGGGCCTTATACTTATGCCTGGAGTACGATGGATACGACTCAAGATCTTTCAAATCTTGAGGAAGGAGATTATTCGGTTACCGTAACAGATGCCCTGGGATGCACGGATAGCTTATTATTTACCCTAGGAAATGCCTCCGTGACAACATTGTTCCTGGCGGACTTTGAGTCCCAAACAGGGCATAACGCGTGGAGTCTCACTGGCAATTCCCTCAGGGGTAATTGGGAAAATGAGATTCCGGATCCATATACCCTGGGAGGAGTGTATATGGAATTGGGTGCTTTCGAAGGAAATCAGGCCTTGATCACTGAGAATGGAAACATGATGGATGTGGATTCAGGAATCACCGTGGTATTGTCCCCATACATTCCTCTATCAACGGAATATACATTGCTCCAACTTGATCTATCGTACTATTTTGCGCATGATGACCAAGCCGAAAGCCTGGATTATTTCAGTCTCGAACTTAGGGATTCTGCGGATCATTCACTTCTTCTAAATATCATCAATGAAGTTGGCACAGCTACTTTTAGAGAAGCATCATGGACAAATGTATCTGTCGATTTGACTTCATTGGCAGGATCGACAGTATATTTCAGAGCTGAGGCTGCAGACATCAATAACGAAAGTCAGATTGAAGCTGCTTTGGATGGTGTAAGGATAACAGGGCAGGAAGCGTCCCTAAGCGGCACGGTTTTTATTGATGCCGATTTCGACGGTGTAATCGATGCAGGTGAAAGTGGGCTGGGTGGTGTACTTGTTACCGTATTTGATGCTACGGGTATCTTGTTTCAGGATACGACCACAGAGACAGGCAGTTACTTCATTGACGGATTGAATGCTAACGAGGCGTACAGGCTCGAATTCACCAATTGGACACCTGAATATCAGGTATCATATGGTCCTGACTCGTATTCCCCAATACGATTTGTTCGAGGAGGACAATGTAATATCAACCTGGGGTTGGGAAATCCGCTTATGTATTGCGAAGAAGATCCATTCATCCTCGTACCTTGTTATGTCGATGGTACTTACGACGGGATACATTCCGCTCTTCCCACAATTATCAAATTGCCCGTTTCTTCTGACGGGCATGACTTTACAGGTACATCGTACAATCCTGATTTCCAGGTCACACCAATGGCAAACCACATCGATATAGGAACAGTCTACGGGATTGCATGGCAAGCTACTACAGGAACTCTTTATACTTCCGCTTTTCATAAAAGATATGCAGGTTTTGGTCCTGAAGGTCCTGATGCCATCTATCAGATGGACCTTGATGGAAATATACTTGGGGTAATCAACCTCGATACTCTTTTGGGTATTTCCGGTAGCACCGGTGGTGATGTTCACGACTGGTCAGTAAGCAACAATGGAGAAGTATACGATATTGGCATCAACGCCATTAGTTTTGATGGAGTGGGTAAACGCGGCTTTGGAGACATCGAACTTGATGAAAAGCAGGAGACGCTTTATGCAGTTAACCTCTTTGATCGCAAAGTATATGCGTTGGATATCAGTAAGGGGATAGCGGACTCTGTGGCCATTACCGGATCGTGGTCCACACCTGATGAATTAGGCAACAATCAACATCGTCCTTTCGGTCTGGCCTGGCACGAAGGAATGCTTTATATAGGCAGTGTGGATGAAGACAGCCTTATAGCCTATGTACATTCTTTTGACCCCACCAATGAGATGTATTCATTGGCTTTATCTGTTGACCTGGACTATACTCGTCAAGCATTCTTCGGTGATGCTGACAACACAGCCTTTGCACCGGCAGACTGGAACCATTGGCAATCATCGCCGTATGATTTTACCCCGCATTCGGCTACGAACGAAATAGGCTTTCCTCAAGCTATCCTATCCGACATTGAATTTGATGTGAATGGCCATATGATCCTGGGGTTCAGGGATCGTTTTGGAGACCAGGCTGCGGCATCGAAGTTATTTGATACTACAGCAGTGTCGGAGACTTCGGCTATTGCGAGTGGAGACATATTGAAAGCTTGTTATTCAGGTGGCATGTACATTATTGAGTCGGGAACATCCGGAGCGTGTCCCAGCACAGGAGGCCTTCCTGATTCAGGACCTGGAGGAGTGGAGTTTTATCACTGGGACATCTACGAAGAGCCCACCAATTCATTATGGGATCCCAATACCATTACTGGGGGATTTCACTGGGAAACTACACAGGGAGGATTGTTGCAGTTGGATGGTCAGCCATATGTGATCACAACAGCTATGGATCCATACAGCGATTTTTCAGGAGGCATAATAAAATTAGACAACACAGATGGAGGGCGATATGGTGTAGGAACCGGATCATCAGAATTTGACAGCTTGACAGGAGGTTACACAATTTATGATCTTCATAATTACGACTCCAATCTTCCCGATACGTCAGTCTATGCCGGTAAGGCCAACGGTTTGGGAGACCTTGAGGCTGCATGTCAACTGCCGATACTGATAGGAGATTTTGTTTGGTATGACAGCAACAACAATGGAATCCAGGATCCTGGTGAAGTGCCTTTGGTCAATGTTGCTGTGGAACTATATCAGGGTGGGACTCTGATTGGAAGAGATACAACCGATGAAACCGGGAGCTATGTATTTGGTGGTGCAAATGACCTTAATTTAGTCGGTGGTTACAAAATCTCTCCACTGTCGCCATCACAATTACAAATTGCCCTTTCAAGTGCACAGACCAATGACGGAAGTGTGACAGGTCTGGTATCCGTCACGAACACTGACGCCGGCAACGACACTCTTGACTTCGTCGATTCAGATGCCATCATGAATGCCTCGCTCGATACGGCGATCATAGGATTTGTAAGTGATTACAATGGCACTTTTGACTATTCTTTTGATTTTGGATTTAGTTCCTGTCCAGAAGAAATCGATACAATTCTTTATGTCGGATGCGAGGGTGATGGTTACACGGTCACAGTGGGAAGTAACGTTTACGATGAAAACAATCCAATGGGTGTGGATACATTTTCCACCGAGTCTGGTTGTGATAGTATTGTGATTACTGATCTAACATTTCACCCGACCTATAGCGACACAATTGAATATGTAGGCTGCACAGGCGAGGGGTATTCCATTGAAGTAAATGGCAATACCTACAATGAATCAAATCCTACTGGTACAGAAGCTATGACCTCGTCCTATGGTTGTGACAGCACTATCTTTGTAGACCTCATCTTTTTAGAAGATGTTTTTGTTGAAGCTGGTATGCTTCCTGGTCCGGCATGTTCTGAATCTCCCGTATTGTTGTCGGACTTGGGACCTGTCATATCTGGCGGTATTACCACCGGGCATTGGACAACGAACGGTAGTGGGGCATTTAATAACAACGGAGATTTTGGAGGAGCACAGCCTTCAACCATCTACACCTTTTCATCCGCAGACATTGACAATGGTAAGGTAATACTTACACTGACTTCTGATGACCCTGTTGGTCCGTGCGAGCCCGCAGCCGATGCGGTACTGATTATCATCAATGACTTGAGATGCAGCCTTTTCCCGTATACAGGCAATTGATTATTTAGGGACTTACCGAATCACGACAAATTTTCCATTATCCAAAGAATGATCCTGGTAGCGAACTGAATAGTAGTACAAACCAGCAAGCTTTGGATGTAGCTTAATTATCAATTTGGTGCCTTTTCTAATGATGATCCTATTCCAATCGACTTCCAAGGGAGTCCCCGAACTATGAATAATGTCAATAGAAAGGACATCAGAAAATGAAGAGTTCAATTGTAAATTCAATATTCCGCTGGTTGGATTCGGCCAAACTAAAGATTCGGTATTTGGCGCTTTTTTTTGTAAGACTTTTGTCACAGAAACAACCCCAAGATTATCGCAGAAACCCAGGGAATTACCAATGTTCAAATTTGGACCTATTCCATTTTCCTCTGATGAAGACATAATATTCCCACATATGGTAGTATTGGTTTCGAGATCGCATATGGCTATTTTAAGAGAATTACTGGAACATCCATATTCACCTTGAAGATCGGAGACTTCATAAGCCTCAATAACCGTACTGTCCGTTTTTACGCATCCTTGGCTGTCCACAATAGTCAGGTAATAAGTGGTCGATACTCTCGGGCAGGCGGCAGGCCGAAGGAAAGTGGAATCATTCAGCCCATAGGAAGGGGACCAGGATATATTATAAGGCGGTGAGCCTCCATAAACCGTTGCATTGAGAAGAACACATGAGAAATCCTTTAATGATGTAAAGCGGTCGCTGAATATTACTCCTTTATCTATTCCGGCATCGACGGTAAGACTTTCACAAGGCGAATATTCAGGAGGAGCAAGAGGAGTGCAGGGATCCGACGTATTCCAGTCAAAAGTGACATGATCATCGGCAGTAATCTCATTGCCTATCTGTTGTCCTTTCAGCAGAGTGGGTCGACTGGAACTGCCTTTAACCCTTAAATGCGTGTTTACATACATGTGGGCAGTCACCACATTGCCCTCATCAATATGGGCATGTTTGGAGTAAATGATTAGGCCATTATTTTCTACGTTGACTTGGTTGTTTTTACCCAGGTCGAAAAGATCGGTTATAATCAGCTTTGTACATGGGTTTACAATGACCTTCACATTCTCATCAACTTTGAAATTCTTACAGTAAATGTTGGGCGAGGTGAATGTAACTGTTGCACCTTTTTCAATTTCAATGTCCTTGAAAATCGAATCTGTAATGATCAGGACCTGGTTGCTTGCAACCTTAAGGTTAGATCCCGCAGTATAGGTATGGTTAAGATGATCGGGTAAAATCAGATCGGGAGTCTCATAGATGGGGTTGTCCACCGTGCTACCGACGGTAATTGAGATGCTATGTGCTTTCACGAATGTCGAGGGACCGGAAACAGAAGAGTTATTTTGTATCGATGCTTCTCCATTTTCGGTAAGAATACCGATACCTCCACTCAGAACAGCGCTGTTATCGCTAATTTCAACCTTATCTCGACCTATGATGACATAGTTTTCAAAATTGCCGTAATAACATTCCTGACCGTAAGGATCTTCATATTCATAGGGGCCGACATCTATGGATTTACCGACACTTCTGGCAAATCCTCTTTGATCCAGTGAACTAATATCCGGATCTTCTCCTGAATCTATTGCAGGTGAACACTCAAGAAGGGCCGATGTTAAGGTGGGACCACCATTATCTTTTAAGGTATCGAGCATTGGATTTAGTGGCATCGAAAAAGATCCGATTTGATTGTTGCTGCCGGGAAAAGTGGCCGTGTCGTCAAGAATTGAAATAATATTATTTTTTACCGATCCAGGATCTGTCCAGGCTCCACCGATGAATACATCCGGCGCTATTCCGGAAGCAATATTGTTTCCAATGATGTTGTTCATGAATTTCCCAATATTTGAAAATTCTTCGAACAACCCTCCCCCTATTTCGGCCGAGTTGTTGTTTAACGATGTACTGGTCATTTCGAGCGTATGGGTAACACTTGAGTTGAACCAATATATACCTCCTCCCATTCCTGAGCTGGCATTTTCGACTATCGTACATTGATTAATGCTCAAAGAATGGCCACCGCAAATACCCCCTCCATTGCCTTTACGAAAGATCGTACCCAAGCGAACGGTTTCATATCGCCCGGTTGCTTGGTTATTGGTAAAGGTAGAATTGGAAACTACAATGTGCTTTGCCAGCACTCCGCCTCCTTCGAGAAATGCCTTATTGTCAATTATGTTCGATTTTTCAATAATGACGGTATCTCCATGGATTCCTCCACCATAGGTGGCAGTACCATTGGATATTACACAATTGTCTAAGACGAGAGTACCCTGAGAAAAAATAACGCCACCACGATTCAGTGCATCTATAGTACCCCAACGAACCCGGGCATCGGTTAAATGTATTCCTATTAAAGTGAACAGAGTATTTTGTCCTTGAATAAATATTCTGGACTGGTTTTCAGATGTTATTTTGAGCCTCTGATGACCTGGTCCCAGTATGGTTATGTTTTTATTGATCTGAATTGCACCGCTCGTGAGACGAATTACCTCATTCAGAATCGCATTTGAAAATAGGATCACCCCACCTGGATCGACTAATTGAACTGCAGAACGCAATGATCCTGGTCCGGTATCATTGGTATTTGTTACGGATTCTATAGCTCCAGCATTTGATATCTGGGAGAATAAAAAAACGAACCCCACAATCAGGATCGAGTGCTGAATTGTAGTTCTCATTCTGAGAATGTGTGCCTTTAAAACCTACCTTAATACAGTAAATATAACATATTTTTATACTATGTAATAATCTATTATTCAAAATTTTATGAATAAATCATGAAGATATTTTTAGCGTACAACTAATTATCCTATACCAGGTTTAACTTGAATTCTTTTCAATACTAAGTACTATAAGGTCTCATTTTATTTCTCATCTCTTATGAGCTTAAGGCCGATATCCGGATAACGAATTCAAAAAAGACAGAATATATATGATAATTTGTCATATAAGTTAAAATTACTTCGGTATACATTTATAGATCCAGAAAAACATAAATTCGTTCATACACGCATTGCTGCTAACCGTCGGGGTTACGCCAGGCAAGTATGTTACAAGGGAGAATTCAAGGGCATTTTATTCATGCTATATTTTGTTGCTGTTTATTCATCATCCTTTCTGGGTCTGATGTAAATATTATTGATTCGAAGGTGAGTGAACAAGCCGCCCAACCCGGCGAGATCCAATTGTTTTTTTCGGAATATGTAGAAGGATCATCATTCAACAAGTGCCTCGAAATTTTCAACCCGGCAGAAGAAACCGTTTTCCTCGACTCGCTCATCGTTCAGTTTTTCATCAATGGCTCAGAAGAAGCCGGAAATACCATAACCTTATCGGGTACAATCGAAGGAAGGACGGTTTATGTACTATGTGATGACGGGGCTGATGAGCAACTCGTGGAAATTGCAGATTTATTGTTTTCTGGCATTGCATTTAACGGGGATGATGCCATACTCCTCTTGCATGGGCAAGACACGTTGGATGTGATCGGCAGAATTGGTGAGGATCCCGGAAGCCAGTGGGGATCAGGGCTCACCTCTACCGCTAATAATACGCTGATAAGACTACCTCATATCTACCATGGCGATTCATGGGGATACGATGGATTCGATCCTTCGGTGGAATGGGAGGGATATCCTATGGATCACTTTACCGACCTAGGCACTCACTTTTTTGTGCCACCCAATGATTGCGATTCGCTTGTCGCGACAACATTCTTTGCCTCTATTTGCGAGGGAGAATCCTTCGTCTTTGGGTCACACCAATTGACTTCTACGGGGATTTATGGCGATACACTAATCAGCCAGACTACCGGGTGCGACAGCATCGTTTCGGTTCAATTGACCGTATACGATACGCTCGGTATCGGCCAAGTCTTTGTAGAATATTGCAGTTCGGGTCCTATTTTAATCAACCTGCACCGGATCATGGAAGAATTCACAGGTGCCCCGGCAACCTTTACCTTCCATCAATTGGATGCCATAACACATGGTGCGCTTTTCTTTTCTGAATACCTCGAAGGAACGGGACAGAACAAGTGCCTGGAAATCTACAATGGTGCTGCCGAAAACATAGATCTCGAAGATGAAGATATACAAATAGAATTTTACTTCAACGGCGCGGAGATACCGGGGAGGATCATCGATCTCAAAGGCCTTGTTTCGCCTGGAGAAACCTATGTTTTGTGCCGCGAAGGTGGGGATACATCATTGGTGGTCCTAGCTGATACCTTGATAGGGGGGACGTTTTTCAACGGAGACGATGCCGTGCTGATCAGCAGTCATGGGAGGCCCCTTGATGTCATAGGAAGGATAGGGGAGGATCCGGGCAGTGAATGGTTATCCGGAGGCATTTCCACGCGAAACAGGACCTTGATACGGAAGTCTCATCTATTATTGGGAGACACGATAGCCACGGACCCTTTCGAACCGTCTGCACAATGGGAAGGATGGCCAACTGATTATAGAGATAACCTTGGGCAGCACCTTGTTCATATCCCGGCTAATCCAGTACTTGTGGCGAGACCGGACTCTGTTTGGATTTCGGACCATTCAATATTCGAGGTTACCCTCACCGATACAACGACTTTGTGCTCATCGGTGGCAAAACTCGAAATTGTGATAGCCCCGGTCCCTGAGTTAATACCTGTACGCATCGAGAATACGTGTCCTACCAAGTACATCACAATAGATGAAATCAGGGAGCAGTACGATTCCATTTTTACTCCGGAGGTGGTCATTTCTTTACACAGGAAGCCCGTTGAGGCATTTAAGGGGACAGCCGATATAGAAAAGGACAGTTTTTATACCGATACAAGACTATATGTGAGGGCCGAGGAAGGGTTGTGCTTTGATACAAGTCACGTGAACCTGCTCATCTCTTCTTGCCCGGAAAATTGCAGGATTGAGCTGAGGGCAATAGCCGCGCAATGTCGATCTGATGGCACCTATGATGTGACCGTCGATTTTGAGTCATCTGATCCGTTGAGCGATTCCGTGGACATCAGGACGGCTGGCGAAAACATACTTTCAGCAAGAATATGGCCGGGCGTCAACCATCTGAGGTGGTATCCCGATAGTCTGGCTACAGACACCATCCTTCAATGGGTCCATATAATAGACAAGGGCAGCGGGGGAATCACACTTAGCGAAATCCATGCCGACCCCGACCCGATCTTTGGTGATGCCAATAAAGACGGTGTGGTTAGCCCAAGGGATGATGAATTCCTCGAATTGTACAACAATTCGAATGTGACCCTTGATATTTCAGGATTCCAGCTGTTTGATGGAACGGGTCTCATTCACGAATTTCCGCGAGGCACTACCATGCCGCCTTACAACCTCTTGGTGGTTTTTGGCGGAGGAGAGATAACTGATGATGGCCATTTTTTGGCGCAAAAGGCGAGTAATGGAGGGCTCAGCCTGAACAACTCGGGTGACCTGATCGTGCTTACTGATGAACAGGGCGACCCCGTTTTTTCCGTTTCGTATGGCTTTGAGGCATCTCACGGGGAGTCGTTGGTTAACGTTGGGGCAGACGTTTTTAGAAGAATCTCCCTCAGTGGAGAGGGTGACTTCCATTCTGTCGGCACGGTAACAGGCGGCAACCATGCTGCTGGCGAAGGCTATGCGGGTTTTTATTGTGTCGATTCTAGCCTGCTCCGCATTGATCCGTGCCCTGTACTTGACACCTTTGATTTGGCATTATTGCTGACCAGGACGGGACAGGGCCCTGTGAACCCTGCGGAAACGGTTTCCTCGATTGTGAGTGTTTACAACCAGGGTAATGTCACGGCCTATGACGTAGAAGTATTGACACAAGCCTACCCAATAAATGAGGGTCCCTCATCCTTGCCAACAAACGATTCCATGCATCATCTATTGATCATCGACAGTCTACTGGCGGGAGAGGTATTTGAATATCGATCCGTCCTGTCCCTTCTTCTTCAGGATCTCACCCGGGATACATATATTGAGTTGTCGGGAGAGGTGGTCGCTGGCAGGGTTCAGAAGGGATCACCCGGGATCGACAAAGACGGTGTGCTGGAATTGAGAGGCGGCGGACCTGATGAGATCACCGGCGTTTTGGAAGACAACCTATATGGGGAGGCTCAGGATGACTATGATTTTCTGCGTATCCCCCTGTGCAAAGGCCTGGCTATTCCGCCACCTGCTGTCCGATCGGCCCTGTACTGCCAGGAAGAGACCATGCCTGACTCGGTCACGATGGAGATCATGGCTTTTCAGCCGCTCGAAAACCTGTTCATCTCCGGATATCTCGAAGGCAGGGCATTTGACAAGTGCCTGGAAATATACAATGCAACGGGAAGGGTCTTGGATCTTGCGGACTATTCCGTAGAAATCTACCAGAACGGTTCCCTCCAACCAACACGGCGTGCCGCGCTTCACGGATTTCTCCCAGATGGCAAGTCCGCGTTGGTATGTCACCCTTCTGTTTCGAATACATCGGAGTCAGCCGCCATTATCTACTCGGAATCGGTAGGCGTTTTTAATGGCAATGATGTCGTCGTACTGAACCATAAGGGCAGGGTCATCGATGCCATAGGACAAATAGGGGTTGATGCACATTTTGCCAGGGACGTCTGTCTTGTCAGAAAGCCAATGATACGAGATGGGGACACCCATCCTTATGACCTGTTCGATGTAACGACAGATTGGCTGGTCGATTCCTGCGGACCCGCAGACCTGGGACAACACCGTGTAGATCTCTTACCCGTGGATTCATTCCGATTGACCAACGTTGATGAATCAGGATATGAAGAAAAATCGTGGAAGGTGGCAAGTATTTTTGCCTTACCTACGCCCCGTGATTTTACGGTGGAGAGATATACAATAAGTAGCCTTTGGGGCGAATGCAACGGCGCAGAAGGTTACTTTTCCGTCGGTCAACACGGCGAATATTCAGGTATCGCTTGTGCCGACGAAGTGCACATGACACCGAATGACACGTGTGGGATCAACCTGGACCCTGCCATTTTTGTCGACAGGCCGGGATACGTTGAATTTTACACGGTCGAACTTAGGATGCCCTCAGGTAATGGTCTGATAGATCCGTCTAACCATGAATTCAAACCCGGGGAAAGGTATAAATACTTGCTGACCGATGTATGTACAGGACATGCCTGCACAGGTGGGATACGGATTATTGGTGATTTTGAACCACAGGTATCCTCATGTCCCTGCCAGGCTGAAACCTCCCTGGAAGATCCTGAATGCATACTGGATTGTGCTGGGCAGATGGCATATCCTCTACCCGAATTCTTTGTTCCCTGTGGCGCAACAGGGGATAAGATAATGAGCACTGAAGAGTTGAACATCTCCGCTTATGGTGAAAAAATAAGATCTGTACTATGGAAGACGACATCGGGAGATACGCTTTGCCGGCAACAATTCAGAGAATTCGTGCCATCTGTACATGAAATTGTGCCACCTCCGGATACCCTGGTCTTGACATGCAGTACATCCTTGTCATCAGATACCGTGCACGTCGGTGAGCCCGGTGTGGTCCGCTACGATGGTTCTCAGGTGTCGGTGTATGCCTACACCGGTTGCAACTTTGATGTACGCTGGAAATGGTTGCATGAGGACACAATATGTGCAGGTTCAGGCCGTAAATTCCGCGAATGGGTGGTATTTGACCGCACATCCGGGGAAACATGGGCAGATACGCAACTTGTCCTGTGGGAAGACAGCGTGAGACCGGATGTGTCCTCGTGGCGTCTGAAAGATGAAAGATGGATCGCCTCGGTCCAGGGCCGAGTTCAACGTATCGAAGTAACCGACCCGTTTTCCTGTTTGGCCAGGTGGGAGTTGCCCGAAATTATCGGTGTGGTTGATGAATGTTCGCAACCAAACCAACTCTTATATTCTGTTGTCACTGAAGGAGAAGATCCGCTGATAAGGGATCAAAAAACGGGTGTCTATTTGCTACCAGTTGGTCTCCACCGAATTCGCATACAGGTGGCTGATCCATGCGGAAACTACAGCTTTTTCACGCTGGTGGTGATCGTTACCGACAGATTGCCGCCCCAGGTGCTATGCAAAGACAGGATCAGGGTCAATATGAATGGCAGTGGGACAGAAGGAACAGAGGGATGGGTCAGTGTTCCCATCGATGCCCTGGTGCCTGCAGATCAGAAAGAATGCGGCAAGGAACTGTTGATTTTTGGACGAAGGACAGATACTGGACGCCGATGTACGCGTCCCGGTCTGCGTTCATTCAGTACGGAAGCCATTGATTTTTGTTGTGGTGACATTGGTGAACTGGTGGAGGTGGAAATGACCTTTTATGATGCGGCCGGCAACCAAAGTACCTGCATCACCGAAGTGGAAGTGCATTGGGAGCCACCGGAATGTCCGGACTATACGTTGTCGTGCCAGTCCTATTTGTTGGAGGGTGTGGATTGTACCGGCCAAGCAGGATGTACACCGGACAAGTGTGTTGTTCTTTATGAAGATATTTCAGGATGTGGAAATGGTGAGGTTTGGGTGGAACATAGGTGGGGAGGCAGGTATGCCTGCCAACAAACGGTCCTTATCCAAAACACAGAAGCCTTCAACCCAGGATCGATTCGGTGGCCCGTACATATTCAAATCAATGGTAACGCCAGAGATTCACTGTGCAAGAGCTCCACAATTAATATTACAAAGTTTAAAGATTCAGCTGTTTGTTGCCAGGGCAGGCGGAAGGTCGTTCCGGGCGTGCCGGGAGATAGATTTTGGGGAGAGTTGTATTCTGCGGATGCGCAGATTGCGAATCCCGGTTTTTTCATGGACGACCTGGAAGCCTGCCCGGGCTTTGATACCGGAAATCCCGCGTGGCCGGTATCCAGCTGCCATATGGTGAGCGCTTCCCATCGCGATACCGTAACGACCTGCGACCCGGGATGTTGTTATACCATTGCGCGTACGTGGACAGTGGTCGACTGGTGTGCCGGCATGGGTCCGGAGAGCCATGTAGCAGAAGATCCTGTGATTCTGTTTACATCAGACGACGCACAAGGCGAACATTATGTCCTGGATACCTCCCAATTGATCAACGACGGCATTTACCGGTACGTTCAGTACATTGATGTCGTAAATGTGCCTGTTGGACAGGTTGGCACAGACACCCTCAACGATTTGATCGTGCAGTTAGTCGATTGTAACAGGGCACCATTGGAAGGAGTGACGCTGTCGTTGAATTATCCGGATTCGCCATCCATATCTCTTATGACGGATGGTGGAGGACTTGTTGAATTGTCAGGATCCGCAAAATATTTATTCGTAGACAAATGGTCGATGCGTGCAGAATGGGACAATTTCCCGGATGATGCCGTCACGGTGCGCGATCATAACGCTTTGAGCAGTCATTTACTAGGAAGGAAAGTTATCTCGGATCGCGTTGCCTTGGCTGCAGCCGATGTTGATGGCAATGGCCGCGTTGATGCGCGTGATCTTGTCGCGCTACAAAAAATGTTGTTGGATAGTTCGGGATTGGTACTTAAGGTCTTGCCTTTATCGTCATGGCAGGATCAAGACCCTTCCGACACTCTCTATTTCGCCGTATTGGTTGTAGGGGATGTTGACCTGTCATCATGTGGTGAGATCCGGAATGAAAATGAAATCTTGAAAGGCGATAAAAGGGAGCATGGCTTGGATCCCAAAATGAAAAATCTCCAGCAAATGGGATATCCTGACCTCACTTCTTCCTGGTCTTGGCAGCCGTATGAGAACAGTTCGAATGAAGTCCTGCAGCGACAGGAATTAACGGTTTTTCCCAATCCATTCCTGAACAGCTTTTCGGTAAGTACCGATTCCGTCATCCACAAAACGGCGCGGGTCGTCTTGATTGATCAGATCGGCAAGGTCTATCATCCGGGCATACAAAGATGGGGTCCTACGAGGCTCAAAATAGAACTTCAAGAAGGGCTTCCGGGTGGGATGTACTGGCTTTTAATTGAAAACGGCAATCGCCGCGAGATCCTGCCGGTGGTGAAGATGTGAAGGAGGAGATTTATGAAATATTGTTGTCCGCGGAATCGGCCAACATAAATCTTATAATACTTTTGATCGCAAAAGTATTCAAAACTCGTGCTGCTGAATATGGCGGGCATTGAGCACCGTTTCGGGCTCTAAAGTTCATGCTCTAATGGATTCGGCATAGAAAAATACCTGCTTCTCCATCCTGCTTTTTGCAGGCGTGACCTCCGTAATGCCTATATTTCTTACGAATACTTCGTCTGAAATCGGTAAATGCGCAGGAAAAGCCGCAACGGCATTTTTACTCCTGATCGCCATTGACAGCAGCACAGGTCCTTCTTGGTAAAACGTGATATCAACAAGAAATGCATTGAAAATTGCACTTAAAAG
>JBFKOL010000062.1:0-16286 GCA_041628815.1 Saprospiraceae bacterium | reverse complement strand
CATTTCGAAAGTAAAAGACCAGATGCTTCAATCACTGGAACTTGCAAGAAAACTGTCAATCGATGAGGAATAGCGTTCTGTCAATTGCCGGTTTGTTATTTTTGACCTTGTTTGCTACAACCTGGTCTTGTCAAAATTCCCCCAAGACACTTCCCTATATCGGGGACCGGGTAGACCTCTCTGGAGACACGCTTATCCACCGAATAGCTGATTTCTCCTTTGTCAACCAGTTAGGAGATACCATAACCAATGTTTCGTATGCAGGAATCACTTATGTCACGGATTTCTTTTTCACTTCTTGCCCGTCCATCTGTCCCATAGTAAAAAAGCAAATGTTGCGCATTTATGATCACATTGGCGAAAGAACAGATGTGCTCCTTGTATCACACACGATCGATCCGAAAAGGGATTCTGTAACCGTTTTGAAAACCTACGCGGAAAACTTGGGCGTTGACCATGCCCGCTGGCATTTCTTGACTGGTGATAAAGAAAAACTGCTCGACATTGCGGACGATTATTTTGTTGCCGCATACGAGGACCCATCGGCACCAGGTGGCTTTGATCACAGCGGCAAGATCATACTCGTAGACCGCAACGGACGAATCAGATCATTTTGTGACGGCACCGATCCAGAATCAGTAGATGATTTTCTCAAAGACATTAATGTATTGCTGGCGACCTACCCATAGAATTTTTTGTTGGGCTACTGTATTCATTCTGGGTTTGCTGGCATGTGGGGGGCAGAGATTCTCTCAGGGAGAAAGGCTTTACAGGATCCATTGCTCTAATTGTCACATGCCCGATGGATCCGGTGTGGGAGTCCTTTACCCGCCAATGACGGGATCGAGTTATGTGAAAGAGGGCTTATCCGGTCTCCCATGCATCATCCGGATGGGTAAAAAAGGAAGCCTACTTAAAAACGTGGCCATGCCAGGTATAAAGAATTTAACCGAGGCGGAAATGTTCAACCTCGTAAATTACATAGCCGACCGGTGGGGCAACCGGCAGCAAATCACGTTAACCGAACTGCGCTCAGCACTGGAGAATTGTAAAGAATAGCTTTTTTTACTACTGGGTGTCTCGAACGATTTCTTCGATAGAAACAGGCCTGCCTTCAAATAGGGACCGTTTTGCAGACATGGCAATGGCCGTGGCCTGGTAAGCGTCTTCAATGCCTACACTTACCGGTTTATTCGTAGATAAGGACTCCACAAATCGGCTCATCTCTTCCCTGTATGCGTCTTCATACCTTTCCAGGAAGAAATAATATGGGCTTGGTCCATGCGAACCCCGTGCATCGTGGAATAAATGAACCGCCGGAGTCTTGTTGAAAGACTGGATCATGCCCATGCTGCCAAATACCTCAACCCTCTGATCGTAACCATAAACCGCCTTCCGGCTGTTGTCGACATGCACGAGTGTCTTGTTTTTCATCCTGATCATCAACATGGCAGTATCCACATCCCCGGCTTTCCCTATAGCCGGGTCTACCCGCACATCTGCCTGTGCAAAAACCGTATCCACTTCATCACCGGTCACAAAACGGACCATATCAAAATCGTGAATGGTCATGTCCATGAAAAGGCCACCCGAAGATTTTACAAATTCAATGGGTGGAGGTGAAGGGTCCCGGCTGGTAATATTGACGAGATGCAATTCGCCGACCTGGCCCGCATCCACCGCTCTCTTAAGATCTACAAAATTAGAATCAAACCTTCGTTGAAATCCCACCTGTACCTGTATGCCTGCATCCGTAGACATTTGCCGAATAGCCTCTATCTTCCCGAGGGAGGTTTCCAATGGTTTTTCACAAAAGATATCGAGGCCCAACCGGCAAGCATGTTCTACTACCTCAAAGTGGGTAGTGGTGGGCGAGCATATGGCCACTGCATCGGCTTTTACTTCTTTAAACATCAACTTGTAATCCCTGAAAAGAGGACAACTCGTGCGTGCTTTACCCCAATTGAGTTGCACCGGATCAGGATCGGCAATCCCTACCACCTCTACACTACCCGTCATTCCCAAAAGCGTATCGAGGTGTATTTTCCCGATCCTTCCCAGACCGATAACCGCCAGACGTAAGGTTTTCATGACTTTCCTGATTGTGTTCTTTTGATCAATGGTCTCACCGCAGTTCGAAAGATAAAGAATATTGCAGGACATCCTGCATCACCATAAACCAAGCCTTCATATAATCTTGGGAATGCTTACATTCACAAGAAATATGTAAAAACTTCATGATGAGCAAATTGAAATATATCCTTTGGATAGGTCTATTTATAATCGCCTTCGTTGCGAATGGACAAATAACCGATCCCAAAGCCACCGAGGTATGGGAACCTGAGCCCCGTGTAGTTACCCCGGGACAGAACCTGGCGCCACCTTCAGATGCTATTGTTTTATTTGATGGTTCTGATGCTAGTGCCTGGCGGCATCGTGACGGAAGCGACATAAAATGGAAAATTGAAGATGGGGCAATGACTGTAGTCGGGGGCACTGGATCCATATTTACGAGAGAAGATTTCGGTGATGTTCAACTACACATAGAATGGCGTAGTCCACGTGTGGTCGAAGGTGAAGACCAGGGTCGTGGCAACAGCGGTGTTTTCCTTCAGAACATGTATGAAGTGCAAGTGCTGGACTCTTACAACAATCGCACCTACTCCAACGGTCAGGCAGGATCCATATACAAGCAGTATATGCCATTGGTCAATGCCTGCCGTCCGCCGGGAGAATGGCAGACCTATGACATAATTTACAAGGCGCCTCATTTCAATACAGACGGTATCAAGGTGGCCCCTGGATATTTGACTGTCATTCATAACGGTGTCTTGATTCAAAATCATGTGGAAATCAAAGGGACAACTCCCTACATCGGCTTACCGAAAAATCCGGCTCACGGCGATGGCCCCATTCAATTGCAGGACCATGGCAACCCGGTCAGTTATCGAAATATCTGGCTCAGGAAGCTGTAAGGGAAAAAATGAAGAATTCTGAATTAATTCACTATTAAGAATGATTTCTGCCCGGGGAATCGGCTAGAAGTTTGAAAGTCATATAAGACATGGCGGTCTCAAGATCCTGGTATTTGCTTTTCCTGTCTTTTAAATCTGTAAGCCGTGGCAGGTGCTCGGCAAAATAGATCTGGTTGTTGGCCATCTCGAATAGATTGCTGGCCAACATCTTGGGATAGGGAAATTCAGGGGAGACCTCGAGGATTACCGAGGCTACTTTGGAGACTACTTCCTTATAGCTCTGATAATATCCATGTTCATTTTCATCATCTACGTCGTGTACATGGTAAGCCTTGGATCCTTCTTTGATGACCACTTTGTGCAGCAGGTTCTGGTTAATGTAATCGGCAAGGTCAGATTCACTTGAGGCGTTGGCAATATTGTGGAGGACGATTTCCATCTTCCTTTTGGAATCTTTTACATTCCGCAGATTGATGTCTATGAGATAATTAACCCTTTCCCAATACCAGCAGGTGAGGTACAACAGGAGAAGATGCTTGTTTTGAAAGTATCGATATATCGATGTCTCTGTGGAGTTGATCTCTTGTGCCAGCTTCTTGAATGTGAAGGATTCAAAACCAAGAGAATCGAACAGCTCTATGCTGTGTTTAAGCAAGCGCTGACCATAGACCGACCCTTGAGGGTCGCGCATGTACAACTTGGGATTAATATCAAACCGGATGCTTCTTCCACTCATGCATCAAAACTTGATTCAAAGATAACTATTTTAGTCTTACAACCATTATAGCAAGCAGGAATATAAATATTGGTAGTATTACTTTCTTTTTAATGCAGATAATTTATTTTTGCCATTGATAGGTCATTTACCTAGGAATAGGATAAGGACCGTAAAAGAAATGGAATCGAGTAATCTCTAAAGACGATTTTTTAAAAGGCCTTACGATAAAATCATTTGACCATTGTAAATTGATCCATTAAAATCCAATTATGCACGCAAGTATTAATAACCAACTTACACAGACCCCCACCACACAGGCACTGATTACGCCAACAGACGCCCTCGAACTTTTATTTGAAGGAAACGAGCGTTTCACCGGTAAATCTCCTTTCAAAAGAAATCTGAATGAACAAGTTAGACAGACTGCCAAAGGACAATATCCCTTCGCCGCAGTGGTGAGCTGTATTGACTCCAGAATACCTACTGAAATTGTTTTTGACCAGGGTATCGGAGATATTTTCAATGCCCGGATCGCAGGAAACTTTGTAAATGAAGATATTCTTGGAAGTCTTGAGTTCGCGTGTAAACTGGCCGGGTCCAAATTGATAGTAGTTATGGGCCACACCTCATGCGGCGCAGTAAAAGGCGCCTGCGACCATGCAAAACTCGGGAATCTTACTCAGATGCTCGATAAAATTGCTCCTGCTGTCAATGCAACTGCAACCCAACCCGGGGAAGACCGCAGTAGTAATAATCTAGATTTCGTCAACCGTGTAGCCATAGAGAATGTGAAACGGACCGTACAAAAGATCAAGTCGGACAGTGAGGTACTGAGAGAAATGGCTGAAAAGGGGGAAATAGCCATCGTCGGTGCGATGTATGATGTCGCAAGTGGTAAAGTCAACCTGGTATAGAATTTCAGCCATCGGGATAACCACTTTGATCAACTGCAATACTTCAAGTACAGATTTGAGGGAAGTAGGAGACAAAAAAAAATAGCCACATACGATGATGTGGCTATTTTTTCTTTCATGCAGTTCGCGAGTCTCTTGACCTAAATGTACAGTTGACAAGTGGCCTCGTTATTGTTATTTCTCAATCTCTTGTTGTGCTCGCGATGTGGTTATTTCATCTTTTGGCACCTCTGTTATAACGAGTAAGATCTGCGATCTACATTCGGTAGTGTTGCTAAGGCCGTGGCCTTAGCAAATGCCGAGTCAGGCGGAACCATAAAAATTAATTTTATGCTTAATAATATCTTGGTTCTATGACCGGTTGGCAGTTAATGACAAATCATGGATTTCTAAACTTCTTTTCCTATCTCATGAAAGATGGAAATGTGGTTAAACTGATTGAAGAAGCTTGGTTTACGCTGGTGAAGATTTGCCGCTTGGATTTACTGTCAATGAACTTCCGATCTCATTAAGACCTGTGATAAAATCAATTACATATCTAAAATAACATATGTTTGTCATTAGGTCAAATTTTCAAGACAATAATTTACAATTGAGATGTTATTAACATTTTATTTTGAGAATAAAATTTATTGCCAAATATTATAATGCAAAAGGTTTTCGAAATGTCTGAATTGTTGGTGGGCGAAAATGGAATTGGGAGTTTGGGTTGCGTATTGCGGATTGCTGGTTGCAAATTATGCTACCTAAACCTCTAAAAAACCATGAAACAAACTAAAACTCCACCCTCAACCTCAAATTGACCCGGCGGTTGGTCAGATTATTTGGTACGGCAAATTGTTGGTCAAAGATGGTCTTTATCCAGGTATTGGACGAAACATTCTCTATTCCGATGAGATTGAAAACCTCCAGGCTGAGCCAGGCATTGTCAATCAACCGATTGGCAGTCTCACCTGGAACAGAAGCCACCAACTGATACGAAAAGCCCATGTCCACACGCCGGTAGGCTTTATATCTGAAAACATTTCTGAAAGCCGTGTTGTTGCCAGGTATTCCGAAGGGCAAACCCGTTCCGAATGTCATATTGAGATTTACTTTGAACCGTTCATTTTGAGGAAGGTAGTCCTGGAAAAAGACAGACAAGTTGAAAAAAGAATCCGTAGGCCTCGGCACATCAGATACCCGCGACATAATGCCGGTAGATGGATCTATCCTAAGGTGCTCGACACCGTCCAGGCTTTCACGGGTCCGTAAAAAGGAGAGGTTGATCCATGATTCAGCGCCAGGCACAAATTCCCCATTCAACCTTACATCCAAACCCATGGCATGACCAGAGGCATCGTTTTGCCCTGAATACCGAATTCTCACATTATTAATATCGAAAGTGATCAATTCGCTGAAACTTTTGTAATAAGCTTCAACGATTAAGCGAAAAGGGCTATCGCTGAGGCGACGCCACTCGAAGTCACTCGTCATGCCGGCAATTACCTGAAAGGATCGTTGCGGTTGGACCATGGCATTCAAAGAACCATCAGGTCTTCGCAGCTCACGGTACAAAGGCGTCTGGTAATACATCCCGCCGGCCAATTTAAAAGAAAGGTCTTTATTCCACGACAAGGGTTTGTACAACATCTCCAATCTCGGGCTGAGAAAAGTGGCATTATTCAAAGTCCAGTGACTGAACCGTGTACCCAGTGTAATCCTCCACTCCGATATGCCAGTGTTAATGGCCGTATAGGTATTCTGCAGGTAGGCTGTCAATTTATCAGATACGATGACATTGGATGACTTCAGGACCTCGTTGAGCAGTACCCGCGTTTGACTGTAAGGCAGGGAGTAACCTGCCGAGTCGATCCGCTCCCACTCGTTAAGGCGGTCGTCAAATTCCTCCCTTTGCCATTTTACTCCCCACTGTATGAAATGCGCATGATCTTGAAGGTCTCCTATTTGGAATTCGATCCCCCCTTTGACCTGAACGTTGGAAATTTCTGAAAACAGCCGGTTTCTGGCAAACTGTTGTTGAGTGCCAAGACCTAATACGGCGACTTCTTCTCCTACATTCTCGCTACCAATATCCGATTCTACCTGGCTTAACCGGTAGAAGCCTGTAATATCAAAATGTTCCTTTTCCATCCCGCGATAAGATGAAACCAAAAGTTTGACAAAGAGCGGGTTTCGCTGTCTTTCCGGTAAATAGGTCAGCGATGCCCCCAGCAATCCAGTTTTAAATTCATCAGTTTCCGCACCTTGAAAAACGGAAGTTAGCATCAATGCAAAATCAATTAATCCCAGGGCAGTAGCTCTTGATTTGGGAATAAAGTCGTAAGTGCTTTGGTTGTAATTGGCGATGGCGCCAAGCTGCAAGTCGCGGGAAACATCGTAGGTGAGATATCCCTGGATATCTGAAAAATTGGGTGCATACTCTCCCTGGACATCGAGTGACCCCAACAGGTACTTGGTCGTCTTATATCTTGCTCCAAATAGGTACCTCAATTTCCTGGCTTCATCATCGCCGGTCGAGGTGCTGCCTTCCAAATGCAGACTTCCACCCAACAAACTACCCGATGCCGACCCTGCAAATCGTTCCGGGCGTTTGTACCGGATATCCAAGACTGACGACATCTTATCCCCGTATTTACTTTGAAAGCCACCGGAGGAGAAGGACAAATCCCTAATCAGGTCGATATTGGGAAAAGAGAGTCCCTCTTGCTGACTGTTTCGTAGAAGTTGAGGTCGGAAAATTTCAAAATCGTTGACGTAAACCAGGTTTTCGTCATAGTTGCCACCACGGACATTGTACTGTGAAGACAATTCTCCTCCTGTGCCGCTGCGAACTCCAAGCGCAATATGGGGAAGAACGCTTTCTAAATTGCCCGTGGCCGATGGCAAGAGAATTAAATCCGCAGGTGATTCTCTTATCATTTCGGATGCCTCGAGTCGTTCTTCGGTCACTGTTACGCCAAGGTCGGATTCAGATGGCGCAAGTAAAACTCTCAAATTCAGCCAATCACCTAAATCCGATTTTGCGATTTCTTTTGGATGGTATCCCAGACGGGAAAAATGTATTGTATCAAAATCCTGTACGGACAACATCAATTCAAAGGAACCCGCCGGTCCGGTTTCCGTATTCACCCCGCCTTCATCAATGTAAACCGTGACCACATCGATAGGATTTTCGGTCAAACTGTCTAGGACTACTCCTCTCAGAAACGACTGCTGAGCCCCGGTAAAGGACTGAACCAACAACAATACGCATATGGAGCCAACCCTGATCATATCGTCTTTAATGATGTCAAACAGTATGGATTTGACCTATAGATTTGAGTGAAGCAATCGTTTCTTCAGGATCATTCGACTTAAAAACACTGCTACCAGCTACCAGTACATGTGCACCCGCTTTCAGGATTTCTTCGGCATTGTGAAGCCCCACACCGCCGTCGACTTCGATCTTCGTTTTTAAATTTCGCATAATAATCTTTTCACGGATGGCTTCGATTTTCGATAGTGTGCGGTAAATAAATTTCTGACCTCCATATCCAGGGTTCACGCTCATGATACATACCATATCCAACTCTTCAAGAACGTCATCAAGCAGGTCGACGTTTGTATGGGGATTGATGGCGACACCGGCACCGATGTCAAAACTTGAAATGTATTTGACAGTCCTGTGGAGATGCGAACAAGCTTCATAATGTACAGAAATCATAACCGGTTGAATCCTGGCAAAATCAGCTATGTGGCGTTCAGGGTTTTGAATCATCAAATGTACATCCAGCGACTTTTGCGAATGTGCGGCAAAGAAAGGCATGAGAACCTGACCAAAACTTATATTAGGTACAAAACTCCCATCCATTACATCAATATGAAGCCAATCAGCCTTGCTTCGGTTTACCATATCTATATCACGTCCCAGGTGGAGGAAGTCGGCTGAAAGGACGGAAGGAGCAACAAGGTGAGGCATAGGACATATTTAAATAAACCATATAGTTCGACGCCGCAAAAGTAACACAGATTTACTTGAAGGAAACACTTCTATACCCCCCGTGTCAATTAATTTAACCACCACGAAAGAAAATGCATTCTACTTTTACAACTTATTGAAAACTCTACCTATGAAAAATAAGATCCATGTGATGGACTTGCACTTTAAGGGAAAAAAGAATGGCATAGCGTCTTTCCTGGTAGAAACCGGGGAAGGTCCCGTATTGGTAGAAACTGGTCCTCACAGTACTTACACCCGACTATCAAAAGAGATCCTTCGACTTGGATATTCAGCCGAAGCAGTGAAGCATGTCTTTCTGACACACATCCATCTGGATCACGCAGGCGCAGCGTGGTGTTTTGCAGAACATGGTGCCCAAATCTATGTTCATCCCCTGGGATACAAACATCTTCACGATCCCTCTCGGCTTCTAGCCTCGGCCATCAGGATTTATGGTGATGAAATGGATCGCTTGTGGGGCACTCTTAAACCCATTGCATCAAATCTTTTATCACAAGTTGGACATAAAGAGACCCTACATATCGGTAATACAGCTTTCAAAGCCTGGCATACTCCCGGTCATGCAAAGCACCATATCGCCTGGCAGGTGGACGATGCCCTGTTCACCGGTGATGTCGCGGGTGTGAGTATTCACAATGGCCCCGTAATTCCTCCCTGCCCTCCCCCAGATATCGACATTGAACTTTGGAAGAAATCACTGGCCTTGATCGCTAATCTAAAAAATGTCAATACTTACTATTTGACGCATTTCGGACCAGTTACTAATCTGAATACCCATCGACGCAATCTAGAAAGTGCTCTCGATACCTACGCCTCCTTTATTTACCCATATTATAAATCAGGAAAAACTTATGACGACATAGTACCTCAATTCGGGAAATTCGTTCAGGAATTTTTGGTGGAAGGGGGTATGCATCCCCAAGATGCGGCCTCCTACGAAGCGGCCAATCCATCAAATATGAGCGTTTCAGGATTGTTGAGGTATTGGAGCCTGAAAGAGCCAAAGAATTGATGATGAAATATTTTCACCGTTGCAGGGGTTAACACATCTTATTCCTCTTCCTCTATAGATTTAGGCACTTTGACAACGCGCATATCGTCTCCTATATCCAGTGAGCAAATTTTAAGAAACAATTTCACGGTTGCTTCCAGGTCAGCCTCGCAATAGTGAACGATATCCGACAACCTGTTTTGCCAAAAGAAGGCATTAACCTGATCTCCCGATAACGTTCTTTTTGGGGACGGGATGCCAAATACGGCACACAATAGATCGAGAGAGGTGTAGTGCTTATAATCACCGAATTTCCACATTTCCAGCGTATCGTAGAAGTGGCCAATTTGCCAGGATTTCTGTCCCATGACTTGGATGATACGAGGCAATGGCAACCCGTTCGCGAGATATCTCCTGCAAAGGAAGGGCACGTCGAACTCCCGGATATTATGACCACAAAGCCTATGTCGGTAACGGTCAAAATAATATCCATTCAACAGATCTAAATAATCTTTCAATAAGTCCTTCTCTGCTTTACCGGAGAGCGATTGTATTCTCAACTCCCAACGACCTGGTACCGACTGGGAGAGAATACCCATCGATATGCATATAACCCTAGAAAATTCAGCAAAGATCGCCGCCTTCTCGTTATAGAATGCGGCAATTTCCTCTTCAGACAAAGGATATTCGTGGATTTTTACAAAACGATTGGCCCTTTTTCCCCATTCTTTCTGCAGCCTGGATGAAAGCTTTGAGTAGTCTTCCACCAAACATGCTGTCTCGATATCAAAAAATAAAATTTTCGATAAGCCTTCAACTTTAACTGACATAGATCATTTTTCTGTGTTGGGCGAACTTATCGAATGGGAGCAACGTTATAACGTTTCTAATATACAGAATTAAAGTATTTCTACCTGTTCAAAGGAACATGGGTGGTCTACGTAGGGCAATAACTTCGCATAAAACTAGGAAATACCCTAATTCCACGAAAATCTATTGGACTGAATTTTGTAGGTAAATTATTTTATCATCTAAACCATGAACACCATGTCATCACGTATCGTCGCAGGAGCGGCTATTGTAATCTTACTCGGTTTATCGGGATTCCTCTGGAACAGTAACAACCAGCTCAACAAGAAAAATAAAACACAAAACCAACTGATTCTGGATATGGAGCAGGTCCAGGCTGAATTGAACACCGATTATGAAGCAGCATTGTCAAGCATTGAAAGTCTTCGATCTGACAATCAGGAATTGAACGCACTCATTGACAACCAAAAAGAGGAACTGAAAGCGCAAAAGTCCAAAATCAACAATTTGATCTGGACACAACGCGAACTGGACAAAGCACGACTGGAAATAGCTCAATTTGAAACGTTGACAGCTCAGTACTTAACCGAGATCAACGATCTTAAAAGCTCGAATGAGCAGCTTACAGCTGCCAACATGCAACTTACCAAAAACAACGAGGTTCTCACCGAAGACCTGGCTACAGAAAAACAAACTTCTGAAGATTTGCGACAGGCACGGGCTATCCTTGTCAGCGAGAAGGATGAGTTAATGGCCAACAATACTGCTCTTACCGAAAAAGTGGAGCTTGGTAGCGCTATTAAAATCAATTGGATGAGCCTCAATGGTGGTCAAATCAACGATGAAGGCGAATTCAATCGAAAAAAGAGATCTAAGAAGATGGAGGTGTTGCGCACATGTTTCCGCACAGAAACAAATGTTGTAGTACCTGCAGGTGAAGAGACCTTCCTGGTGAGAATCATCAGCCCAACTGGCGAGACGCTTTCATCTGAAGATGCAGGTTCTGGAACCGTCACTGATAAACTCAGCGGAGAAAAGATGAGGTATACCATGTCTGGAACATTGACGTACAACAACGAGGATACGGAAGCTTGTATGGATTGGACTCCATCTTCGGAGTTGTCAAAAGGAGAATATACCGTTGAAATTTTCAACAAAGGCTACAAAGTAGGTTCGGGAAATTTTAAAATTTAATATTTTCGAATTACATACCTCGTAAACAAAAAGCGATAATAATCGCAAGAATCCCGTGGAGGGTTACCCACGGGATTTTTTTATTATTGCTGCATTCACAATTACCATTGAGACAATGAAAGATTCAGATAACCGCCGCATAGTTGTGCTTGGAGCCTCAAACAAACCACACAGAGCATCACACATCGCCGTGAGGAAGATGTTGCATCAAAACATCAATGTGGTTGCCGTGGGAAATCGTCAAGGATTTGTCATGCATTTACCTATTCTTTCGGGCACACCATTCGTAGAAAATGTTCATACCGTATCATTGTATCTCAGACCAGCCTTGCATGATGAAATACTTTCTTATTTGCATAATCTCCATCCCGAAAGAGTCATTTTCAATCCCGGTACGGAGAATCCGCAAATCTATGCTCATCTGGATGAACAAGGTATAGAGGTTATTGAAGCATGCACCCTAGTCTTGTTGAGTACAGGAACTTTTTTTTCATAACCGCCTAAGGCCAAATTACAATCCTCTCCGTTTGATTTCCTGGGATATGAGTTGAAGTTCGCGACTCATTCCACCACTGACCGAAGTGTTTTCTTCAGCACGCCTTATTAAATATTCGATGACCTCATTCACGGGGCCATAAACAATGTATTTAGCCACATTGAAACCTGAAATGGCGAGATTGAAAGTAATGTGATCGCTCATGCCCTGAAGTTGACAAAAGTTGATGTGCCTGTGATCTCTCTGAAGATTTCTTTTGATTACTTCTTTTGCAAGGAGCAGGTTGCTTTCTGAATTGTGGCTTGCACAACAGAAGGATATGGTTTTGTAGTGATCGAGACAATACATCAGAGCCGCATTGAAATCCCGGTCTGTATCCTCTTTTTTATCCTGGATAGGAGATGGATATCCTTCTTCTATCGCCCGGTCTCTTTCTTTTTCCATATAGGCTCCTCTCACCAGTTTGGCTCCAAGAAGATATCCATCTGCAAGCGCTTTTTGATGATCCGACTTCAATTGGTCAAGCTTGTTTTTGCAATAGAGTTGATAAGTATTTGAGACAATGACTTCCTCCACATTGTATTTCTCCATCATGGTTCTGACTACTTCATCCATCGCATCCTGCATCCAGCTTTCTTCTGCATCTATATACACCCCGACCTTGTGTTTGAAAGCGCATTCACATACTTCATCAACGCGATCCACAAAATTTTTATAGAGTCCTTTTTCCCTGACATTCATGGGTTCTCCACTTTGTCTCTTGATCAGGATATCGTTGTCGACAAGCCCGGTCAGCTTCGTACTTACAACCGGCACTGAATTGTTGGATGCAGCAAACTTGATCGCATTGATCAATTCATTCTTGGTCTTATCATGATCTTCTTCGTCGCTTTTCCCTTCCACACCATAGTCAAGAATACTAAGCGCATTGTATTTGTAAAGGTGATCAATCACATCCTGACAATCCATCAGGTACTCACCTCCACAGAATTGTTTATAGATGGTTTCCTTAAGAAGGTGCTTGACCAATGGAAGATGAATCTTAAGGGCCAGCCTGGTCAATGGCGTACCTAAGTCGACGAGCAAGGATTGGTTCATCATTTTGAAGAGCCATTCTGTCCTCTTCAGCTCCTTGTCAGTTTTATTTTGGAATGCAATTTGGGTATTGCCAAAGTCAGGCACCGACAGTTTAGCAGTTTCACTCATATACGTTCTTCAATCTCTTTGGTTCCAGATTTCCCAGGATTTTTCAGCCTGCAGTTCGAGCATTTCCAAACCGTTTTTGATGACAGCAGATCGGGCTTCGCCTTGCGCCAAAAATAGGGTTTTTTCAGGATTATATATGAGATCGAACAGGATATGGTCAGGCCCTAAAAAGTGATAGGGTAAGTGCGGGCAATTATGCGTGTCTGGGTACATGCCCAGGGGTGTTGTATTTACGATCAACCTGTGGGAATCCATGATCTTTTTATTGATTTCATCGTACTTCAAATACCCATTTCCCCTCGATACCAGGTTGACACCGATTTTCATTTTCTTGAGGACATAAAGGACAGCTTTAGAGGCACCTCCTGTGCCCAAAACCAATGCCTTAGCAGGTTTTCTACCTTCTAGTGCATTTTCGAGCGATTTTCTGAATCCAAAAACATCTGTATTATAACCTGTAGTCCGTCCATTTTGAAATAAAATGGTATTCACTGCCCCGATTTCTTTCGCTTCTTCAGTAAGTTCATCGAGGAATGGAATAATACTTTCTTTGTATGGAATGGTCACATTAAGGCCTCTCATATTGCCATCAAGGGTAGTAAATTCTTCCACTGAACGCAATGGAAATAAAGAATAACTTGCGTCATCAATTCCTTCTTTTTCGAATTTACGCCTAAAATAACCCGGAGAAAACGAGTGGTTTAAAGGGTATCCGATCAATCCATAAATCCGCATTTTCTTTTTCATTTTCCCGCTCCCTTTAAAACCACCTTGAAAGTATGATAAAGAATTTGCAGATCAAGTAATATAGATACGTTATCAACATACAACATGTCGTATCGCAATCTTTGAACCATTTCAGAGATCGATGAGGCGTATCCATATTTGATTTGACCCCATGATGTAATTCCTGGCCTGACCCTAAGGATCTTTTCGTATCCGGGAACAAGGTCTTTCAGTTGCAATATGTAGTAGGGCCGCTCCGGGCGAGGACCCACCAACGACATGTCGCCTTTCATAACATTGTAAAACTGGGGAAGTTCATCGAAGCGCCATTTCCTCATTGTACGACCCCAATCGGTTTGCCGCTGGTCATCATCCGAAGATAGCGCCGGCCCATCTACTTCCGCATCAACCACCATTGATCGAAACTTTACGATATCAAATGTCTTTCCGTACCTCCCTACCCTTTCCTGAGTAAAAAATATTGGACCTTCGGACGATCCCCTGACTCTCCATGCACAGTACAGGAATAACGGTGACAAAAAGATCAGGGAACTCATGCTCACCAGTACATCCATTGACCTTTTTAAATTTGCCTCAAATGGAGACCATCCTTTTTGTCTTGTCGTTAGCCAGCGATTTCCCGGTAAAGGCGCAACACTCCATTCCCTGGAGGAAGACCGATAAGTTTCATCTGAAATACACAAGGGAACTCTTTCCCCGGTTCCTGCCACAACCTGTAGCGCTTTTTCCAATTCCTGAGAATCTTCTGTATGCACAAAGACAAAATCGTAGTTTAGTAATTTCCTCAATGAAATTTTCTCATCGGAAATCAGGCGGGTACTGATAAAATCAACTGACAAAGGTGGTTCTGGTGTGTTCTTTAACTTGTGGTTCGTAAACAAAAGTGCCTTGAGTTGATGATGCTTGCTTTTTGAAACCTTTTGCCACCACCCAAATAATAGTAAACGCACCACTAATAAAAGAAGCAGGTGAATACCTATCAATACGGTAAAAGATTCTACATAGGTCACATAGTCTAATGTGTAGTCATCAATCAAAACTGTAAAAAGCAAAACCAATCCACCGAAAAATACTGCCAGAGCGGTCTGGTTCAACCACTGTGCAAAAGTCCTGAAATGAGGACGCTCGTAGTGCCCGAGAAAACCAAACCAGGCTAGCCAACATACAGGTATGATTGAGATACCATATAAAAAGTTGACATCATCCACTATAGCCAAATATTCAAATCCCGGATTTTCTACCGTTTTTCTGTAACTAAAAAATACGGCCCAACCGACAATACAAATCACCCAGTCGCTTGCGAATAATATCCATGGCAAAGTACGCTTAGACATGCTTTAGTTTCAACGATTGCGCATTAAAAGTAATCCGAAGGCTATAATTACAACGATAAGAATACTCGCCATGGTCATGGATCGTTTGATCAGGTTGACGAATTCCAGAATCTCCTTTTCATGCTCCGGATATTGTATCAATACTTCTTCTCGCATTTTGTTTTCATTAAAAAAGTGCCTCGTGGAAAAGTTGACCTTGTTTTGCACCAGGTACCTGTACAGCCTCAAGATTTTTACCCGGAAAAAAACATTCAAAAAAAGGATGGCTGCAAAAGCCGCAACAATGATCAAGAACCCTAAGCGATACATGGCTTGTGTTATTATGATGCAAAGTTGCATTTTTATCCGGGACTTAAGGATTTTAAGCCCACTGCCTCTGTGCAAAATCACCCGTTTCAAAGTACTGTTGGACATGAGGTTCACTTGATTAATTCCTATCTTAGGCGGCTAAACCAAACTTCATGAAAAGTCATTATGCCCTTCTTTTCTTTACGTGGTTATGCCATGGGCTTTTTGCCCAAACAGTTGATTTGAAATATTACCTGCCAGATATTGCATACGATCAGAATATTCCTACACCCAAGGAATTTACCGGACATGAAGTAGGTGAGTGGCACATCACACACGATAAATTATATTTCTACGCTATAAAATTGGCCGAATTATCAGATCGCATCGAGGCAGTTGAACATGCACGGAGCCACGAAGGTCGGCCATTGATCCATCTGGTGGTTACCTCTCCGTCCAATCACGACCGGATCGAAGACATTCGTGAGAATCACGTCAATCTCACCAATACGGCGATCAGCCATGATATCGACATCGAAAATATGCCGGTGGTCATCTACCAGGGCTGTTCGATTCATGGCAATGAGGCCAGCGGTTCAAATGCTGCTAT
>JBFKOL010000061.1:0-16287 GCA_041628815.1 Saprospiraceae bacterium | reverse complement strand
GTTACAGGAGCGCGCCGGAGGAAACCGAGAAGGGAAGACCCCTCAGAGTCTTTGAATCGAGGCATGCAATATCTCTGTACTGTTTGAATTATGAATGAAGTTGTGAAGTTGTGAAGTTGTGAAGTTGTGAAGTTGTGGGGTTCGGTCCATTCAAAAATGAAAATCACATGTCGGATATCTCATATTTTTTGGTTACCGATTACCGATTACCGATTACCGATTACCGATTACCGATTACCGATTACCGATTACCGATTACAAGTTGCACATGCCTAAATGGCGTTGACCGTTTTCAGTTTACTAATAATTGTTTTTCAAAGTAGTAAGGATTGGTGAATGATAGAGCCTTGCGTGGCAGTCGGGTCTTAAATTCTTCAATCCCTAAATCCCTTTGATCCTTTCCCACAGGGTGGCGAGCATTTCCTGGCGGTCACCGGGGGGCGGTCCCCCATTGACATCGTCGAGGACATAGGTGCCCTCAGCGGTTTTCCTGATCGGAAAGTTGAAAATATAGGTCTTTTCCTCACTGTCCGAGTCAAATACGCCAAAACGCATATCGTTAAACTGTACCTCTTCACCTTCCAAAGGAGTGATCGTATAATAGTCGTTGCTGAACCATTTCAACACCTTCAAAGTCCTGTCACCAGGGACTGCATCGATGAGATCCGCGTTTCTTGGTGTAAATTCGAGGATGACCTTTTTTTCACTATCAAAATGGGAATAGAGTCCATGCCAATACCCGTCTTCGGTTTCAGCGAGACAGTACCATAGCACATTGTTCAGGATGGTTGGGGAAGTCATATACCTTGTGTATTCGATCGACTGGGCTTCCAGCGAGTTGCGGAAGACGGCATTGATTCGCTGCTTGTTGACCACGGTGAACAAGAGATATGCCGAACTCAATCCAATACCTATATAAGTCAATTTACGTCTCCAGGTATTCCCGCGACCAAAAAAGGCGGCGGCGATTACACAACTTAAAAAAGGGAAAGTGTATAAGGGGTCTGCAACAGAAATGGCATTAAATGCCACCCTGTAATTGGAGAAAGGCTGGAAGACCTGTGTGCCGTACGTGGTGAAACTGTCGAGAACAAGATGGGTAAAAAAGGCCCAGAAAAAGAGCCATTGCCATTCTTTTCTTGTGGCATCAGGTTTTTGGTAGGGGCTCTTGAAATAACGCCTGTAGAGATAGAGGATCAACAGTCCGAAGATGAGCACCAGTGCCGTCGCAGACGGATTGCCCTCAAGGAAAATGCGTCTTACGAAATAAATGACTGCAACGGGTATCATCAGCCAGCCGATGAAACCAAAATACTTGTGATATTTCGATTGGTAGACGCCTTCCACGACATACCCGAGGAATAAAGCTGCCACAATGGAAAAGGCAATGGAATGTGAAAAACCCCGGTGAAGGGCAAGATCGGTTAAAGGAGAGACAATGAATCCTGCGAAAACATCCAGGTCTGGGATCGTGCCGCCGACAGCTCCCCAGAACATGGCACGATTGCCAATTTTTCTGCCAAGAACCAACTCCCCGACTGCAGCGCCGAGTGTGATCTGCGTAAGAGAATCCATGGAGTCTAAGAGATATTCAACTTCTTTAAAGCAATTTCAGAGGCAGATTGTTCAGCAGATTTTTTGTTAAAGTCGTCGGCCTTCGCTACTTCGTCACCATTGATGAACACACCGACCTTGAACCGGTCCCTTTTCTCTTGCTTGTATTTGCTGAGCAATTTGTAGTCTATGTCGATATTGTTTTTCTGACCCCACTCCAAAAGACGGCTCTTATAGTTGTCATCTTTGTCTTCTAAAGTGTGAATATCGAGGTGTTTCAGTAGTATTTCGTTGATGACATACTGTTTTGTATCCACAAATCCTCTTTCAAGATAGATCGCACCAATCAATGCTTCAAAAGGATTGCACAGCATCGAGCTGCTCATCTTGCCTTGGGAATAATGGATAAGGATAAGGTCGAGCCCCATTTCTCTTGCAAGCCCGTTCAGTGTCCTTCGTTTGACGATCTTCGACCTCATTTTGGTAAGAAATCCCTCGTTCTTATTGGGATATTTTTTAAATAGGTACTCGGCCACGATCGAGCTTAGGATGGAGTCACCCAGGTATTCTAGTCTTTCGTTATGCTGGTTGTTTTGGGTGAGTTCATTATTCATCGATTTGTGGTAAAATGCCAACTTGTACAGATACAGACGTTTGGGGGTAAAGCCCAGGATTTGTCTGAGCCTTTTTGCAAGGTCATTGTCTTGTGAGAAATAATAGTTGTAAGTCTCCCGGATCACTTAATAGCGCTAGTCTTTAAATTTTTTAAATATAACCGATGCATTGTGACCACCAAATCCAAAAGTGTTGCTCAAGAAGGCTTCCACCTTTCTTTCCTGTGCCTCGTTGAAAGTAAAGTTCAGCTTGTTGTCGATTTCTGGGTCATCTGTAAAATGATTGATGGTCGGAGGTATGGCTTGTTCTGACAATGCGAGGATGCCTGCAATGGCCTCAACAGCTCCGGCAGCACCTAACAGG
The DNA here is from genome assembly GCA_041628815.1 of Saprospiraceae bacterium. Lineage (GTDB taxonomy): Bacteria > Bacteroidota > Bacteroidia > Chitinophagales > Saprospiraceae > JBFKOL01. Next base: position 13,755 of record JBFKOL010000061.1, on the reverse strand, counting down.
TGTCCTGTCATGGATTTGGTTGAGCTAATATTCAGATTGTAAGCAGAGTCGCCAAAGACTTTTTGGATAGCCTTTGATTCTGCAATATCGCCAAGAGGAGTGGAAGTGCCATGGACATTAATGTAGTCGATGTCTTCCGGATTCATGCGGGCCTCGGTCAGCGCATCCTGCATCACATGCATGGCGCCTATGCCCTCTGGATGCGGTGCAGTAATATGATAAGCATCGGCTGTCATACCCGTTCCTGCCAGTTCCGCAAGGATATGGGCGCCTCTTTTCCTAGCGTGGTCGAGCGACTCTAGAATCAGCGCACCGGCACCTTCACCAAGTACGAATCCGTCGCGGTCGAGGTCGAAGGGACGCGATGCGGTCTTCGGGTCATCGTTTCTTGGAGACAGGGCCTTCATAGAACTAAACCCTCCTACACCAGTCTTGGTAACTGCAGCTTCAGATCCGCCGGTTACCACAAAATCGGCGCGTCCTATCCTTATAGCATCGAAAGCACATGCCAGGGCATGCGTAGAAGTAGCACAGGCCGAGACAACACCATAATTGATGCCCTGCAAACCATACTTGATGGAAATATGGCCAGGTACAATATCTATAATCAGCTTGGGTATGAGAAAAGGGCTATACCGCGGTGGCCCGGTACTCGTAGCAGCCTGCGAAATGTCTGCTTCCAGTGTCTCGAATCCTCCGATACCACTACCCCAAATAACGCCGGCCCTTCTCTTGTCCAGCTTATCGATATCGACACCAGAGTTTAAGATAGCTTCGTCAGATACTACCATTGCATACTGTGAAAAAGGATCCACCTTACGGGCTTCCTTTCTCGACATGAATTCCTCTATATTGAAATTTTTTATTTCACAGGCAAACTGCGTCCGGAACTCACTCGCATCAAAATGTGTGATCTTATCTGCGCCGCTTACTCCGTTAAAGAGCCCATCTCTGTACTCTTTAATATTGTTGCCAATGGGCGTTAAAGCTCCAATACCTGTTACAACCACTCGCTTCATAGCATAAAAATATCGTTTTGAGAACAGCTAAAACAAAATATCCACAAACTTTGTCCAAAGTTTGTGGATATGTCCAAAATGTAAATTGGTATCCTTAAGACTTAAGGCCGCTCAAATAGTCTATGGCATCCCCTACCGTTTCTATCTTTTCTGCATCTTCATCGGGAATAGAAATGTCGAATTCTTTTTCAAATTCCATAATAAGCTCGACCGTGTCGAGAGAATCCGCACCAAGGTCATTGGTAAAACTGGCTTCATTGGTGACTTCTGACTCTTCTACACCTAGCTTGTCAACAATGATCTTCTTAATTTTTGCAGCAACTTCTGCCATGATATTGGTTTTTAAATGAAACGCAAAATTACAAGTTTAAAAGTGAACTGGACAATTTAAAGTTCCAGTAATTTACTTTTTCTAATTTTGATGGCTTATTTCAACTACAGCCTATGAACAGGATCGACCATCAGAAAACGAAGATCATTGCCACCGTGGGACCTGCCACGAGCTCCTTTGAGATGCTTACCCACTTAGTAGCGGAAGGTGTGGATGTCTTCCGTCTCAATTTTTCACATGGCACCCATGATGAGCACCGGGAAGTGATCGAAAGGATTGTCCAGATCAATAAGACCTATGACCACCACATCGGTATTATGTGCGATCTGCAAGGACCAAAGATCCGTGTGGGCAAGGTGCAGGAAGGAGGCATTCCATTGGATCATGGTGACACCATCAGATTTGTCACCGAGGAATGTATAGGGGACAAGGAAAAAGTGCAAATCAAATATGAACAGTTTGTAACCGATGTCAATCCGGGAGACAGGGTACTTTGCGACGATGGAAAAATAGTGCTGGAAGTGGTGGAAACAGATCATCTTTCCGAAGTGACCCTGATAGTCATTCACGGAGGTATTCTGAAGTCTAACAAAGGGGTGAATCTTCCCGATACAAGTATTTCGCTGCCTTGCCTAACAAAAAAAGATCTGGCAGACCTGGAATTCATTTTTACCCAACCCATCAATTGGATTGCCCTGTCATTTGTCAGAAAACCAAGTGATATCCTTGAGCTGCGCAGTTTGATTGAAAGAAATGGCCATGAGGCAAAAATCATCTCCAAAATTGAAAAACCCGAGGCTGTAAAGAACATAAAATCTATCATCCGGGCATCCAATGCCATCATGATCGCCAGGGGTGATTTGGGCGTAGAAGTACCGATGGAAATGGTGCCTTCGATTCAAAAAAATATCATCCGCAGATGTCTTCAGCGTGCTCGACCCGTAATTGTAGCTACTCAGATGATGGACAGCATGATCAAAAATCCATCTCCGACAAGGGCAGAAATTACGGACGTGGCCAACGCCGTGCTTGATGGAACGGATGCGGTGATGTTGTCCGGAGAAACATCTGTGGGAGACTATCCTGCCGAAACTGTAAGGGCCATGAACAAAATCATTACCGAGGCAGAAAAGAATTACGAACTGACCTCAAAACGGCCCAAACCCAATCCGAAATCGGCGACTTATTATTCCGATGTCGTTTGTATTACCGCTGCCAAGACGGCAGAAGATATCGGGGCGGTGGCCATCACAGGTATTACCGTTTCTGGATACACGGCTTTCAAGGCCTCGAGCTACAGGCCCAAATCGAGGATTGCGATATTCTCAAGCTCACACACCATGCTCTGTACACTGAACCTTGTATGGGGTGTGCGATGTTACCATTACGACAAGTTTACCTCGACAGATGAAACCATCGAGGATATCATAGAAATATTGAAAGAGAAGAGAATTGTCGTGGCAGGCGATGCCATCATAAACACTGGTGCCATGCCGTTGCATCGCAGGTTCAGGACCAACATGATGAAAATTACCATCGTTGAATAGTTTCTGGCAATCTAGCGGGACATTCGTCGTTTTTCATTCATAGTCATGTTTATGCATAGAATGTTGCCGATTTTTTTGCTCATTTTGTTTTCCATCACACTGAATGGTCAGCGATACAGCGAGGAAGAGATGAAGAAGCAGGCCTTATTCGTGGAGGCGAATAAGTTGAAGTTGCTTTCTAAGTATGACGAAGCCATTGCTATCTACGACCGCCTGCTCAAAGAAGATCCTTTGAATGCAACCATTCATCATGATTTGGCCAGGATTTACATGGCAAAGGAAGATTTTGACAAAGCCAAGGACCATGGGAGCAAGGCCGTCAGGTATGAACCCGGTGAAAAATGGTATCTCATGACATATGGGGAGATATGTGAATGGGCACAGGATTATAAAGATGCCGCTGAATCTTTTGGCAAGCTTGCGCATCTTACCGGGGATATCAGACTGTACAAACGATGTGCCGACAACCTGGCTTTGGCCGGTGATCTCAAAGCAGCCATTGCAGCCTATACTGAACTGGAGGAGAGGTTTGGGAAGGTTCCCGACATGATTCTGTCCAAGGTGGATATATGGATTTCGCTTGGGGAAGACGGCAATGCGGAGAAGGAATTAAAAGAGCTGATAAATTCACAGCCCGAGGATGTGTTTCTGAGGCTGGAGCTTGCCGATTTTTATGCAGCCCGTGGATATGGTAAAAAGGCGCTTAAAGCTTACAAGGAAGTCCTCGAAAGAGAACCTTCCAACGAATTCGTCCTACTCGCAATTCGAAAACTTGAGGAGGGGGAAGATGGTCAATCCGAAACAAAGCGCATATCTGCTTTGATAGCCGATGAAAGAATCTCACTTGACCATAAAATTACGGTACTCATACCCCTTCTGAACCGCCTTACTCAATCAGGTGATGTTTCAATTACTTCTGAATTGCTCTTATGGACAGGTATGCTCGTTCATGATTATCCAGGGGAAGCTAAAAGCCATGCGATACGGGGAGATGTACTTGCATTGTCTGAACGGACCGATGAAGCCATCGAAGCCTACAAACGGACCTTGTCTCTTGATAAGTCCGTATATGTGGTATGGGAACAACTCATGTTCCTGCTGCTGGAGGAAAGACAATTTGCGAATCTTAACGCAATTGCCGAGGAAGCGTTGGATTATTATCCAAACCAAGCTGGACCTTATTATTTTCTCGGCATGAGTGCTCTTTCCGAGGGAAACATTACTGCTGCGCGCCGGATGGCTGATGAAGCTCATTTCGTCGGCGGACCAGGAGGGACATTGAGCGGTCCTACCACAGTACTCAGGAGCCGTATTATGGAAGCTGAAGGTGATACTGAAAAGGCGTGGGACATCATCCGCAATTACATCGAGGAATCCGAAGTAAAGGATCCTTCAGTCTATGAGTTTGCCGGCGATCTTTTGCTCAAGAAAGGATTAAAATCGCAAGCCGATTCGATGTGGAAACGAGCGATAGAAATGGGTGGTAATCGCGATCGCCTGACTCAGAAGATTCAATCCACTTGACATGTTTTTGAAATATCTATCGATGGCGGTGGTGGCTCTGTCGTTGTATTCCTGTGCGAGCACAAAAAAACTCGTTAAAGTAAAGCCTGTTGAGATTGAAACCATCATCGATAGCCTCCAATCACGTGCCATAGACTATATATGGTTTTCGGCGAAAGCCAGGATAAAATTTGAGGGGCCTGAGATGCAGATGGGGGGTCGCTGTAACATAAGGATGATCAAAGACAGTCTCATTTGGATGAATTTTAAAAAGCTGAGTATTGAAGGTTCAAGGGCACTCATTAGAAAAGACTCGTTCTGGATCGTATATCGCATTGACAAAATGTACGAATCGGGCACTTTGCAGGAGTTGCTCGACGCCTATGACCTCGATGTGTCATTCAGTGAACTTCAGGAATTTGTCGTGGGAAATTACCCCATACCCCGCAAAGACAGCGTCAACAGATACAGAAGCGAATATTTCCATGAACTGGCATTCCGCGATGGACTAAAAAAATACGAATACCAACTTGACGGATCCTTTTTTCTAGCGCAACTTGCGCTGCGTGACAATACCGGGCGACAAATCATCGGTAAAATGGAAGATTACAATGGTGAACGTATTGCTACCACAAAGGCTTTCGAAGTCGTAATGTCGGATGGCACTTCGGGAACCATTACCTTTAATTTATCGAATATAGAATTTGACGTACCCAAAACCATTCCGTTTGAACTACCCAGTCATTACATCCGTTTGCCTTAGCTTATTCGGTATGGCTGCTTTCGGGCAAACGGTCGAACAATACAAGAGGCAAAGGGAGTTGCTACAGGAACATATTGAACTGCTCGATACAAATCTCGATCGGGCCAGGCAAAAACGCATTCATGCGGCTGACGAGCTGACCCTGGTCGAAAGCAAAATCCAGACCAGAGAACGCTTCATTGTAGGCCTCCAAAGAGAAGAGGCTCTTATAGACTCACTGATCGTCAATTCTGCTTTCATCGAAGGTGACCTCAATCAACGAATGTCGAAAAAACGTGAAGCCATAGAGCAAAATCTGAGGATGAGCTATTACTACAAATTATCACAGAACTACTGGTTGCACATTTTGTCCTCATCTTCCTTACAGGAGGCAATGCTCAAATGGCAATTATTCCGGCAAGTGAGGGAATCCATCAATAAGGAAATGTCGTCTGTCCGAAGAGAAATGGTCTCATTAAGGGATACCTTATCCTATCTCAGTGAATTGAAAAAACGTCAGCGTGAACTGGCACTGGAGCAATCCCTTCAAATGAATGAGCTGCGCAATGAAAAAAATCAAAAAGTAAAGGTCATCAGCAGACTGGCTGAAGATGAACAATTTATTCGTAGCCAAATCAAGAAACAACTGGACGAGAGAAAGCGCCTGAATGCTTTGATAGGTGATGTAATCAGGGAAGAGAATGTAGCTGTGGCATCCACGCTTAGTTCTTTGAATAACGAAGAACTTTCTGCTAATTTTGCAAATCTGAAAGGACGGATGGATTGGCCTGTAAGAAATGGAGTGGTCACCAGTTCCTTTGGCACTTACAGGCATCCTACCCTGCGCGATGTGACGGTCGAGAACAATGGTATCGATTTGTTGTGCCATCCAGGGGAACAGGTTTACGCCGTTCACAACGGAACAGTGCTGATAGTGACCTTTCAGCCGTCGTACCGGTATATAGTAATTGTCAACCACGGTGAATGGAACACTGCGTACTATAGAATGGACAACGTGACTGTTGCCAAAGGGGATGTGGTAGATGCCGGACAGCAAATAGGCGAGCTGTCTACCGTAGATGAACCACAATTTCATTTCGAGATCTGGAAAGGTCAGGTACAAGTGGATCCCGAAGCATGGTTGATACCAAGATAAAAATCATTATGTCTGATAGTTGGCAAATTGGAAAACAGAAAAGCACTACCGTTAAAAAACGTGTTGAAAATGCGGTTTTAGTGGGAGTTGTAAAACGAGATCAGACGAAGGAGGAAGTCGGGGAATTTCTCGACGAACTGGAATTCCTCGCCTTAACAGCAGGTGCTGTAACAAAAAAAATCTTCATACAACAAATGGATCATCCCGATCCCAGGACATTCATTGGAGAGGGTAAATCACACGAGATAGCTGATTACATCGAAGAACATGATATTGACCTGGTGATTTTTGATGATGATCTCACGGCGAAACAAACCGGGATATTAGAAAAATCTTTTAAGAGAAAGATCATAGACAGGTCAAGTTTGATCCTAGACATCTTCGCCAGCCGTGCCAGGACGGCTCAGGCAAAAACACAGGTAGAGCTGGCGCAGATGCAGTATTTGCTTCCCCGTCTGCGAGGGCTTTGGACGCACCTGGAACGCCAACGTGGTGGAATCGGTATGAGAGGACCCGGGGAACAAGAGATTGAAACGGACAGGCGAATCGTAAGAGATAAGATCGCCAGGCTTAAAAAGCGGCTTGAGAAAATTGACCAACAAAACAAGACCCAACGCTCAGGAAGGTCGAATATGATCCGGGTGGCTCTCGTAGGATATACCAATGTCGGAAAATCAACGCTGATGAACATCTTAAGTAAATCCGAGGTATTTGCGGAGGATAAGTTGTTCGCCACGCTGGATACCACGGTGAGAAAGGTTGTATTTGGACGGATGCCATTTCTTCTGTCCGATACGGTGGGCTTCATAAGGAAGCTCCCTCACCATCTCATCGAAAGCTTCAAGTCCACCCTTGACGAGGTGCGTGAAAGCGATCTCTTATTGCATGTTGTCGATCTTTCACATCCGCAATTTGAAGACCATATCGCCACCGTAAATGAAACTCTTCAATCATTGAATGCGGCGGACAAAAAGCAAATCCTTGTTTTCAACAAGATTGACAAGTACCGGAAAGAAAATTTTGATGACCTTTTGGAGGAAGAGATTCGTCTGGAGATCATGGAAAGCCTACAGTCCAAGCTTTCCAACCAATACGATCATCCTGTCATTTTCATTTCGGCTAAAGAAAAAGAGAACATAGATGGTTTGAGAGTACTGCTGAAAGCATGTATCGAAGGGGAATACAAACGCCGGTATCCATACCAGGTCAAGAATTTCTGATGGGCATTGTGCTGGAAACATAATAGATGAATATACTTAAGAAATACGCCGATCTCCTGGCGACATACTGCCTTGAGGTCCGAAAAGGAGAAAAGATTTACATCGCTTCAACGACATTGGGCGAACCCCTCGTCAGGGAAGTTTACAGGGAGATATTGCGCCTTGGAGCATTTCCCGAGACAGACCTTTCATTTGAAGGGAGACAAAGGGTCTTCCTCGAAAATGCATCTCCTCAACAGTTGGATCACATATCGCCCATCAGTAAGATGGTCATCGATACCTTTGATGCTTTCCTCTACATCCGGGCACCCTACAACCTTAAAGAGGAGCACAATGCCAATCCCGAAGCGAGGAAGCGACGAACCCGTGCCACCAAGGAAATCAATGAGGTGCTGTCCAAACGGACGGCCTCAGGGGAGATGCGAAGGACACTTTGCCAGTTCCCCACTCGTGCGGCGGCACAAGAAGCCAACATGTCGCTGGAAGAATATGAGCAATTCGTTTTCAATGCTTGCCATCTTTATGATAAAGACCCCAGCCAGTCTTGGAAAAAGATCAGGGAGGAGCAACAGATGGTCGTCGATATGCTGAACGCCAAAAAGCACATTCGTTATCAAACCGAAAAGACAGATATTGCTTTTTCCGTACAGGACCGCATCTGGATCAACAGTGACGGCAGAGTCAATATGCCCAGCGGAGAAGTGTTTACGGGTCCCGTAGAGGACTCTGTGGAAGGTGTGGTGCATTTTGACTATCCGTCGATATTTTTCGGCAAAGAGGTGTCAGGGGTCACCTTCGAAGTCCGGAAAGGCCGGATTGAAAAATGGTCGGCAGAGCGCGGTGGAGAGGTGTTGGACGAAATTATGTCCATCGATGGGGCTCGCTACTTTGGAGAAGCGGCCATCGGCACCAATTACAACATTCAGCGGCCTACCAAAAACATTCTTTTTGACGAAAAAATCGGTGGCACCATCCATATGGCTGTAGGACAGAGCTACATGCAGACCGGTGGAAAAAACAAGTCCAGTGTCCATTGGGACCTGATCTCAGATATGACGCGAGATGGAAGGATCCTTGCCGATGGTGAGGTGATATACGAGAATGGGAAGTTTATATAAGAACAATTATCTACTCCTCTTCATCACGGTCTGTGAGTTTCTTGTCTTGTACATTTCGGTTTAAAAACTTGTTCAGTTCATCGATGGAAACATTCGTTTGCATCTGACCAAAGGGATCGATCTTGATATCAAATCCTTCTAGTTCTTCGTGAACCTCGGCTTTGGTTTTTTTATCCAGTTTTTTAGGCATCTTGTTTAGAGTTTTTAGTCATCAACAATCCTTCACGCAGCCTTGCGATACTCTCCTCGCGACCTAGGACTTGAATGATGGTAAAAAGATCAGGACCTGAGGCTTCACCGGTAAGCCAAATTCGCAAAGGAGGTAAAATATCACCAAATTTCAGGGTTTTCGAGGAAATGAGCCCCTTTATCGAGGCAGTTATTGCATCTGTGGTCCAGGAAGATAGATTATGCAGATCGTCCACTATTTGCAGAAAATGACCATAATTTTCCGATTTGTACTTCTTGCTAAGGACCTTGACGTCAAGTTCCTCGGGCTTTCTGAAAAAGATATTAGCCTTTGCAACGATTTCATCGACAAATTCAACCCGTGGTTGCAATAACTCTATGATGGTCAGTAATTTGTTCGGGTCAATTTGGATTTCATAAGCATTTTCAATGTCATCCTTGACAAAATCACCAAGTGCCTTAGGATTCATTTGCAATATGTACTGCTGATTGAACCACTTTGCCTTGTCAAAGTCAAATTGCGCTCCTGACTTATTGATATTTTCGAGTGAAAAGGCTTCGGCCAGTTCGTCACGGTTGAAGATTTCCTGGTCGGTACCTGGATTCCAACCCAACAGGGCGATAAAATTAAGCAATGCCTCTGGTAGAAACCCCTTTTCCCTGAACCCATCGTAGGTAGTCTTTTCTTTTTTGTCGTACCAGTCCAGCGGAAAAACAGGGAAGCCAAATTTGGCACCATCGCGTTTGCTCAATTTCCCTTTGCCGGTGGGTTTGAGAATCAAGGGAAGATGGGCAAAGACCGGTATTGCCTCAAGCCATCCAAAGCCTTCATAGAGCAAAACGTGATGGGCTGTACTTGACAACCATTCTTCGCCGCGAATTACATGACTGATGCGCATGAGCCGGTCGTCCACCACATTGGCAAGATGGTAAGTAGGAAAGCCGTCGGCTTTCAGGATCACCTTGTCGTCCAGCTCGGAGGTGTGAAATCTCACCTCGCCGCGAATGACATCAGAAAATGAGATGGTCCTGTCTTCGGGTACTTTCATCCGTACGACAAAAGGCGTATCGTTGTCCAGCAGTTGCTTAACCTTGGCAGGATCAAGTGTAAGGCTGTTCTTCATCGACTTGCGCACATGCTGGTCATATTTAGGTGAATGTATACCGCGATTCATTTCGCGAGCCCGCATATTATCGAGTTCTTCTGGTGTGTCAAAAGCATAATATGCGTGACCACCCCGGATCAACTGCATGACGTGATCACTGTATATACCTGTTCTTTCCGATTGCCGGTAGGGACCATATGCACCGGGATTGCGCACGCTTTCATCCGGGATCAGTCCAAGCCATTCAAGGGCGTCGATAATGTAGGATTCTGCCCCGGGTACATATCGAGCCTGATCCGTATCCTCTATCCTTAGGATGCATGTGCCCCCATGTTTTTGGGCGAACAGGAAGTTGTAGAGCGCTGTGCGAACACCTCCAATATGAAGGGGACCTGTGGGTGAAGGTGCGAAACGGACGCGGATGTTTTGCGACATTGATCTGATCATTCCTTTTAAAATGAACACAAAGATTGCAGGTCTTAAGCACAAAAACATAATTTTAGCCAGAATGATCTGCGCTATGCGATGGTATTTCTGTAAAACTCCCTCGATTGCACAAAAAATGATTCCCGGGGTGATCTGGAAGGGTCCTCCCGGAGGAGAAAATCCTAAAGTATATCTCACCTTCGACGATGGACCCGATAGATGTTCCACCTGGAGCTTGATTGAATCCCTGGAACAGACAGAGATCAAAGGAACATTCTTCCTCACCGGGAAAAATATAAAGAATTCACCTCGAATTGTGCAGGCTCTCCGAAGCAAAGGACATGCCATTGGTAATCACGGCTTTAATCATCGGAACCCGTGGATAATGGACGGTAACGCTTTTCACTCAGATGTGTTTGAAGGACGGAGATTGTCAGGCTCGCGGCTGTACCGGCCTCCTTTTGGCAGACTGAAGTGGTCGCAGCTAAAATGGGTATCACAGAGCAATAGTGTAGTGATGTGGACTTTGATGCCCGGTGATTTTGATACAAAGGTATCTACAAAAGATTTGTTGCACCGCATTTTAAAAAATGCTGAGGATGGAACGATCATTGTGCTTCACGACCGGAAATACTGTGTAGAGAAATTTTTACCTGTACTGCCAGAGCTGACGGGTCGGCTCAAGGAAAACGGGTACCACTTCGCTACTTTACCCAATGAATAGCAGGAGCAAAGGACGTTTTACGAACCCTTTTTCAGCCGTATTTACGGGTGTTAAAGACCTCTTTTACAACTCCAGTAAAGGTGCAGGTGAACGCAAACTACCTGATATGACCGGCAAAACATGCCTTGTCACCGGTGCCAATTCGGGGTTGGGCTTTGGGATATCCGTACAATTAGCAAGGAAGGGTGCAACGGTTGTCATGGCATGCCGGAAAAATTATGACGACGCTTTACATGCCGTAAAAAAGCTAAGTAGTTCGAATGCAGTGGAATTGCGGATCCTGGATCTTACAAGTATACAATCGATCTCGGATTTTGTGACCGGACTGGTCGAGGATGGCGTCAAATTGGATGTTGCGATTCACAATGCCGGCGTGACCACTCCAAAAGCAGTAGAACTGGCGAATGGATTGGATGAAATGTTCATGGTCAACTACTTATCAAAATTCGTGTTGATCAATCTTTTGGTGAAAGCAAAGATCTACACAGTGTCGGCATCATCTGCTGAGGACAGTGCAAGGGTGATCTTGGTTTCTTCGGACTCCCACCAGGGTGCCAGTGCCATCGACTGGGAACATTTTGGACGATTTGAACCCTATAAAAGTCCCAACCGTGCTATATCTCTTTACAGCTACAACAAGCTTCTATTGAATACTTATGGCGTCGAGCTTTCCCGCCGGCTCACTATAAATCCCCATCGGGCACCGGAAGTTTTTATAATGTGCCCGGGCCCTGTGAATACCAATATCATCAGGAATGCTCCGCCTGCCCTGAGACTCGTCCTCAAGGGTGTATTTCATTTTTTCTTCAAAGACCCTTTGATCGCCGCTTTACCGGTGGTCTACCTCGCAGGAAGTCCCGAAGTTTCCGGCAGATCGGGACTTTACTTTCATATGTGGAAGGAGAAGAAGATGGATGTAAAGTGCTATGACCCCGGAGAGGGCAAGAAGATATGGGAAGCTTCGCAAGGGATTGTGAATCGACTGGTAGGGTAGTTGGTTGCTGGGTTTAGGTTACAAGTTTCAGGTTACGCGGGTATCGGTCAGGTCACACATCTAAATTCGCAAATCAAAAATCAAATATTCAAGAAATTTTAGTTGCCGTGTTGTGATGTTGTGGAGGCCCGAGGTTGAATCAATCCCGATCACAAAACGGACAGCTGACGGCCGCTTACCGAAAACAGAGCCGATAAATCGCTTCATTCGTCGACAGAAAATGATCATTCATATAGTACCTTGTATAATTCTACTACCTTGTATAGCATAGTACTATATAAGTTGTTAATTTTGAGGCATCAAAAGATCCATTATGAAGATCGAAAATACAAGAGCACAGATGAGAAAGGGAGTCCTCGAACTTTGCGTTTTATCGATTATATCGCAAAAAGAGGCTTATCCATCAGATATCATTAATAAATTGAAAGAGGCAAGGTTAATAGTTGTTGAAGGGACACTTTACCCGCTGCTTTCACGGTTAAAAAATGCGGATTTGCTGTCTTATGAGTGGAAAGAGTCCAAAAGTGGCCCACCAAGGAAGTATTACAATCTTACAGCCAAAGGAGAAGATTTTCTCAATGGGTTGAGTGATACATGGAAAGAATTGAACGATGCCGTGGCCAAAGCAGTGCGACCTACTAGAGGTGCAACCAAAGCACAGTCAAGAGCATCTAAAAAATAAACCGGCTTTATAAAGTGGTTAAAAAAACAAAGAAACAAACGACATGAACAAAATATTCAATATCAATTTAGGAGGTTATCCGTTCACAATCGATGACGATGCCTATTATGCGCTGGACAAGTACCTCTCCAAAGTGAAAAAACATTTTTCAGCTTCTGAAGGATGTGATGAGATCATAGCCGATATTGAAGCCAGGATTGCCGAACTTTTCAACGAAGAGTTAAAGGGCCAACCGATCGTGGGTATGCGCGAGGTAGATAAGGTCATCGCGGTCATGGGTCGACCCGAGGAATTTGGTGCTGAAGAGGGAGAAGACCATGAGAGCGATACTACGTTTACTTCATCAGGTAAGGAATACACGACCGGTAAAAGGTTGTTCCGTGATGGAGATGACGTAGTAGTGGGGGGTGTGTGTTCCGGACTGGCAGCATATTTCGGTATCGCTGATCCTGTCTGGATACGCATCGCTTTTGCAGTAGGGCTCATTTTTGGGGGTATTGCCGTACCATTGTACCTCATACTTTGGGCTGCAGTCCCTAAAGCAAAAACTTCCGCTGACAAGCTGGCAATGAAAGGCGAGAAGATCAATGTCTCCAACATAGCCAGAAAAGTTGAGGAAGAAATCAACAATCTCTCCGACACCATTTCTGAACTGACCAAGGAATTCAGTTCAAAAAAAAAAGGGTAGAGGAGCAATCTGATTCAACGAGTAATGCATTAGCCAGGATAGTTAACGGAATTGGCGCCATCTTTCTTGGTGTCTTTTCCATTTGTAAGAAGATTACTTTATCAATAATAAAGGTGGTGGCGATCGCAATCGTCGGAGCCTTTGTTTTTGCATGGCTTGGTTTTTTGGTGGCTGGACATGTTGCCACACCTTATATACCGATGATATCACCTACCCCTGTCATCAGTGGATACATTGGATTTTATTCTGGTATCATCGCTATGGGAATCATTCCCCTGGTCCTCCTTATATTCCTTCTTTTCAAAGTCGC
>JBFKOL010000060.1:0-16513 GCA_041628815.1 Saprospiraceae bacterium | reverse complement strand
GTGAGCCGCCAAACATTAGATGCTCGAAGAGATGGGCGAAGCCCGTTTTATCGGGAGACTCATTTCTGGATCCCACCTTGTAAAGGACGTTGACCACAGCCATATTGGTCGTGGTGTCCTGCTCTGCAATGACGACCAGTCCATTGGACAAAATGGTCCTCTTGTAATCAATCATCAAAGAAAATTACATGTCAAAAGTACGTCAATATCCATGGAAATGAATCCAGCTGTCAATACTAATACCTGGGAAGATGTTTAGCGATGAGGGTGCCACGGATAAACTGGGAATGATTGTGATCAGTGTGACCATATCACAGTGTGATGATCAGCCAGCATATTCTCTTTTAGGCATTGCCAAAAATTCTTCCTGGACATCATTTCTCCTCCCAGTGACATCATGTGATCTGTCTTTTGTTGGCAATCGATAAGTTTATATCCTGATTGAGACAACGATTGGCAAAGGTGAATGAAACCATACTTCGAGGCATTCGGAACAAGGGAAAACATGGACTCTCCGTAAAAAATGCGTCCCAGGGCGAGACCATATAGACCGCCCGCCAGTTGTTCATTATACCAGACTTCAACGGAATGAGCATAACCGAGCTTGTGTAAATTCATAAATGCTCGGTACACTTCACCGGTGATCCAGGTACTTTCACTTCCTTTGCGACGTATTGTTGCACAATGAGCCACTACCTCCTCAAAACGTTGATTCAAAGTGGTTTTGAAGACCCCTCTCCTTAATAGTTTATTCATGCTTTTGGAAATGTGCACCCTTTCGGGTACTACTACACACCTTGGTGATGTGAAGAACCAACAAACAGGACCTCGGCTGTACCACGGGAAGATGCCACAATGATAGGCTAATAACATCCTGGGGATGTTCAGGCTTCCGCCGTATGCAAGAAAACCAAACTCATCGGCGAGAAAAGGGTGAGGGAAAGAACTCATGCCGACATTTCGATATGCCGCTAACAGACCTTGATTAACTAATGTTTTTCCTTGTAGGTCTCGATGACCGCTGATAAGCCCCTATCGATAAGGGCGTCCTTCATAGGTTTGAGATCTGTAAATGAACCTGTTTTGACTACCGCTTTACCTTTAAAATGGACAATTAACGAAAGTTGCTCAGATTGTTCAAAAGTATGGTTGCAAACTTCCATAAAACACTTGATTACCCAATCAAAGGTATTGTAGTCATCGTTAAAAACAATCAGCTCTGACAGTTCGGTGACCTCAACATCATCCAGTAAAGAAAGCTCGTCATTTTTTTCAAGGGAGTTGAATAAGGCGTCCATGGAAGTCTTGAATGATTTAGTTAAGTGAATTTAAGGTTTCTTTGACTTTTTCAAAGTCCGGAATCTGACCTGCGTTTTCCAGTACTTCTGCATACCGAACCATCCCCTCGCGATCAATAACGAATGCTGATCGTTTTGCGACACCGCGAAGACCAAAGAAATCTTCATACAGTGCGCCATATGACCTGGCTACTTCTTTGTTAAAATCAGACAACAGGCTGAAGTTATATTTTTGTTCGGCTTTATATTTGGCAAGGGTCGCAGGCGAATCAACTGAAATGGCAAGGACAGTGGCACCCAATGCTTCGTACTGTTTTTTGTTATCCCTGATGGCACACAACTCTTTGGTGCAAGTTCTGGTGAATGCCAGTGGGAAGAACAGGAGAACAACATTTTTTCCTTTGTAGCCGGCAAGATCAACTTCTTTTTTCTCTGTGTCAAAGAGAATAAAGCCAGGTGCTTTATCGCCAGCTTTAATTTGCATAGTTGATCCGATTGATAAGGAATATGTAAAATTAATTTAAAATGCCGATAGCATTCGGAATGATTTAAACTTTTGTAATCTAAATGCTGAAAATGAATTGTCGAGCAATGTTATCCCCTGAAAATGGATCCATATAACAAGGCGCTTTTACAATTTCATGCCGCGGTGATATTGTGGGGATTCACTGCGATACTGGGAGCGCTCATTACTTTGCCGGCCATTGCACTGGTATGGTGGCGCGTTGCATTGAGTTTTGTAGTGTTGGGCACCTTGATTTTCCTCAGGAGAAGCGCAAATCCAAGCTTTGCTACCACAATGAAGTTTCTGGGCATTGGTGGGGTCGTTGGCCTTCATTGGCTTTGTTTTTACGGATCGATCAAACTGGCCAATGCTTCGATTGCCTTGATCACCATGTCCACAAGCGCATTGTTTACGATGTTGATTGAAGCTGCCTTGGGATGGAAGAAGGCTGGACGCAGGGATTATTTCTTTGGTCTCGGCGTGATACCGGCGATGGTGATTGTAGTAGGCGGCATGCCTACGGAGATGAACGTGGGCTTCGTGGTGGGATTGATGTCGTCCTTCTTACTGGCTATTTTTACCGTGTTGAACAAGAAAAATATAGAAAGTTCTGACCCGTGGTGGATCACAATGATAGAAATGGCGGGTGCCTGGTGTGCAATGAGCATAGGAATGATCGTATTGTGGACAGTCGGCTCTGGCGTTGAGTGGCTGCCGGATTTGAGAGACTGGTGGCTCCTAGGCATCCTGGCCGTAGGTTGTACCGTCCTTCCTTTTGTCCTGAGTCTTTACGCTTTAAAAAAACTGACTGCGGTCACCACCAATATCATTTTCAACCTGGAACCCGTCTATGGCATTATCATGGCAGCTGTCATTCTGGGAGATCATCATCAATTCAGTCCCGTATTTTATTTGGGTGCATTTTGCATGTTGATCCTCGTTCTGGCCTATCCTCGATTTGGAAAGGGAAGATGATGGCTAAAAGCCAGCAAGTAGCTTTGACAACTGGGTAGTCACAGGTCCAGGACACCCCGGGCCAATGATATTTTGATCTATTTGCCTGACGGGAAGGATGCCTTTGGTTGTGCTGGTTATGAAAACTTCATCGGCTTGAAACAATTCTTCAAGAGTGATGCTCTTTTGAACAATAGGAAAAGGTTGATGGGCAGACAGTATTCTCCGTCGCGTGATTCCTTGGAGGATATGATCTGCTGGGGTGAAGATTTGGCTGTTTTTGACCACAAAAATGTTGGAACGCGACGTTTCAGAGATGACATTTTCATAGTGATACAGAACGTCAATGGCTTTAAGGCGTTGCATCTCCGGGATCTGCGTAATGGAATAAAAATAGTCGATCGACTTGATTTCGGGAAGAGTTCTCCGGTGATGTCGTGATAAAAGGACAACACCCTCCTGGTAATATACTTCAGGAAGGGGGCGAATTGGATAATTGAGAACAAAGAAATTTACCATGCCGGAAGGTGTGAAACCATCAGGTGCCAATCCTCCAGTACATAAAAGTTTGATGCACGAATCAGGAGCGTTGTTTGTTTGGTACAGTTTCTCTACAATGTTTTTGACTTCTGCTTTCGTATAGGGTAACTGCAGAAGAGCGGCTTTCATGGAATTGAAAAACCGGTCGAGGTACCAGTCCAACCAAAGGTTCGTGCCATCCTTTAACTTAAAAAAATCAAATACCCCATACGCCCTGTGAATGGAAAGATCTGAAATGTGTACATAAAATTCGCTGACCGGCACAATAGCATCGTTGTGAAATCCATATTTCATATTGTGAAAATAGGGCATAAAAAAAGGGTCGGAAAATCCGACCCTATATAATAGACCAACCAACCCAAGTTTAAAAGTTCACCAGTTCGTAAGCGAACTGTAATCGGTTATTTGTTTTGTTAATGCAATATCTCCGATCTTAAAATTGACATGACCATTCGACCATATCCCTCTTCTATTATTTTCCATTATAAGATAGCCTCCTGCCTCTTCCATATTGATCTTCGTCACACATTTAAATACCCAATACGTGCCTATTCTTTTACCGAAGACCTGCAAATTCTTATCGTCCTTATCAGACAGGTTGAAGTATCCTCTTACCCTGTCACCATAGTAGAACAGCTTGATTTTTACAAGCTCTGTCTTGCCTTCCAATGTTCTTCTGCCGGCAAGGGTTAAAATGGAGTCAAACACGACGTTTTTCTGTACAAAAATCTCGTCCTCTTCGTTCACCTGCACCAGCAAGTCATTGATATCATAATTGTCCAAAGAACTTATGGATGGCTCCCCGCAAGCCGCCAAAAAAACTGCTGCCAGCAGTATCAGGACGGGCTTTCGTGCATCCATGGCGCTAATATAGAAGATTTCTATATATATAAATTAATTTAATATAAATTTTATTAGAAAAGTTTTTCACGACTTGATTTAGATGTCTTTACATATTATAATAATTCATTATATTTGGCTTCGGATCTAAAAAGCAATTGATGAAAATCTTCCAGAGGTACGTTTCGACCGTGCTTTTAGTGTTGGGTCTAGCAGGCTATTCTTCAGCGCAGGATGTGCATTCAGGAATTCGATTTGAACCTGTATCGCATACCGACTACTGTTACCAAATTCAAGTCTTGCACCAGGATGATTCATTGGCGAAGCTAGGCACTCAAAACTATCGCATTTACTACGATGCTTCACAAGTTCGATTTTTGAGGGAGCGCGTTGTTTCATTATTGCCGCGAGGACCCTACGGTGAAGCAAAGGTCATACAAGCCGTACACAATTCCGATGCGAGTGGATTCGGAAATCTCGACTTTAGCACTACTTTGGGTTTTATCAATTTGAGCATCAATGACTCCGGGAATACTGAAGAACTTCGTGAATTGGGCAATAAGGAATGGGTACCCACAGCTGAAATATGCTTTGAATCCTTGCATTCAGAGCCTTCTGTACAACTCGTCTGGGCGAGAAAGGGACTGACGGATGGTTATGCTACGGCATTTACGAGAGTATCAATGTTGTACCAAGGTGAGGTTTCAACCGTCGAAGATTTGGTCCATTTTGACTTCTTTACAGACAATTCGGTATTGCGCCATAAAATGGCATCATCCGGCATCAATAAATGAATTCAATCAAAATGAAGGTTGGTACAACGATTTTGTCAATATTTCTTTTTGGATGCAATCTCATTGGTCAATCCGGTATTGATGTTAGGGTTGAACGAGTAGATCCCGGAGAAGAATTTTTTACATGCTTCAACCTAGAGGTGCGCAACAGTGAAATGCCACCCTTGAAATTGGCAAGCATGAATTACAGATTGTTCTACAACTCCGATAACCTTTCTTTCCGCGCAGACGACATCCGGCTTTTTTTACCGTCCGAGTACACGCTTAAATTGGTTCAAAACCTTAAAGATGTAGATGCAAGTGGCACCGGCCCACTGCCATTTGAACAAGACCTGGGATTTCTCAATTTTTCTGTGATCTACCAGGATGGCAGCCCGGGTAGTATCCGGATGGTCCAAGGAGAGCCTTGGCTGGCTGTCGTGCAACTTTGCTTTGACGTGGCAGATGAGCAGAATCATCAGACCATTGTACTCGCTCGTGATGAAGTAACGGCTCGCTATGGCAAGGCATATGTTGAACTTTCAGCGTACGACGAAAATGACCAGATTATGGCTGCGAGGATAAGTTCATACGGAGACTACAATTTCGTGGTTTCCAAGAGATCCAATTGAATCGCCAAAGAAACCAAAGCTGGCACAATTTTTGACATATTACAAAGAATCGTAATATGTAATTTAAACCCGAACCATGAAAATGAATGCTGGCAATGTCCTCGTTTTCGTCTTGTTTATCACTTCTTTGTGCTCGTCGCAGAATACAGTTGACATTAAACTTGTCGCAGCTAAAAAAGACGCACGGAAAGCTTGTTTTTCCATTCAGCTGAGATCTCCTCACGGCCAGGACATTTCGGTAGCTGGTCAGAATTATCGCATTTTCTACGATGCCTCAAAAGCGAAACTCATGCCGGGGTCTATTGTATCCCACGGTCATCCCAAGGCCTACACCGAGGTTGATTTGTTGAACACGGTATCCGGATCCATTGGTTTCCTGTCCTTATCGACAGATGGGAGAGAATTGAATAACAACATATTCAGGCTTTCGCATTCTGGTGAGTGGGTTACAACGACGGACTTGTGTTTTGAACGTCTTAAGGACCAATCTTTCGACTTGACGTGGGCTCATCCCGATCGAACAGCACATTTTGCATCTGCCTCTGTCGCTATATCTGAGTGGATCACAGCATATCGTCAACAAGTTTTAGAGACCAACGAGGTGGTCGATTTTAAATCCGATCCGGTTAGGGTCACAGGACTGGATGAAACCATGTCCATCAAGCTTTATCCAAACCCTGTGGTTGACTTTGTAAATGTTCAAGTTGAGGACAGCAATGAAATTTCTGCGAGAATTATCATTAAAGATATCATTGGGAGG
Organism: Saprospiraceae bacterium; assembly: GCA_041628815.1. GTDB lineage: Bacteria > Bacteroidota > Bacteroidia > Chitinophagales > Saprospiraceae > JBFKOL01. The sequence goes on along the minus strand of JBFKOL010000060.1, from coordinate 10,211 downwards.
GAAGTGGTATACGACCAGGTTAGGTCCCGTGGAACCATGGTCTATGATTTGACCAATTGGCCTGAGGGCGTTTATCGGCTGGAAATACTTGATGAAAAAGGAGCAATGGTGTATACGGATCAATTAATTAAAGCAAGGCCTTAAAAGAGCCTGTTTCCATAGTTTTTAATTAGATATAACTGAACCGCCTGAAAAATGTGATCCGACCCCTACGTCGGATCACATTTATAGTGCGAACTGGTTTGCATTTTGAGCCTTTTTTATGGAAGGCAAGAGAAAAAATGTTACCTTAAAAGACTAATTATAGGAAAAGTGACGCCTATTTGTCACTTTCCTTAAATCAACTGGCAAAATGAGACTGAAAACGACATTTTCGGCTTGGGTCGCATTGTTCTGTTTTGTATCCGCCACCTATGCCACCAACCAAATTGATATTCGGTTCTTTCCACGTGCTCTTGACATTGACAACAATGCGGTCTATGTCGACATAGAAGTCAGGACAACCATGAATGCCCGGGTTATTCTTGCGGGACAAAACTACAGGATATATTATGATTCAGAAGTTCTGAAGCTCGATGAAGGTCGTTCCGTTTCTCAATTGCCGGAAGCAAAGTACAATGATCTTATTTTTCTTGAAAAATTTGAAAATGTAAGAGCTTCGGATGTCGGAGCGCTTGCTTTTGACAAAAATTTGGGCTTCGCTAATTTCTCAATTGAACTGAAGGACGATATCAACGGAGGTGTTGTGCTGACCAAAAAAGATGGGTGGACCACTATGGCAACACTCAAATTCAAGTTGATCAAAAATGACAAGGACTATTCGGTGGTATGGGGCAGAGAGTCTCGAAGCAAGGAATATGCAACGGCTTTTGTGGAAGTGGCCGAATGGATAGAGCCATTAAAAACCAAGCATCTCGATATCGTCGAATACTTTGATCTCAACGTAAGTCCGGACTTATACAAAGGAGACCCGAATCCCGGAAGTCTCGTTATAGGCCCAAATCCTGCAAGTGATTTCTTACGCATTTCGCTTCCGAAAGATTTACCTGAAACCGGAGAAATGCTCATCAAGGACATTGCAGGTCGTCTCGCGAAGAAAATTCAGGTTCAGCAAGGCAGCCGGGTAATTCGCCTGGATCTTTCGGACCTCACTCCGGCAACCTACATCGTTGAACTACAAACACCCATTGAAGGACGTCAATTTGCAGAACAGATCATAATCACCGAATAAAGTTTAGTAAAAGCGAAATAGGAAACCCGCTTGAAGGAAACTTCAGGTGGGTTTTTTGTTTTTGCACTCGCGCCAAACGACCCGTTTGATGCCCCTAAAATTTTAAAATTAAGCGGGTAATAAATTAAATATTTAAATAATATGTTTAATTTTACTTTGTAGAGTGCTTTTCTCAGGAGTGCCCACACACATAATTATTGGATGATGAAAACGAATACCTTTCTAACTGCACTGGCATTGGTGCTTCTAAGCCAGTCTTTATTTGCCATCCAGGAGTACGACATACGTTTCAAATTGGACGCTTTGGATTGTCCCAATGGACAGATTTGTTACCTGGTGCAATTGAAATCTGCTGACGGACAAGGGTGGAACCTGGCGGGACAAAACTACCGCATTTATTACGATGCATCCATGGCTACCTATATCAGCGGCTCGGGCATTTCCCTTCTTCCTGAGAACCAATATTCATCAGTCCTATTTACAGCCGATATCCAGAATGTGGACGCCTCTGCCTTTGGCGGCGACCTTGATTTCGCGAATACCCTGAGCTTTCTGAACTATTCGATCGACCTTATGAATTTGTCAAATGGTGGTATCAATCTTCCTGCCAGTGGTGAATGGGTCAGCACATCCAAATTGTGTTTCGATGTTTCACAGGCCGCACTCGACGATCCCAATGAATGCATAAGTCTTGTCTGGGCAAGGATGGGTAAAACCGATCCCTATGCTACAGCTTTTGTTGAAGTGTCGCAATGGCTTTCAACCAATTCCACCACAGAGGCGATTGCCAATATATATGACGATCTTGATGCTTCTGATGGCCCGGAGTCTTGCCTCACCTCTATTTGTGAAGGCACCGGGAATGAAAATACTACGCCAACTTGCAGTGATGGCATTGACAATGACGCTGATGGTCTGATCGATTGTAACGACCCCAGTTGTGCCGGAATCGATCCGTGTATAATCAATCAAAAGTCTTTTGACATTACACTTGATTTAAGCAATGTCGATTGTGTAAGTGGGGTAGCATGTTACGACATCAATCTCCGTGCTAACGGTTCGTCCTTTTCGCTGGGTGATCAGCACTACAGCCTCTTTTATAATTCCGGTGTAGGCACATTCGTCAGCGCTATATCCCGTCTTGACAACGGCAATTACCAGCCACTCTCAATTCTTGGTGGGACACCTTTAGAGAACGAAGATGCAACCGGTCTTGGACCGTTAACATTTGAGGGAGATCTCGGTTTTGTCGACTTCTCAATTCTGCTGTCCAATCAGGCATCCGGAGGAAACATCGACATTACCTCAGGAGATTTCGTGACAACAGCCCAGATTTGCTTTGATATGACATCTGCTGCCATCAACAATCCCGGTACCTGTTTTGAGACTGCATGGGGACGTGAAGGAACGACGGATGTCTACAATGGATTTTTTGTTGAAATAGAAGAATGGGTCAATGCCTCTGAAATACAACCTGTTTCGGGAAATGCTTATGGAGATCTCGGAGTTGCAAGTGGTGATGATGCTTGTTTTGACACTTCATGCGGTTCGGGAAATGAAACCGGTGAAACGTTGTGTTCGGATACCCTTGACAACGATAATGATGGCCTCATCGATTGTCTTGACCCGGGATGCAGTCAGACCACAGGATGCCTTGCTTCCTGTGCGGCCCAAGCTCCTACATTAAGCAGAAATTAAACCTTGAAAGAGCGATTGTAAATCAACTATTATGAAAAGGTCTTACGAGCGAAATCTGAATCATATCATGAGGTTTGCTTTGCTCTTTGGGTTCAGTACGATGGGTTTCAGTGCTTATGGACAGAATTGTGATTACAGCACTGGTACGATCAGCTTCTCCGCCACAGGAGGGAACAACACTGAAAATTATACAACGAGATATGTTCTCACCAATCAGCAGGGTACCATAGTGAGCATATTCTCAGAGACAGAGATCGACATCCTGACCGAAGGGTTTTATTCTATCTATCCGGTGAACTATAAAAACTCTGACTTACCTGATAATCTAGTCGTTGACGAAAATATTTTGAATGTTACCGGAGGTTGTCTCAATATCGGGGCTCCATACTCTTTTACAGTTTGTGAGGAGATTGACAATTGCAATTATTGTTTCGGTGAAGATGTCACATTGAATGCTACGGGCGGTAATACCGAACCCGGGTTTGTCACACAGTATTTTCTGACCAACAACGCCGGAGAAATCCTGGTCATCCAGGACAACCCGGATTTCGAAGATCTAGAAGTGGGATCCTATGTGGCATTTGCATTGAATTATGACCCCGCCAAGACCTTATTGGGATTTGAAATTGGTTCAAATGTCACGGATATAGAAGGGGGATGTAAAGAAATCAGTGACGGCCTGATCATTGGAGTCTGTGAGGCACTCGACCCTACTATTTTTTTCGATCTTAAGGGATGTGACATTACACAGACCGCGCTGCTTCAGGTAGGAGAGGTCTACGACTCTTATCTCTGGAGTACTGGTGCTACATCGGATTTCATCGTTGTCGATGCCAATGCACCTGCGACTTACAGGGTAACGGTGTCGCTGGCCAGTGGATGCCAGGGTGTAGCCATTCAACCCATTACGGGAAAAGAAATTTCTACGATAGGAGATTTTGTTTTTGAAGATGTAAACGGGGATGGAATCCAGGACGGTGGAGATCGCGGTATGAATGGTGTCACAGTAAACCTTTATGCCGACTTCAACAGGGATGGCAAACCTGACTTTGCCGGATTTCCCTCGTGTATAACGACAACAACAAATCACCCGGATACAGGACAACCCGGGTATTATATATTTCATGTCTACAGGAGCAATTATGTTGTGGAGTTCGTTGCTCCTCCTGGTTTTGAGCTTACCCTGCCGAACGAGGGTGATGACGACAATGACAGCGATGCCGATGAAAATGGCTTCACAGGATCCATTGGAGTCTTGAGTGACGAACATCTGACCAATATCGACGCCGGTTTTACGACTTCTAGTGGTATCGGCGGATACGTCTGGTATGATGCCGATGGTGATGGTGTTCGTGATGACAGCGAAAACGGATTTAATGATGCTGTCGTAAATATATACAACGCGAATGGTACATTGGTAGCCACTACCGTATCAACGGTCAACCCTTCTGACACCACATCGGGATTTTATTGTTTTGACGGATTAACCCCAGGCGATTATTATACCGAAATAGAGCTTCCGGAAGGTTATGTTCTGAGTCCTCCTATGGCTACGGGCAATACCTCTAGGGACAGCGATGCAAATGGAGAGAACGGTCCGAATACGACACCAGTAATCACTGTCTCGCCTGGCGAGAAACGCACAGCTATAGATTTTGGGATGTATCAGGGAGGCGTATTATGTGGTATCGTCTGGAGAGATTCTATCCAGGGCAACGCTTCCATTTTTGATCCGGGCACCGATATGCTTCTTCCAAATGTACAGGTCAGCCTCATCAGCCTCGATTTGGACGCAGTGGTGGAATTGGTCAATACAGACGAAAACGGTGCCTATTGCTTCAGAGATGTAGGTATAGGATCTTATGCCATTGGCTTTTTTGGCAATTCGCTGCCCACTTTTGTCACGCCCAATGTTGGAGACAATGAATTGTTTGACAGTGATGTAAATCCAACGACAGGACGCACCCCTGCTTTCTTCGTTAGCCCCGCCGATACTATACTAGGCTTGAATGCTGGGATTACACAGCCTGCCCTTCCCGTTGATCTCGTTTCCTTTGAAGGAAGATATGATGCCGCCAGGAGGGTCAATGTGTTGACATGGGTTACCGCCACAGAAATTAATAACGATTATTTTGAACTGCAGCGGGCTTCCGGGTCGGATGGTTCTTTCGAGGCCATAGGGCGGATAAAAGGGGCGGGAAATTCTTCCGGCATATTGACTTATGACTTTGATGATACCGATGTTTGGTCCGGCTTGACCTATTACTACCGCTTAAAACAAGTCGATTACGATGGCAATTTTGAATACAGTGAGATTATAGCCATTTCCATCAGCAAGGAGAAATCCCTGGATTTTTCCGTCTTTCCAAATCCTGCCAGACAAATCCTAGTGGTTGAAATGAATGCTATTACACCTGTAAAAGCCAAATTCAGGCTAACGGATATCTCAGGAAGGGCTGTAAAGGAATGGTCAGCATTCAACCTTTCAAAAGGAATCAGCCAGGTAAAACTGTCTATCCATAACGTCGATCAAGGGACGTATGTGCTGAGTATATCCGGTGGAGGCGAACAGTCGCACCGTATCGTACAGGTTGTACGGTAAAACTCAATCTGCCTTAATCAGCAGTACTCGTTGAAAGCCTGGACTAGGTTATCTGCAATCATCCCTGCAGAGCGGCCCTCAATGTGATGTCTTTCCAGCATGTGTACAAGCCGACCATCTTTGAACAATGCAATGGCTGGAGAAGAGGGAGGATATGGAAGTAAAAACTCCCTCGCTGTTTCAGTAGCTTGTCGGTCGACTCCTGCGAATACGGTTACGCATTTTGACGGCACCTTATCATTCCCCATGGCCATTTTTGCCCCTGGACGGGCATTGGCGGCTGCACATCCACAAACCGAATTAACGACCAGCATGACAGTACCCTTTTTGTCGTCAAGGACTTCTCTGACCTCTTCAGAAGTTCTGAGGCTTTTGAATCCAAAATCAGTGAGATCCCGGGTCATCGGTATGGTAAGTTCTATTGGATACATATAGTAAGTTTTAAAGACTAAGTAGAGTAATTTGGAGTTATTGTATATAATCCTGAGAATGCAAATTTAGTTCAAAAGACTTTTTAAGTTTACAAATTTCATAAGCATATCTGTTTTAATGAGATCCTTTATTTTGATGATTGGTGCCGTTCTCTGTGTCTTGGACGGCAGTACACAAGTAGAAACAAACCAACAGCCCGAAAAGGTCATACAGACATTCAGGGATACGCGCATCATCAATTCTCATTCCGTAGAGACACTTCCCGGGCGAAAACTTGATTTTCGCGTAACGCACAGATTTGGAGATATCGCCGGTACAAATGGAGGCTGGCCAACATTGTATGGTCTGGAAAGTGCATCCGATATTTTGATTGGTTTTGAATATGGTCTATCTGACAAAATGATGGTGGGCATCAGTCGTACCAAAGGTTCTGGTCCATTGAAACAGAACTTGAACGGCCTGATCAAGTTCCGGATGATGAACCAGGAAAAAAATGGCAACCTCCCGCTCAGCCTGGCCGTTGTCGGCATCGCTTCCTATTCAACGATGCAAAAAAGCGAAATCGAAGGAGTACTCAATTTCTTTGAAAAAGGATCACACCGATTGACCTATCACTTGGGTGTACATTTTGCTCGGAAATTTTCTGAAGTATTAAGCGCGCAATTCCATACTGCTTGGACTTTCAGAAACGTGGTGCCATCGGGAGACCAGAATGATCTCGCATCGCTCGGAGGAGCTTTACGGTTGCAGGTGTCCAAGGCTATGGGTTTGATTGTGGAAGGAACGTTTCCGGTTTTGTCAGATCTCAGGACCAGTGATAACAACTTTTTTCCTGCCATTGGCATTGGGCTGGAATTTGATACAAGCGGTGGACATGTTTTCCAAATCAATGTGACCAATGCTACGGGTATAGCCGAAACAGATTTTATACCCTATACGCGGAGCAGTTGGGCAGACGGTCAATTCCGGTTGGGATTTACCATTTCAAGACTATTCAGTTTATAGAATTATGATCAAATTGATGTACGGGGTTGTGATGGGATTATCACTATGGTTCATTTCCCATAATGAAGGATCAATCCAACTTTCTGAGAGCGACAAGTTGGCTGAAGTAATCGAATTATTAGGAGGAGATTACTCCGAAAAACGACCGGATTATTCCATTCCGTTTGTCAGCGCGACTGTGGGTAAAGCCCTGGTCCACGACGGAATAGCTGCTATTCCCGGATCAAAAAAGGCCAAAAGACAAAGCAAGCACTTTGTTTGTACCAGTTGTCATAATACGACCATAGAGGATCCTGACCTTGCCAACCCGAATCCGCAGTCGCGGTTGATCTATGCCAAAGAAAATGGCATTCCTTTCTTGCAGGCTACCACTCTTTATGGCGCTGTGAACAGGGAAACCTATTACAACGGGGATTACGAAAAGAAATACGGAGATTTGGTATTGCCGGCACGCTACAATATAAGGGAAGCCATTCAACTTTGTGCTACTGAGTGCTCACAGGGCAGAAAGTTGGAAAAATGGGAGCTGGAATCGGTGTTGGCTTATCTCTGGGAGCTTCAGCTAACTGTTGGTGATGTCGAGCTAAGTGAACTTGAAAAGGAATCCATCGAATTGGCTGTAGACAACGAACGAATCCGATCGGAAGCATTAAAACTCATCAAGACCAAATATGCCCTGGCTAGTCCGGCAACTGCACTTCCTCCACCAGAGGATCGGAAAAAAGGTACAGGCCTGGACGGCGACCCGGAGAATGGAGCATTAATTTATGAGCTCAGTTGTATGCACTGCCATTACCAAAAAAAATATTCCTTTTTGCACCTGGACAAAACAAAAATGAACCTCAAACACCTTGATAGAAAAGCCGGTACTTACGATCGTCATTCCATATACCAAGTTGTCCGGTATGGTACCTTTCCAAAACATGGGAAAAAGTCCTATATGCCGTTCTATACAAAAGAAAAGATGTCTGAACAACAGCTGTCAGATTTGAGGGCCTATCTCGCAGAAGGTGCCGAAGGCTTTCAGTAAATCACGGATTCATTTGAGTACTTATTGGAGTAACCTTGTATCCCTCCTGGCGTAGCAGCATAATCACACCTTTAGGCCCTGCAAGATGTCCGGCTCCAACGGCGAAGAAACAGGGAGCCTCTTTCATTTCCTTTTCCATCACAGGTATCCAGCTGATGTTTCTACGTATGAGCAGAATGTCTTCAAATGCACTTATTCCATCATCCTGTTTCATCATTTGGTACATGGCATCGATATCTTGTGCCTTATAGATATTTACAATTTCTCTGAATTGGTCATCTTCCGTGTCAGCTGACCGGATGGACTCAACAAGCATGTTGGCCTGATCGGCATAGGGAATACTGTCGAAAAGACTTAATTGAAAATCTATGGTCTCAAGGCCGCCGGTTGCCTTCTCGCTGTTTCTGGCCATCTCACTAAACTCCATTTCATAGGATTTGATCTTGCCCATCTGAAGATCTCCAGGGCTGATGTCTCCGGATGCAAATGCAGTTAGGAACAACGGTTTGATTTTTTCGAGAAAAAAGATGGGCAGTCCTAATTCTGCAAAGTGATCCTTAACCATCGTATAATCCGACTCGGACAGCAGATCCTTCAATGTTATGTTGTTATCCATAAATGCTTTCTGCAGGATAGGCATGATTTTACCAATATCGTTGAGATCGTTCATATCGATCTCGAAAATTACTTTCGAACTCTCATCTATGGCGCCGAGGGTTCCTTCTGGCAGGAAATAGTCTTCGCTTCCGATAATATGTATCGTTCCATACAGGTAGGATGGTTTCAACAGGTCCTTTCCGCTGATCTTCCACAATAGCGCTTTGGTCTCCTGGGATGAAGATTCTTTTTCGGATAGAGCAGTAGGTTGCTGTGCTTTACATGCAACGGACATCAGGAAAACGAAGAAGATAAAATACTTATACATGCTAAAAGTTCGGGATTTGTTTTTTCAATTTTGAATTACAATCATATTGAGATGGTATTCCTTTTTGCCTCTGAATTTTGTCTATGACCAGTAACGCCTTTGGATTTCATAGAGTATAATGCCTGCCGCCACGGAAACGTTCAACGATTCCGTGTTTCTTTTCATGGGTATGGCCACAGTCTTATCGCAAATTTTTTCCAATTCTCGATCAAGGCCTTGTCCTTCAGAGCCCATTACAAGAGCGAGTGGAAGAGTCAGCTCTGCCTTATTGATGAAGTCATCTCCCGAGGTTGTGGTCCCGATTACTTTAATACCATGTGCGCGGAGTACGATAAACAAATCACTAGTTGAAGAATGCCTGCATACGGGAATCCGCAACAGGGTCCCCGCAGATGCTTTGATCGCATCAGCATTGATGGATCCTGCATTTTTACCACTGATCACAAGGGCATGTACGCCGAAAGCCTCGGCAGATCTCGAAATGGCTCCTACATTGCGGATATCCTGGATGTTATCAAGCACGAGGATGAATGGTGACTCTCCCTGTTCATAGACAAAAGGAATGATGTCGTCGAGATCGGCATAACGAAGAGGTGAAACAATACCCACTACACCTTGATGATTCTTGTTCCTGGACAACTTGTCCAACTTAATCAATGGTACGCGTTTGAGCGGGATATCCCGTTCGCGGCACGCCTGACGAATTTCCTTTTCAAAGTCGCCCCTCAAATTGTCTCTGATAAAAATCCGATCGAAATGCCTGGATTCATCCAACGCTTCCGTAATAGGATTTCGGCCATAGATGAGCTGCTCGTTTTTAATTTTTCCTTTCAATTTGATCTGTATGCGATTCCTCAATAAACAATAAGACCGCTTGGCTTATCTTAGATGCAAATTTAGAAATATGGGGTTCTTACTCCATTTATCATTAATCTAAATTTCATGCTTTTACGATTGGTTTGGATCTGGCCACTGCTGGTAACTGTTGTTGGTGGGTACGGCCAGGAGTTGGCCGATCTGGCTGTTTTCGTGGATTACGCTTCAAGCGAAGGGTATGAGCCGGCAGATTGGGTTGAGACCAGGATCGTTTCGCAGGCATTTTCCAATCATACGGGCGCCAGGCACATTCACTATCAACAAGTCTTTAGGGGTATCCATATCTATGGGGCCATTACTACGCTTACGATTCACCAGTCGGAAAGTTACGTTTCAAACAACAATTTTCTCAAGAAACTATCCGCATGGGAATTTACAGGATCCGACGGACCCATTTCTCCTGGAGACGCTT